>CAMATH010000009.1 GCA_945860955.1 Planctomicrobium piriforme
AGCGACTGCGACCCCCGCACCCGAGACCGGATAATGGCAGCGGCCTGAGGCAACTTCTCCACCTCCGTAAACTCGCGCACTCAATCGACGCCTGCGACGAGCGCCGCCGGACCGCGCGCCGACCGCGGGGTTATTGAGCAGTTACATCCAAACCAATCCGATGCACCCGGCTGCGACTACAAAGATCACCCCCATCAGGATCACCAAACTCTCAGTGTCAGTTGCCATTTCGCCACGCCCTCAAAAAAGTACCGATAGTCACATCCTGGTGTACATTAACCCATCCATCATCCGGACAACTTGCGGTCGCAACGCAGTTGCTCGGGGGCTACATGGTCAACTATCTTTAACTCTTGATCTGTCTGCAATGCCTTTTGGGGGTTTTTCCAGTTTTTTGATTGACTTTAACCCACGAGTCGCATAGCGGTGGATCGCGGAGTGTTCTACTAGAAAAACACACTATTTCCGCTCGTGGCTAGACTCTTTTCTCGCAGCCTCCGGCGGCGTCTTCACCTCCAGTGTCAGCAATGCAGATCCGTGTCGCTCGTTCTTCTGTTCCACCTTCGGGGCCGCAAAAAATACCCATTTTCCCGCCGTTGCCCACGGGTCACAGGACACCACAAACGAGCGACTCGTCTCGTTTTCATTGATCAAGACTCCATTCAACCCCACGTCCAGAACCTGCAGTCCGTGCGGCAGATTCAATACGTCCACCGGAACCCTCCCCTGGAATCCATTCCGCCGCTCGATCGTCACGGTGAACCTCACCTGCTGACCCGGCTCAATCGCCGCCAACCTTGGTTTCACAAACACTTTGAGGTCGGGAGGCGAGGTCACCGTCACTTGATGCGCACCAAAGCCCGGTGTGCTGAAGCTCTCCACAACCTTTCCATCGACTTGACCCGTTGCAACCACCTTCCAGCGCAGTCCTTCGTCCCCCTGCGGTTGTGGCGTATCCTTGTCCGACGCGATTTGTATCACTCCCGTCACCAAGTCCGGTCCGATCCGCGTCGTGGACGATGTGAATCCCGGAGGCAACCCTTCCAGCCGAACATCCACCGGTCCGTTGAAGTTGTCGAGTCGTTGGATGGTCACATTCACCGGAAGTGCCCCACCTCGCGGCACATTCGGGTTCTCCGGATCAATCGCGACGCGAAAGTCTTCCTGCCGTTCACGAATGACCAGCCGATAAGTCGCGTCCAACCCCCCGCGCGCCCGCACGTCCCGCAGCCGAACAATGTAGTTGCCATCCGCCGGCGCGTCGAACCAAAGGACCGAGTCGCTTTGAAAACCCGGTCCGCCGTCGTCATTGCGCCAGGGAAGATCGACTACGGGCATGCCATTCGGGGGAAATTTTTGACCAGCCGAGTGAACTTCCACCTTGTATGCGAATCGATTGAGCGCATGCGCTTCGGGGGTCGTTCCCAGATATCCCAGCCGCACTCCCCCCCGATCGAAAAACTTCACGTCTTCATCCGGCCCCAGCGGCAGAATCTGAATCTTCGCGAGTTCGCCCCCCAGCAGAATCAAATCGCCGGGGAGAAAATCCTCCCAGTTGTGGAGGCGAATCCCCTTGCTGCGCGAGTCGTGATCTCGCAGCTCCGTGTACGTCTCCGAAACCGATCGCAGCGTTTGCCGGGGAAGGACTCTCCCCTCCGCGTCCAGAATCTCAATCACCGAATCCATCGGCGAACCGATTCGCCGCGCGATCACTTCCACGGTCAATCGCTCTCCCTGTCGTGCCGTGAACGCGAAATGATCCACATCCGTCCCGATCTGATCGAGCGTGTGCATCCTGCCACTGACACCCGATGGGATCGTTACCACCTGTGCCAATCGGGGATCATCGTTCGGCTCGTTCTCCGTGAATTCGGCGAATCGGCTTTGCTCATAACGTACCGCGTTGAGCGAGACCCCCAGTTTGGTCTGGACGATCGGACTGCGTCCCCCGGCGCCGGGAGCCGGGGAAATCGGTGCGACCCCGTCCAGATTGAACCCGGTCACCGAGAGATCTGTCACCTCGTTGGCCCCGCGTTCCCCTTGATCCGCCCCACGGACCGCCAACGGGAAGACACCGGTGACGAATGGAAAGAGTCCCGCATGGACGTAATAGTAGTGGTTGCCCCCACCCGTGTTGTCGCGGTCCTGGATCTCCAGCGTGTACTTGCCGGCCTGCGGCACCCGAAATCCCAACGTCACCTCCGAGCGACCGGTCCGCCGCACCTGTGACGCGAGTCGTTGTCCGTGCATGTCCCGGACTGTCATTCTCGCCTGCAACGACGACCCCAAATTGGGTCCGGTGAGATGAAAAACCAGTTCCTGCCCCTCGCTGGCGTCAAACGACCAGACGTCGATGTCACCACGAACCGCGATCGCCCCCGTCAAAGTCGCCGGCAGTGTCACCGGCGTCGCCACCTCTCGGCTGTTGTTGGGTTCCATCTCCCCGACCTCGGCGAACGGTCCCACGTAGAACGACCGGGCGGCGGTACTGCCCAGCGGAGTATGCAGCCGCAGTGTGACAAGTTCCGGTTCAAAATCCGCCGGCAGTTCGATCTCACACGACACCTGATTCGCGTTTTTGGGATCGCCGGGGAGCAACGTCGCGGTCAACCGCCCGTGCGAAACAAACAGCCGGTCGGCGTCGGCGATGTTCTGCCCGGAGAGGGTCAGCTTCACCTTCTGCCCGCGAACGACGGTTCGGGGGCTGATGGAATCGAGCCGGGGCATCGGGGGATTCGGTTTTGGCGGTGCCGGCTCGGCGGCGGACGGGGTGGGCGGCGCTTGCTCCTGAACGGCAGCCGCCGCGATGATCAGCGGCTCGCTGGTGTGTTGCGCTTTCAGAGCTGAAACCA
Organism: Planctomicrobium piriforme; assembly: GCA_945860955.1. Lineage (GTDB taxonomy): Bacteria > Planctomycetota > Planctomycetia > Planctomycetales > Planctomycetaceae > UBA10511. The sequence goes on from CAMATH010000009.1 coordinate 2,853, forward strand.
GATCCCGTACCCGTTTCGTACTGGCGGGTTCAAACAGCGGTAACGAACCGTTGAACAGACCACAGGCCAAACGGGTTCCCGCGGGATCCACCGCCAGTGTCAGCGGCCAGTCGGAAAGTTCCTCGTAAATGTGTCGCTCCCGCAGAGTGGCGACTTCCCAGGCCTTGACGCGACGGTCCTCCGAGCCGGAAAACAGCGTCGCGCCGTCGGGGCTGTACGCGAGTGTCAAAACCGGGGCATCGTGCGCGAATGCCGCGCGTTTCAGTCGCGCGGTCGTCCCATTCCATTCGTAGACGCGAATCGTGCGATCGATCCCTGCGGCGGCGAACTCCAACCCCTTGGGGTGAAACACCACCGCGTTGATCCCCTTGGTCGCCTCACTGAGGGTGAGCAGTCGCTCGCCCGTCTCAGCCGACCAGAGTTTCACTGTCTGATCGGCTCCCCCCGAGAGAATCGACTTGCCGTCCGGACTGAACTGCGCGCTGTAAACCGGCGCGGTGTGGTGTCGCAGCGTGGAGACGACTTCGCCCGTCGCGGCGTTCCACAGCAGCAACAGCTTGTCGTAACTCGCGGTGACCAGGCGCGAGCCATCGGCGTTGTAGGCCACCGCGTAAATGGAATCGGTATGCCCCACGAACCGTTTGGGTTCAGGGTTCGGCAAAGTCCAGACCAGAACCTCGCCCGAAATCCCCGACTCGCCGCCGGCCGCCGCGACCCGCGAGCCATCGGGACTGACCGCGACCGCATTAATATTCTGGGTGGCACCTTTCAAGGAAAACTTCGTCGCACCGGTCGCCACGTCGAGCAGCGCAACCTCGGCACCGCGCGCCACCGCCAGCCAGCTTCCATCGGGCGAGAACGCGACACCCGTGATGGAGGGGGCCGATTTTCGCTGTGACGCGTTCTGGACGACGGGAACATTCCGATTCGCGTCCTCAGCGCGACAGTCGTCACCCACCAAGCAACACCAGAACGCGAACAACGTCGACAGCAACATCCCGAGCCGTGGCCAATTCATCTGCGATCGCCTCTCGATTTCCCGCACGAACAGAATCTGACTCCGCGCCCGCGGCGCGACCCGCACCCCTAATGGACGAACAGGAATTCCTTGCTCGTCAGCACCGCCCACAGCACATCTTCCAGCGCCTCCCGTTTCGCCGTGGCCAGAAGCGCCGGATCGGTGACTCCCTGGGTCACTTCCGCGAGTGCCGCCGTCAACCGTTGCGACTCTTCCACGGTCGGCGTCCGCGACAGCGAACCAAGATAGATCCGCGCGATCAGCTCTTCGTCACCCACACCTTCGTCGATCCAACGTTTTAGCACGTTGTCCGCCGACTTCAGCTTGTCGTTCAGCGTTTTTCCGTTCGCCAGGTGCAGCGTCTGCGTAATGTTTGGCTCCGAATTCCGTTCGCACTCACAGGAAAACTCCCGTGCCGGTCGGCCAAACGCCGACAGGAAATAGCTGGTGACGTTATTGTCGGGCAACTGCAATGCCCGCAATCCTTTGGGATAGTCGGGGAATTCGGTCGGAACCTGTGTGACCTGCGACAGCGCGTCGAGCAGCACCTCGGCCGACATGCGCTTCACCAGAAAATGGGAATAAAACCGGTCGTCGGCAACGTTGCCGGGGAGTGGGGCGGCGGTCCGCTGATACGCCTGCGACCGCATCACGGTACGAATCAGGTCACGCACGTTGTAACCCGATTGGACAAAGTGGGCGGCGAGCGCGTCGAGCAATTCGCCATTCGTCGGAGGATTGGTCGCCCGCAGGTCGTCGACCATTTCCACCAGTCCGCGTCCCATAAAATTCGCCCAGACCCGATTCGCCAGCGCTTTCGCGAAGTAGGGATTCTCTGGGGCGGTCAACCACCTTGCCAGATGATCCCGTCGGTCGCGGGGATCCTGATCAGCGAGCGCTTCGCCATCCAGCGGACGGGCGAGCGGAGTTCCGATGCGCGTCGGATGCTTGATGTTTCCCGATTCGACCGAGAACACGACCGACTCGCCGTCGACCCCGGTGTCTTTTGTTCGAACGCGTGCGAAGAGATTCGCCAGTCCGTAATAGTCGTCGAGCGTCCAACGTTCGAGCGGGTGGTCATGACACTGGGCGCAACCGACCGAGAGTCCCAGAAATGTCACCGTCGTCGCTTCACTTTGAACCTTGGGATCTTTGTGGAGCACAAAGTAGTTGGCCGCCCCGTTCTCCAGCGTGCTTCCCTGCGCCGTCAAGACCTGACGGGCGAATTCATCCCAGGGCCGATTGTCAGCGACCGCGTCGCGAATCCAGTTGTAGAACGACCAGACCGCCGGCCCCTTCAGTTTCTTTGTGCTGACGAGCAGCAGATCCGACCATTTATAGCTCCAGTAATCGACGAATTCCGGACGTGTCAGCAACGCGTCGATCAGCCGATCCCGCTTGTCGGGTGAACTGTCCGCGAGGAACGCCCGCGTTTCCTCCACGGTTGGCAAAACTCCCAGCGCATCCAGATGCGCCCGGCGGAGAAATTCGCTGTCACTGGCCGGGCCGGACGGGGGGATATCGAGTCGCTGCAGCTTCGCCAGCACCAGCTCATCAATGAAGTTTCGGCGGGGACTTTGTGTGAAGAATTCGGGCGGTACCTGCTGGTCGAACGGCACGCTGATATTCGCCACCGCGACTTTGCTGGCGAACCAGACGGTAATCGCCGACTCTCCCCGACCGGCGACCGAAACCACCCCTTCCTCATCCACGGTCGCAACCCCCGCTTCGGTGCTGGTGTACTTGGCCCAGTGCGTAACGTCCCGTCTGCGGCCATCACTGTAGGTCGCCTGAACGAGCATTTGCTGCCGGCTCTGGCCCGCGAGGGTCACCTGTCGCGGCAGCACCTCGAGGCTGACCACAGTGGCATCGGTGTTCGAGGGGGCGGGGGTTCCCTGCGCGATCCATTCGGAAACAATGCGATATTCCAGGCTCTCCGGCTCGAAGCGGGTTCCGCCACCGTGGGGGACTTCGCCAGCTCCCTTGACGAGCAGCAAACTCTTCGCCGGATCATCTCGATTGATTCGTCTCCCCTTCGCCTGGCGAGTGAGGGTGTTGAAGTCCATTTCATGGTCATAACCACGGAGCGCGAGCTTGAAGTTCTTTTTTCCCGCCTGCGCCCCGTGACACGCCCCCATATTGCATCCCGCGCGGGTCAGCACGGTCTGGACATCGTGGCGAAAACTCCAGGGTTCGTCCGCTTTTGACTGTCGGACGACAACGCGGGAGGAGATGCGTTGGCCGTTCACTTCCGCAGTGAGCGTCACCTCGCCATCCCCCACGGGCGACAACACCCCTTCGTCCAGGCGGACGATGTCGGGGGAAGAGAGCGACAGTCGTGCCGACCCGGTCACATCGCCGGCCGGCTGGCCATCGGTCAGACGTTCGACCACGACCCGTTGGAGGGCGTGCGGTCCGACGAGTTCCAGCTTTTCCGGAAGAATCTGATAGGTCTCCGCCGCGTTCGCGATTCCGAGTGACACGCACCAGAACGCGAAGAATGTGGAAACCAGGGAGTGCGGGGGCGCATTCCAGGATCGCAGGCAGGCACGGAACATCGAGTCAAATCCCATCGTCAGCGAAACCCGAATCGAATCTGTCGGCCAGATGTCAGCCGGAGCGCAGGATCGATCTCAGAGTTCGCCGATGTGGCGGAGATTATCTCACAGTGACCAGGGGAATGCGATTGATCCGCAATACCGCCGATCCGTCGTCGGCTGACCATTTCGTATCCTCGAAATAGATCCGGGCAGTCACAGAGATTCTATTTGACAATCGATCGCCGCGCCCATAGTCTGACAGCCCAGCTTTTGGCGCGGAGCGAGTCGCGATTCCTGGGCTGGTTGGAATTGTCAATGGTCGACTCATGGAATAATCAAAGGGGATTGCGATGCGGGAGATCTGGTCAAGTTTGCGGCCTGTGGTCATTGCCGGCCTACTGATTACGACGGCAGTGAGTCTGTTCGGGATTTCAATGAGTGGGGAGCCGGCGGCTACGGCCCCTTCTGGCTTGGCCGCCGAGATCTTGATCACCCGTGGCGGGCAGTTGCTGGACGACGATTTCGAAGAATTTGGCACCCGAGAACACCACTGGTACGTCGACCCGGGGGTGATCAGCCGATTCGCCTCCAGCCCCGTGGTAGTGAAACAGGTGATCAATAACAATCTGATTTCGCAATTGCCCCGGATTCAAAAAGAGGCGCAGCCCGAGTTGCTGTTCGCGCACCACTTGAAAGTGACGACACCCGACACGAATTGTCTCCGGATTGAATTCACGGCGGGAAACGATGTGGAGCGGGCGGCGGTGGCGAATGCGGTCGCCGACGCTGTGATCAATGAGTTCAATCAACGGGTGAGTCTGGCCCATGCCAAACGGCTGGCTGCGATAGATGAAGCGCTGAGCGAAGCCAAGCTGAAACTTTCAGACTGGCGGCGTGCCCACGAACGTCTTCAGAAACGAGTTCAAATCAATCCGCTTGGTAAGGATGGTGTCATACAGGAGGCATTGTGGCGACAATTGGCGGAACGCCGTGCCAGACTCTTGCTGGACAAGGTCGCACTCGACGCCCGACTGGCGGCATTTACGGAAGCGACCGGATCCGAAACCGCGGAGTTCAAAGAGGTATCCAACGCCCGGCTGCAACTGGTCGCCGAACTGGATCAACTCGAAAAGCTGAGAGACGAAGAGATCGCCAAAAAGGCGAATCACTCGACATGGGAATTTGAATTGAGCGAACTTGACCAGTCGATTGCTGACATAACGGTGTGGAAGCGGAAGCTGACGGAAAAACGCGACCGTGCAAAGCTCCGTGCTGCGACCAGTCGAATTGTTTTCGAGAAAACTCAGTCCGCGGTCGAGAAGCCGTAGTCCGGGTCATCGGCTTCACTCGCGAAACACCCGAACCGACGCCACTTCACCGGCCGCCAGGGTCACTTTGTCTTTCGCGCGGTGGTCGTACCCGTTGCCGTTCATGTTGGAGGGGACTTCGGTCTTGGCGACGATTTCCTCGGCATTGACCAGTACAATTCCGTCAGGTCCCGACTTCTGAACGTAGCCTGTGACCGAACGATTCGTGTTCGTCGTCTCAACGGTGCATCGGGCCCCCTTCGGAACCTGAGCGAGTTCGTCGGATTTGAAACGTTTCACATCCACAAATGTGTACTTCCCGCTGGGGGGTACCCGTTGGTATTTCACCTGGGACGACGGTTTGGATGGTGATTGACACGCGGCGACGCCAACGAACAGCAGGATTGCCGCGACGGGATTCCAGATTCGAGACATGCGCAGTAACCTACGGCCAGGCTCGTCAGATGCGACTACCCGGCAGGAGTTAGACAGGGTTGCGGAGAAGGACGTGGGGGGACGACAGGAAGGGAGATGAGGAGGGAACGTCGATTTACCACAACGGATGATTTTTTGGCAAGATCGGTTTGGATTCACCCTTCGAGAAATTCCCACTCTGAGAACGTTGCCGCTTGCCCGGCAAACGCTCCGGCGGAATCCCTGAGATTCCAGACGGTTGCCCGATGGATGCGAAATCGCCGACCGGTCGTGGCGATCCGAATTCCCTGATAGTCATCGACATATCCCTGCCGCGTCGTCCGTTCCAGCAATCGGGCGCGCTCATCCCGGTGCAGTGGCTCGGCAGTCAGACGCGACGGGGTCTGGCGAAGTTGCTCAATGGAGATTTCCCACAGTTTCAACGCCGTCCGATTCCCGTAGTTGAGGATCGGGTCGGATTGAGTTCCATGTGAAACCACGACGAATTCCGATTCAAACAGCGCCCGCGCCTGATCTCCGGCTGTACCGTCACGCGGAATCAACTCCCGGCCAATCCAATGTCGAAACGAGTCCAGCAAGATCTGAGTATGGAAGACCCAGTTGTGATTCAACCAAGGGGTGTCCGGATTTCCCGGCGCGGGTGTTTCTGGCATGGAGGCAAATCGATCGGCTCAGCGGACGGGTTCTATACCTCGCACGGCCGGAAACGAGACAATTTCGGGGAGCCGCGCCCGTTACGAAGCGGTATCAAACTCCCGCTTCCTGACGGGCGCGGCTCCATCAAAACGTCTCAACGCGGAGCGCGCGGGGTAAAGGCAAGCGAGTATATCCGGCGAAACTCGAAAAGTGTGAGGTTGCGACTCGCTGGAATTTTGCCGGAGTTGACTCGACCGTTTCGAAGTTCCGGTAAAGAGCGCCCGGGGACTCCACAAAAAAAACCAGCCCGGCGATTTCGATGGAAATCGCCGGGCTGGTTTTGTTCAGAGTCCCGAAATGGCTCCCGGGCGGATCGCGTCGCTCCGGGTGGTCTCACATCGCGGGGACCGACTCGCGGCCCCGCGCGGAATCCAATTGTTCTCCGCCGAGACTACGCTTCGTAGCAGGACCGTCCGGCGTCACGGCACTCTTTGTCACCGACGAACTGATCGTCGGGACCAAACGCGCGCTGGTTGCGGGAACACCAGAAGTTCCCATCTCCCGCCACGCGGTCGGCCTCGGACAGACCGTAATTCAGGTACATACCTTTGCAGCGCAGGCTCCGGCAACGTTCGCCCAGAACCGGGGCGGGTTGGAGCACGTTGAAATCGCTCATCTCAGCTCACTCCTTCCAATTGGCCGACGGCGCGGAGCAGCGCCCGCTTCACCGCCGTGCGTGCGATCTGAACCTTGTACTCGTTGTGCGCCAGTGGAGTCGCCCGGGCGACGGCGGCATCTCCCGCCGCCTGCGCGGTCGCTTCGTCGATCGAGCGTCCCTTCAGAACCTCGGCGGCATCGTGCGAAACCCACGGCGTCGGGGCGACATGCCCCAACACGACACGGGCTTCAGTCACCATCCGGCCGTTCATTTCCAAAGCGACACCGGCCGACGCCAGTGGGTAATCCAACCCTTCCATCTGCAGCACTTCGTACGTGGCGCTCGCGAGGGTTGAACTCACCTCGGGCAGCCAGACGTGAGTCACCAACTGACCTGGCGTCAGCACCGTCACCCGTTGATCGGAGGACTTGGGTGTCACGTAGAAGTACTCGATCGGCAACAGCGTGACCTGGTCGGGAGTCGGGCCGACGATGCGAACCTTCGCCCCCAGCGCGATCAGCGCGGGTGCGAAACGCGACGCCGACACAAACTTCGCCGGCCCCTGGTTCCCCAGGATGGCGTGGAAATCACTGCGGCCCTCGGCCGGCAATGACTCGCCATTCAGCGTTCCCAGCAGTCCGTATCCATTCCGGAAGTACCAGCAGTTGGGCAGATGACACAGGTCACCCCCCAGCGTGCCGGCCGACTGGATCTGGATCGCGTGGACGCCGTCGGCGACATGCGCCAGCGACGGATGTCCCGCCAAAAGAGGATGCACCAGAATCTCGTCGAGCGTGGTGAGCGCGCCGACCAGCAGACCGCCGGTCACCGAGGTCACCCCCTTCATCGAACTGATGTTGGTGATGTCGACCACGCGTTGGGGCGTGACAATGTCGGCCTTCAGCAGGCTGATCAGGTCGGTCCCGCCGGCGAGGACGGCGGTCTGGCCGTCGTGCGCCGCCAGAAGCTCGACCGCTTCGGCCTCGGTGCGGGGGCTGGCAAATTCGAAGGAACTCATGCGTTGCCTCCTTTCTTGAGGGCGTCGAGCACGCGCTTGGGGGTCAATGGAAGCACCGGGACTCGCACACCAATGGCGTTCGCCACCGCGTTCGAGATCGCCGCTCCAGGAGCGATGACCGGCGGCTCTCCCAGTCCCACCACGCCACGATCGTATTCGCTGGCGGGCTGGTGCATGATTGCGACCAACTCACCCACGTCGCCAATTCGCGGCAACTTGTAGTTCTTCAGATCGGCGTTGATGTAACGGCCGGTCTTGTTGTCCATGATCCGCTCTTCGCTCAGCGAGTACGCGATCCCCATGATGAGAGCGCCCAGCACCTGGCTCTTGGCAGTCAACTCATCAAGGATCAACCCGCAATCCTGCACGCACACAAACTTGTGAATGCGGACATTGCCGGTCTCAGTGTCGACTGACAGATCGACCATCTGCACACCACCCACCTGGTCGGCGGTCAGACCGTCTTTCTTCGGTCCTTCCCCCTTCACCACGAGGGGCATCGGGCCAATCAGTCGGCAGGCGTCCTTCCAAGAACAGACTTCTTTCTTCCCCGCGAAGATCTTCCCTTCACGAGCCGACAGTCCGTCCGCTTCGACCTTATACTTCTCGGCGACCTTGTCGAAGATCGTCCAGAGAGCGTCTTGAGCGGCCCGTCGATGAGCGCCCGAGACGCCGCCGACGGTAATACTGCCGCCGGAAGCACCCGACGTCGGATACTTGCTCGATCCCAGGTTCACCTTCACACCAGACAGCGGCAGGCCGAACGTCTCGGCCAGCACAATGCTGATGATCGTGCGGGTTCCGGTTCCGATATCCTGGCTTCCCAGGAACGTCTCAACCGAACCATCGGGATGAACCTTGACCTCGCAGGTACAGGGGCCAGCGCCCCCGCCCCAGCGATGCAAGGCCATTCCCAGTCCCCGTTTGACCGGTCCCTTTCCTTCGCCACGCGGATGCCACTTCTCCTGCCAGCCAATCGCCTTGGCGGCGATCGCCATTTCCTCGGCATATGTTCCCGCTTTGTCGTTCAGCGTGAACTCAAGGTTCTTAAGGAAGAAGTCGTAGCTGTTCATCCCCAGCTTGGCGGCCAAGTCGTCCAGCGCGGTCTGCGTCATCGCGCACAACTGCGGGTGCGGCGGTGCGCGCCACGCCCGGTTCGGCCCGGTGTTGCATTCCAGCCCGGTCTGCGACCGCTTGAAATTGGGGAACTTGAACGGATACGGCAACTGCTGCACGTCGACACCACCACCGCCAGGACCGTCGGTCCCCCAGTGATGACTTTCCCACGCGACCACTTTGCCTTCTGCATCCGCCGCGACCGTGACTTCGACGAAGCCCGAAGGACGCGTTCCCGCAGTCTTCAACTCCGTCGCACGGTCGAGCATCAACCGAACCGGCCGACCCGCTTCTTTCGCCATTTTCGCAGCCGCCAGACCCCATTCGTCGGCCTGGAACTTCGAACCAAAACCGCCACCTTCATAGTTGCCGGTGATGGTGACGTTGGCTTCATCAATTCCCAACGGCTCGGCGAATTGACCGGCAGTCCCCGACACGTTCTGCGTCGAGAGGTGAACGTCGAGGTCGTCCCCCTTCCATTCACAGTGCGAGCCGTGCGGTTCGAGGCACATGTGGCTGATCGTCTGGATGCCGTAGTAGCCTTTGTGGACCACCTTGGCACCCTGGATCGCCGCCTCGACGTCCCCTTCGCTGGCGCTTCCGAGCACTTTCGAGCGTTCGGCCTTCTTGCCCGCTTCGAGGTTTTCCTCATCGACGAAGTGTTCGAGAACCTCGTATTCGATGGTCGCTTCGATCGCCTTCACGCCATCCGCGGCCTGTTCGGCCCGTTCGGCGGCGACGGCGGCGATGAGATCGCCATCCCACTTGATCTCGTTTTCGTCGATGTCCTTAAAGAGGTGAACCGCCTTGACGCCGGGCACCTTTTTCGCCGCCTCGATGTCGATCTTCTTGATCTTGGCGTGGGCGTGCTTACAGGTCACCAGCTTGGCGAACAGCGTTCCTTTGCTGTTGATGTCAGCCGAGTATTTGGCCGACCCGACGATTTTCGGAAGCGCGTCGATGCGGGTGATTTCCTTCCCGATCAGCACGTTCTGGTCGCGCGGTCCCCAGGCATGTTTGCGTTCGGCCATGCTACTTGCCTCCCTTCTTCGAACATTCGAGAGCGGCGGCGATCACGCCAGCATAGGTGCCGCAGCGGCAGATGTTGCCCCCCAGCCCCTTGCCGATGTCTTCCACCGTCGCGTTCGGCTTGGCGGCGACAAACGCCCGCGTCGCCACCACGAAACCCGGGGTGCAATAGCCGCACTGGGTGGCGTCGTGCTTCACGAAGCACTGCGCGACCGCGTCGACTCCCTGACCCGCCAACCCCTCGGCGGTCATGATCTTCTTCCCGACAGCGGAGTGCGCCAGGACCGAACAGGCGTAGACCGCCTTGCCATCGAGCAGCACCGTGCAGGCACCACAATTTGCCGTGTCGCAGACCTCTTTGGCCCCGGTGAGGCTGAGGTCGTCGCGCAGGACGTCGAGCAGGGTGACGCGAGGCTCGACGGTGACGGTCACCGCTTTGCCGTTGATGTCGAGCTTAACCGCAGACGCTTTCGCCGGGGCGACCTTGGTGCCCGCCTGCTGCGCCGCTTCGGTCTCGCTGACCGACTGGGCCAGCGTGGTGGCCGCGACGGCCGCCCCCGACCCCTTGAGGAAATCGCGACGACTGAACCCGGATCCACTCCGGATTTGGTCCTCACGCGTGGGATGACCTTGATCGGGCATAAATGCTCCTCTCCCTGAAGAAATCACAACGGAAGATGCATGAGCGAATCGGCGGTCCGGTTCGCGGGAACGGAGTGATTGTATCGGCAGAATCTGACGCCACAACCGAGAGGGGAAAAAAGGTCAAGTTCCCTGCTGCCCTAACCGAGGTTCGCGAGGCCGGAATCTGGAATTCAGTTTCTTCCGTTTCCTGCGGAGCGCATAATGACGGCTCGGACCACGGTCAGCCCGTGCTGGCCGTTTTTCCGACAGGACGAGATCCCTTCCGCGCTCCAAGGTGCTTCTCTGATGAACCGATTTCTGTATTGGGTGACATCGGTCGTGTTCGTGTCGCTGTTTGTCCCAACCATCGGGACCGGGGCCGAGAAAGAGACCACAACCGGCGATCGGATCTTCGCAACGGGGGGAATCCAGAAGTTCCATCTGAAGCTCAGCGAACGGCAGTTCTCGGCGCTGACTCCCGCAGGGGGCGGTCGTCCCGGCGGACCAGGGTTCGGGCCACCAGGGTTCGGGCCGCCAACCCCCGCTCCCGAGGGAACGCACCGTAACACGTTCGGGGTCAATTTCCCCTGGGCGCACGGCGATCTCGTCTTCGAGGATGGGACGTTTTGCGATGTCGCCGTCCGTTATAAGGGGAACTACACCTACATGGCGGCGGCCCAGTCGCTCAAAAAGCCGTTCAAAATCGACCTCAATCGCCATGTCAAAGGGCAGAAGCTCGACGGATTGACGATGCTGAACTTCAACAGCGGCGTGAGCGACCCGACCCGGACCCGTGAGGCGATGTCGTACGCGTTCTTTCGTGACGCCGGGCTCACCGCCCCGCGCACGTCGTTCGTCGAACTGACCCTCTCGGTCCCTGATCGATACGACCACGAGTTGGTCGGAGTTTTCACATTGGTCGAGCAGGTCGGAAAAGCGTTTCTCGAAAAACACTTTCAGGATGGCCGGGGTATGTTGTTAAAGCCCGAGGGGCTGCAAGGGGGCCTGGGTCACCGTGGGGACGACTGGAAGGCCCATGAAGCTCAATACCATCCCGAAACCGAACCTACCGAGGAGGAGCAACAGCGGCTGATCGATTTCACGCGAATGATCGACCTGGGGACCGACAGGGAATTCGCGGCCCAGATTGGTTCCTACCTGGAGATCGACTCTTTTCTGCGTTTCATCGCGGCCAATACCCTGCTGGCGAATCTCGACAGCTACCTGGGTTACGGTCACAACTATTACCTCTATCTGGTACCCGGCACGAAGAAGTTCGTGTTCATTCCGTGGGATCTTGATCTGTCATTGGCGACCTGGCCAGCGGTCGGCACTCCAGAACAACTGGTGGAATTGAGCATCCATCATCCCCACGCGGGGCAGAACAAACTGATCGAGCGACTGTTCGCGATCCCGGACCACAAACAACGCTATCTTGAGATTCTCCAGGAGTTGTGTCAGACGGTATTCACCGAGGAGGCATTCGTCACGCGGCTCGCAGAGTTCGAGTCCGAGTTGAAAGCCCCTCTGGCCGCCGAAGCGAAGGCGATCGCAGGGCGCAACGAAGGACGGGGAGGCGGGGGATTCGCCGCGGGGTTCGGCGGAGGCGGCGGACAATTTGGCCAGTCGATGCCCACGCGACGGTTCATCACACTTCGCACGAAATCGGTCGCCGACCAGTTGGCGGGTCAGGCGAAAGGCTTCGAGCCCAGAGCGTTCGGCATGGGCTTTGGCGGACGAACCCCGGGAGGTCGCCCGGCAGGCCGGCCCCTGCGGTGATGGGCGGCTTGCCGGATTTCGTTCGGTGACGCGCAGCGACTCGATTCGCTAATGATCGAGGACCAAACTTGTGGGCGATCACCAGAGTCCCCTCGAAAGAGCTCAGGCGAAGAAGTCGGACTGCACAGTTCCCGACGGAACCAGCCGATGCGGGCGGTTCTGGTTGTCATAGACTTCGCCCTCATGGTGGACGCCGAGCGCCTGGTAAATCGACGAAATCACATCCCCCGGCACCAGCGGATTGCTGTTCGGGAACGCTCCGATTTTATCGCTCGATCCGTAGATGTACCCTTCCTTCATGCCACCCCCCACCAGCATCAGGCTGTAGCAGAAATTCCAGTGATCGCGACCGGCGTTGTTGGCGTTGATCTTCGGCGTGCGGCCGAAATCGCCAAACACCGCCACCAGGGTCCGGTCGAGCATGCCACGCACGTGCAGATCTTCAATGAGGCTCGCGCAGGCCGAATCAAGCTGCGGCAAAAGCGTCCCCTTGAGTGACTTGAAGTTGCTCCCGTGGGTGTCCCAGGTGGCGTTTGCGTCGGGGGCCCACGAAATGGTCGCGACCCGGGTGCCGGCTTCGACCAGCCGGCGGGCGAGCAGCACACTTTGGCCGTAAATGTTCCGCCCGTATTTTTCGCGAACGGCATCACTCTCTTCCGACAATCGGAATGCCCGCTGTGTCTGTTCGGAGGTGAGAATGTCGAGCGCCCGTTCCTGCATTTTTTGCATTTCCTGCCCGGCGGAACCGGCAGTCTGCGTGGGAATGTCCAGCGTGTTGATCAGTCCACGACGCTGAGCCAGCCGATCGGCCGAGACGTCGGGGCTGGGACTCAGTTCGGCGATGCGAAAGTCAGCTTCATTGGGATTCTTGAGGACGAACATCGGATCGGTAGCGCGCCCCAGAATGCCGCCAAAAAAACCTGGCTGGGGCGGTCCACCCGCTCCCTCTTTGGTGACATACGGCAGATGGACGTGCGGAAAGACATCGCGGGCGACGGGGCGCAGGCGACTCATGACCGAACCCAGGCTGGGATGATCATCGGGACGGGCACCGCCGCCGATCTCACCCCGGTCGTGCCCCGTCAGCGACGCGTAAACGGCCGCCGCGTGTGAGTTGTTCACACTGTGATGCATGCTGCGGACCACCAGCGACTTGTGCATCCACTGCGCCAAACGCGGGAGGTGTTCCGAGACCTGATACCCCGTGAGCGAACTGGCGATGGGCTGAAACTCACCTCGAATTCCATCGGGAGCTTCGGGCTTCATGTCCCACATGTCGAGGTGGCTGGGGCCACCGTTCAGAAAGAGCAGAATGCACGAGTCGGCGGAGGCTTTGATCCGCTTGGTTTCTTCGGCCGCCAGCAATTGCGGCAGAGACAGCCCCGAGGCCCCCATTCCCAGCATTCCGAGCTTCAGGCAACGGCGACGTGAGAGCAGACGGGTGATCGGGTGGGCCATGGCGACTCGGTTCTTCCAGACGACGGGGACGCATCGACAAACTTCACTGCGAGCATTGTATCAGAAGTGGAGGGGCGGGGAAGACGCTCCACGAGTGAATGTGCCGTCAGTCAGGATCAGTTGCTATACTCCCGCCGATTGTCAGTCAGAAACTCCCTGTGGACCCGCGCAGTGACGAACCCGCCGAAAATCACCATCCGCCTCGCCGGTCCTGCCGACTGGGAGACGGTTGCCGACTTTAACTGCCGACTGGCGGAGGAAAGCGAGGGAAAACGCCTCGACCGGAGTCACATCGAGCCGGGAGTCCAGGCGTTGCTTGCCGACGCTCGGAAGGGGCGGTATTACCTCGCGTTGATTGACGGCGAGATTGTCGGACAACTGATGCATACCCATGAGTGGAGCGACTGGCGGAACGGCGATATTTGGTGGCTGCAGAGCGTGTATGTGGTTCCCGATCGGCGTCGGAAGGGAGTGTTTCGAGCGCTGTTTGAGCATCTTCGGACCGCCGCTCAAGACGATCCGGGTGTGGTCGGAATGCGGTTGTACGTCGAAGAGCAGAACACCCATGCGCACGCGACCTACGCGAATCTGGGGTTCCAGCCCGGGGGGTATTTCGTGTTGGAGCAATGGCATCGCCGGGGCGTCAAAAAAATGAACGAGGGATCGTAGGCGATGGAAGAGCAGTTCGATGTGTGTGATGAGTACGACAATGTCGTTGGGCAGCTTCCGCGATCGGTGGTGCATGCGCAGGGCCTGCTCCATCGCGCGGTCCACGTGTTCGTATTCAATTCGCGGGGAGAGTTGATGCTGCAGATGCGGTCACGCTTCAAAGACGAAGCGCCGCTGCAGTTCACCTCGTCGGCGTCGGGGCACTTGAACGCGGGGGAGAGCTACGCGGAGGCGGCTCCCCGCGAAATGTTGGAGGAGATTGGCATCACCGCCCCGTTGGAATTCGTCTGCAAACTTCCCGCGGCACCGGAGACCGCGAGAGAACACACGGTACTGTACCGCACGATCACCAACGCCGAGCCAACCATCGACCCGCACGAGATCGATGCTGTCTCGTTCCACACACTCGAGGAAATCGAGAGGTGGATCGCGCGGGATCCGGGGCGGTTTTCGGTCTGTTTTCAAACGTTGTTCGCGTGGTACCGGGAACACCGGACCAGGCCACAGTCTGAGGAGTGATTTCATGCGTGACATCCGCATCGGGGCGGCACAGTTTGAATATCGTCCGGGTGATTCCTCGTACAATCTGGGGCGTATTCGCGAATTGACCCGCCGGGCCGTCGAGTCGGGGGCGGAAATGGTCAGTTTTCATGAATGCTGCCTTCAGGGCTACACTCATGTGCAGACATTTTCGAAGGACCAGCTTTGGGATCTCGCCGAGCCGATTCCCGATGGCCCCTGTACGCGGGCGCTGATGGATCTGGCGAAAGAGTTTCGCGTTCCCTTGCTGGCGGGGCTATTCGAACGGGATGGCGACCGCATCCACAACACGTATGTTTGCGTCACCGGAGACGGGCTGGTCGCCAAGCATCGCAAATTGCACACGTTTGTGAGTCGGTTCCTGACGCCGGGAGATTCGTACACCGTGTTCGACCTGCTGGGGTGTCGGTTTGGAATGCTGATCTGTTACGACAACAACCTCCCCGAAAACGTGCGGATCACCGCGTTGCGGGGGGCGGAGATCATCTTCATGCCGCATGTGACGGGGTGTCTCCCCTCGACGATGCCTGGCCGGGGGACGGTCGACCCGGCGTTGTGGCAGAATCGCGAACGGGATCCCGTGCGATTGAGACAAGAATTTCAGGGTCCGAAAGGGCGGGGCTGGCTGATGCGCTGGTTACCTGCCCGGGCGTGGGAAAACGGGGTGTACGGTGTCTACACCAACGCGATCGGCTGGGACGAAGGGGAGGTTCGACCGGGAGGAGCGATGATTCTCGACCCGTTTGGCGAAGTTCTGGTGGAGAGCCAGGCGCTGGAGGATGACGTGGTCGTGGGGTTCCTGACCGCGGAGAAGCGGGAGCTTTCGAGTGGCAGGCGGTACCTGCGGGCTCGTCGACCGGAGCTGTATGGTACACTGGTGGAACCCGGTTCGGAGACACCTGTGACAGAACCGGGATGGAAACTGAAGACCGACACTCCGTGAACCAACGCCCATTGGGGTGGTGAGAGCCAGATGAAGGAAGTTCGAACGATTCGCCTGCGACGGGGGCCGCGACTGTTCGCCGTCCTGCCGACGATGCTGACGCTGGGAAACGTGGTGTGTGGTTTCGGGGCGCTGACGTTCGCCGCCAAAGTCGGGACCGAGAATTTCGGCCTGGGGGGGGACGACGACGGGTGCCTGTACTACGCGGGGGTGCTGATCTTCGTCGCGA
This sequence comes from Planctomicrobium piriforme, assembly GCA_945860955.1. Classification (GTDB taxonomy): domain Bacteria; phylum Planctomycetota; class Planctomycetia; order Planctomycetales; family Planctomycetaceae; genus UBA10511. The sequence continues at coordinate 18,852 of CAMATH010000009.1, forward strand.
TGGTCTTCGACATGCTCGATGGTCGCGCGGCACGGTGGGCGAAACAGACCAGCCAGTTCGGTGCCGAGCTGGACAGTTTGTGCGACGCGGTGAGTTTTGGGGTGGCCCCCGCGTTCATTCTGATCAAGTTCTCGCCCGATTTTCACCCGCGACTGTTGTGGAGTATCGCGGTCTTTTATGTTGTGTGCGCGATCCTGAGGCTGGCCCGCTTCAACGTGGAGACCGATGAAGCCGACTCGCATGAATTCTTCAGCGGACTTCCCTCGCCGGCGGCGGCGGGAGCGGTCGCGTCGTTCATGGTGGCGTTTCCGCTGATCGATCAGACGGCGAAAGCCACGCTCGGAGAAGGCGCGGACCTCTGGGACCGCTGGGGACACGCGTCGGCGGTCTGGCTGGCGCCGGCACTGCGGCTGCTGATGCCGCTGGTGACGTTGACCACCGCGGGGCTCATGGTGTCGCGAATCCGGTATTCGCATTTCTTCAACCGCTGGTTTCGCGGCCGCAAGAGCTATCAGCATGTGCTGATGCTGCTGGCGGGGATCTTCATCGCGGTGATGGTGAAGGAATTGGCGTTGCCGGTGATCTTCTGCGGATTCGCGTTCGCAGCCCCCATCCGTGCGGGACTGGACTGGATGCTTGGCAAGAAGACCAAGCTCGCGTCCGCAGGGCCGGCAACGACGGTCACCGACTCAGATCCCGAGGCATCGGGCGAGAACCTGAGGGTCGCCCCCCCGCAATGAGAACCCCGGCGGGGTCAGCCCGACACTACAGCTTGTAGAGTGTAACTGGTGCTGCGGGGGCGGGGAGCCGACGAACTCGCTCATCCTCCGTCAAGTCCCAGTCGCTGGAGCAGAGCCTTGTAGCTGACCCGCTCGATTTGAGACAGAGAACCGGTTTGAAATCCGGTGGCTAACGCCTGATCGCGTGATTTCGTCGCCTCCGCGTGATCATTCGCCTGTTCCTGCGCGAGAGCCAGATGAAACCAGAGGGTGGGGGTGGGAGAATCGTCGACCAGCGCCTTCAGAATCGCAACAGCCTGAGCACCTTGATTGATGTTGACATAAATCATCCCGTGGGTATCGAGCAGATCGGGCAACGGTCCCGCCTGGTCGATAGAGCGTTTGACGAGTCCCAGTGCCTCAGTAGCTCGATTGTTGTCGAACGATGTGAGCCAGGCGAGATTGTTCAGCGCGATGACGTTGTCCGGTTCAGCCTCGAGAATTTTTTGGTAGATCAAACTGGCCTCGGCATATTTCGCGTGAAATATCATGAGGTCGGCAATAGTGATCTCGATCGCGTTTCGTTCAGGAATTTCCTTCGCGCGTTCCCGCAAGCGAGTCAATCTGTCGGCGACCAAATCTGATTGGGCCGGAGAGACTCTCCCCACGCGAACGATCGAAACGTAGGAGCGGGCGATGGCCAAATCGCTGACTTTTCCGTCGAGACTTTCAACGATCTTGATGGCTGACTCCGGATCTTGGTGTCGCGCCTGGAATGACGCCAGCACCAGTGGGGCGTCAGGCGAAGTCGAGGTCTTCACGTACTCTCGGATCGTTTTCTCCGCCGCGTCATCATCCCCCAGATCTTCCAGGGAAATTGCGACCAGACGAATCAACTCGCCCTGCATGATCGCGCGAATTCCAGGCGATTCGAGTACCGGCGCGAGCGACCGAATGGCATTGGCTTCGTTGCCACTTTGGATCATCTGCTGAAGATTCGCCAGGACTTGTTGGGCGTCGGGGTTCTTTTCTGGGTCGATTTGTCGACGAAGACTGGCAATGGTGTAGTCCGCCCGACCTGTGCGCAATAGTGTGGAGAAGACTTTTCCCGCGGGCATTTTCCCCAACTTGTTGAGAAAACCACCAAGAATCGCAACCGATTCGTTCACACGCCCCTGGATCGCCAACAACTGCGATTTGAAGTGAGCCAGGCGAAAAGAATCGGGTTCCAGTCGCTCGAGCAGGGCCGCCGCGCTTTCGATATCTCGCAACAATTGCTTGTCCGGTGTGATTTTGTGCCGCGGCAACGCTCCCGCCAGCAGTGACGCGAGAACGTCTGCGTTGTCCGGTTCCGCAGAGATCAATTCCCGGTAAATGGCCAGCGCGATTGGCCAACGACCCGCTTCCTCATTCAGTTGAGCGATGCGAAATTGGTCCTGAGAGGCGGTTTCCTGTCGACGGGTCAGTTCTTCATAAATCAGAATCTGGCGGACCAGATCCTTGCGAATCCGGCTGCGCGACAACGCCGCCAGTTGCGAACGCAAATCCTCAGTCAAAACCTCTTCGATCGGCTTGCCACCCCCCAGGATCTTGATCGCCTCGTCGAATTCGGCGTAATTTGTAGCCGAGGCGGCTTGCAGTTCCGCCTTGAACCGAATCGCCTGGGCACGCTGTTCTTTTGTGATTTTGGTGTTGGAATCGAGCAACAACGTCAGCAGTTTCTGTGATTCCAATACCTTTCCGTGGCGCATGCAGAAGTTGACATGCTCGTAGATCGCAATAGCCGCGTCGGTCCGGCCCGTGTGGGATTTCGCCAATTCCCGTTCAGCATTTTCCAGGTCGTCGACCGCCTCGTAACAGAGTCCCAGCGTGAGTGGCTTCAGATGTTCTGGCTCCGCAGGAACCCGCTGGGAGGCCTCTTCGATCACCTTGAGTGCGGTTTCTCGACGATTGCGGTCAGCGAAATAACTGACCCGCATGAACCACCCGAGTGGCCGATCCGGCGCATCGTGCGTCGCCTCCTCAAGAAGTTCTTCAACCTTCGGTCCCGATTCCCCCTTCGAGAGTTCAATCTGGGCTCTAAACAATTTGTCAGTCGAGTCTCCCGAGTGCTTCCCGCTGATTTGTCGCTGAGCGTCATCGAATAGTCGCAAACGAAATGCGGAAACGGCAGCCCGTTGTCTGACGTTGTCGGGCAAAACGCTCGCGTTGCTGCCTTCGGCTCGGGAGACAAACTGCAATACCTCTTCGTGGCGTCCGTCGCGGAAAAGATGTTCGACGATCAGTTGAATTGTTTCCGGGGCGCGGTCACCCAGCTCGAAGGCCCGAGTCAGTTCAATCTGCGAATCACGGACCAAACCCAATTCCTCATTGGCGAGTCCCAGCAATCGATGCGCTTCCGACCAACTGGGACGACCCTTCAAGGCGAGTTTCATCTGACTGACACCCAATTCCAGAAGTCGGTTTCGCTCGCTCCGTTCGGTCGCGTTACCAGTTTTGTTGATCGCACCGGCTTGTCGTAAAAACGACACACCTTCCAGAAAAGCGCTGTTCGGACCATTCGCTCCCTCGATTCCCCGAACCAGCTCCAAGTACTCCTTCAGTCGCGGCGCATCGCTCTGCCGGACTGCCAGGTCCGCCAGACGCAACAACACAACGATGTTCCGTGGTTCGTATTTGAGCGACTTTGTCCACAATTCCCGTGCGACTGAGTCAATCCCTTCGTTCTTGGCCATTTCCGCCAAACCACGCAACAACTTTCCGGCATCGTCCTCGGACATCGAGTTGAGATCGTCACCCAGCTTCAGGATCGTCGCGGCCGCCTGCGTTCCATCTGCCATGATCCGCAATTCACCGCGCATCAAACGCGTCTCGGCTGAATCACCAACCTCGGATTCATACCCTGCGACAATCTTGTCCGCCTCACGTACCCGTTGTTCCAAGGGAATGTCGGTTCGGGACATCGTCAACAGCACGTGGGCTTCAGTCAATGGGGCGTTTTTGGGATCGGCTTTTCGCGCCTCAACCAGGTGGTCGTTGGCACCAACAAAATTCGCCTGTTGGAACAACACCTCCACACGCAGCGCTCTAACGGTCGTATCTTCGCGATGTCGCTCTTCCAGCCGGCTGAGCGTGTTTTCAACGGCGGTCCAGTCGCGTTGTTCGGGCGGCAGCTTCATTTGGCGCCGAATCACCAACCGTAAAACCGACGCAGGCACTTCTCCGACCGTCATCGACTTGCCAAATTCCGCCATGGCCAGCTCTTCCATCCCGTTCATCGCATACAGATTCGCACGGAAAATCCGACCACCCTGCCACAGGGGATCCTCCGCGATCGCGCGAGTCAAGACCTCAATACTTGCTCCGGGGTTCTCCAGTCGAGCGAAGCACTCCACAAGTGAAAGATCCAGGCTTCGTTTCGCCTCTTTGAAATCCTTCAGGTCCTCACGCGTTGACTCCAGCCGGGTCGCCGCTTCACGCCACTGTCCCGTCGACATCAATTTTCGGGATTCGAGAAGTTCGATGAGAGCGGCACGGACGCCGATCTGCTTCAACCCGTCCAGCATCTCGACCAGTTCAGCGTCGATTTTACGGCGTTCCGCCGATGAAACTTCGTAGCCACCTAGCAGCAGGGAATTCGCGATCCCCCATTGAAACACAAACTGCCATTCGAGCGACCTGTCATCCGACCCCATCGCCCCGGTTTCGATTCGACTTTTCAGAACCGCCAGACCTTCCCGCAATGCCTCCCGTGACGCTTCAGGTTCACGAAGCTCCAACAGCAAACGAGATCGAACCTCGTAGAACCCCAAGGGAGGGTTTTCGAGTTTGAGCCCCAGGTCGGTCAGACGCATCGCCTCGTCGAGCGCTTCCTTCGCGCCGGCTTCGTCCTCCAGCCTTCTCGCCAATTGAATTCGGGCACTCGCTGACCGAACCCCCGCCAAAATCAATTCGGGCTCCGTTGGAAACTCCGCCAATGCACCGTCGGCAATTGTTCGCGACTCCTCCAGTTCCCCTTGTCCGATCAGATAATCAATCCGAGCGATCGAATACATCCAACTGGGACGCACGTCCCGTTCCATTCGATTGAACACAATCTGCACAAACTCGTCCCGCGTCAGTTCCACTCCCTCCGGATTCTCCTCATTGTGTTTCCCTTCCTTTCCCGACTCATTTAAGTCTGCGTTTTCGTCCGCCCCCTCCTCGGATTTCGGTTCGACAGCCGGGACTCCTGTGCCTGTTGAGTTCGGCAGTGGGCGCAGACGGTCGGCAACCCCCGACAACTTCTCGATCGCGACAGCGGAATTGGCAGCGATTTCCAAAAACGCGTAATAGTTCTCCGCCTTCGTTGGATCGATCGTGATCGCGTCCATGTAAAGGCTGGCCGCCAGTTCAAATTCTGACTTGCGAAGTCGACACAGCGCCACCAGCCGGGTGACTTCGTAATCGGTCCCAACCTGCTTGGCAAGCGGCCCCAAGTGTTCCGAAAGCACGGCGTCGAAACGTCCCTGTGAAATCGCCAACCGCATCAATCGCAGCCGCGACTTGACGTCGTCGGGTCGACGAACGACGTAGTCCGCCAGCAACTGATACGCCGCGACTCTCCGCTTCGGATCCGTCCGCGATTCTTCCAGCCAGTCAACTGCCAGCAGACGCGCGTCATCGTCGTTCGGTCGCAACCGGAGATAGGAACCGATGTCCTTGATCGCGGCGGTCCGTTCCCCCTCCGCGTACTTTCGCTTTGCCAGTTCCAGATAGATTTCCGAATTACGCCCCAAAAAAAATCGCCGCAGAAAAAAGCCGCCCACCGCAGCGCTGACGCAAATCGCCGCGATCACCGCAATCAACCGGAAGTTGATCCGAACACTGACCTTGTCGAGATATTCCAGATCTCTCGGATTATTGTGTCGCTTTGTCGGTTTTGAAGGCTGTGTCATTGCGTACAGTTTGCGACGTGAACAGGGGGGGGCGCCGGGAAGATTCTTTCACTTCGTAGTTTGGCCATTCTAGGAAGCTCGACCCGTTCAATCAAATTGACATAATCCGGATTTTTGTCGTTTCCGAATTTTGACTCACAATTCCATCGCCTGCCAGTCTCCTTTTCCTGGCGGCGCATTCCACACTCCGTCGCAAGTTGAGTTTGGTCTGGTGCCCCGACCCCCAACGAATCCAAAGTCCCCGCGACTGGGCCGATTGACCTACCAATGGAAACGTTTGATCAGTTACTCGGCCCCGTCGCGATGCCATTTGAGGTTCCTGAGGCATCTCCCGGAGTTTCCCGTGATGGAAAAATTGTTCTCTGGGCGATTGGATGTCCTGCGCTGCCCCGCGAACGGCCACTAGTATTCGAGGATTCAGTGGCTGTCTCCAAGGGGCTTCGTCAATTGTCGCCCAGTAAATCATCGCGATCAATAATGGGGCGGGCGTTCCGCCTGGAGGTCGCGGGTTTCGTCTTCGGCTCCCAGGCGCGCGAGCCGATCGTCGACGCGACTGAGCGCCAATTGCAAACGCTCGATCACCTTCTGCTGTTCCAGTACAACGGAATTCAGGGTTTCAAAGTCGCGCTGTAAGTGCATCGCCAGACTCTCGGCTTGAATCAACCGCGTTTCCAGAATCTCCACGGTGAGAGGAACGGGCAGATCCTCTTCACCCGGGCAAGGGCGAAACACCGACCGTGTTTTTGACTGTGTCATTCAATCATCTCCGTTTCCACCTGACTTCCACTCAACTTCGGTCAATTACGGCCCAGTGAACGCTGATTTACGCTCGTAACCGCAGCGGCGGCTCGGCAGGAGCCTCGCCCTCCCGTGACCTGCTTCCCCGACATCATACGTCGCGGAACGCGACTTTGATTGCATGCGTGTTGCGCGGCTCGGTCGAAATGGGTCACCCCTGCCCCAGCTCGCGCCGCAGCGCGTCGAGATCATCCTCCACATCTTTCTGCCGGGCCGGGTCGACTTCCCCTCCCTCTCGAGGACGACCGTACGACGAATCGCGTTTCTTCGGTTTGGCTGGCATGTCTCCGGCCGAGGCCAGGAGATCCTGCTGCAGCCGGCGGGCCTCGGCCAGACGTGCCTCGACCGCCCGCAAGATCGTCGTCAGGTGGCTATGGGTCGAAACCGCCGCCGCCACCTGCTGTTCGATCCCCGCCGCCAGGTCGGCCGTCTCCCTTTTCCGGAACAACGCCTGTCGGGCGGCCTCTTCATTTCCCGCCGTCAACTCCTTGCGGGCGATCTGTCCCCACTCGTCGGCCTGAGCCCGGCGTTCCACGAGTTCCGTCCGCAGTTTTTCCAGCGACTTTTCCGCCCCCCCCACGCTCCGCCGAGCACCGGCGAGACCTTCCTCAATCTCCGCGATGATCCGCGCGATCGCCGTCGTGCGATCGGGGGACTGTTCCAGCAGGTCGTCGATCCGATAGCTGACAATGTCACTCAGTCGGCCGTAGTAGGTCATGGCAGTTCCTTCTTTCCTCAACAGTCGGGAGGGGATTCAATGGGAAACGGATGGGGATCCCGGCCGGTTCATTCTTCGAACCCCCGCCCCCGCAATTTCTCACGGAGTTTTTCTCGGGCCAGCCGCAACCTGCTTTTTGTGGTCGCCACGCTGGTTTGCAGGATCCGTGCCACTTCCGGCAGACTCAATTCGGATTGATGGTGCAAAGTGAACGTCAATCGCTGCTCTTCCGGAAGCGTCTGTAACAATTTGCCGACGACGGACGCCAGCTCGTTCACATCGGCCTGATCCTCGGCGGTGATCACATCCTCGGCAAGTCCCGCCAGAACAGAGGTTTCATCGGTCCGTCCCTGCACCGCCTTAACCAGAGCGTCGTGGTTCCGCCGACGGACGGTGTCAATCAGCAGATTCCGGGCGACCCGGAACATCCAGCCGCGAAACCGACCCGAGGGGATATAGTCCCACGACTGGTCGAAGACTTTGAGCAGCGTTTCCTGTGTCAGATCCTCGGCCAACTGTCGGTCGCGGGTGTTGGCGTAGAAGAAATTGATCAACGACTGTTGATGCCGTTCCACCAGTTCCGGAAATGCCTGCGAGTCCCCTTCCTGCACACGGATCATCAGCCCGTCGTCGATATCGGCGACACGGTCGACCGCGTGGTCGGCACCGGGGGTGTCCTGGGTGGGGGGGTTGGGGCTGTTCATGTCGGGCGGGAGCATCGTAACATACTTCCCGGCGGCGAAAATGGTGCCGCCCGCCCGTTCGGAATCGGAGTCTGCATGCGAGTCGAGTTGAGTTACGGAAAAACGGGTCGCCTCAGTTGTGAGATGGACCCTCAGCGTGAGTTCGTCCTGCATCGCGGCCCCATGTCGCGGGTCGACTTTCGTGAACGCCTGCGCCGACAACTGGTGAATCCACTGGACTTCCCACCACTGGAGCAAACGTGCATTTCGGATGACCGTGTTGTCCTGGCGCTCGACCGCTCGACTCCCTGCGCCGCCGAGCTGATCGCCGGCGTGTGGGAGATTCTCGAGCAACGGGGCGTTCCCGCCGAATCGATCCAGATTCTGCAACCTCCGCCTGTGAACGGACAGCAGTTTCGCGATCCGCGGCGGTTGTTGCCCGAGGCGATTCGAGAACAGATCGCCTGGACGATTCACGATCCCGTAGATCCCAAGCGCCAGGCGTACCTGGCGGCGACCGCTCAGGGAGAGCGAATCTATCTGGCTCGGGAACTGGTGGATGCGGATGTGACCATCTCGTTGGGCGCGGTCGCGTTTGACCCGGTTCTGGGTTGCCGGGGGACGCACAGCGCTTTCTACCCCGCGCTCTCCAATGCCGAGACCATCGCGAAAGCTCGCGGAGAAGGGCATGCGGAACTCGGACCCGACGACGCCCGGCCGTTGCGACAGGTCATTGATGAAGTCGCGTGGCTGCTGGGGACGCTGTTTTCAGTCCAGGTCGTTCCCGGAACAGGGGGGGGGGCGGCCGATGTCTTCGCCGGCGCTTGCGAATCGGTCTTTCGGCGCGGGAAACAGTTGTTAAACGAATACTGGCGCGTCCCGGTTCCCGAACGGGTTGATTTGGTCGTGGTCGCGGTCGATCAAGAGGACGCAGGAACGACCTGGGATCAGGTGGGGGCGGCGCTGTCGGCGGCCCAGCGGATTGTCACCCGCGGCGGACGGATTGTGGTTCTTTCGGAACTGGATGTGGAACCTGGACCCAGCCTGGAGTTATTGAAGTCGCAGACATCGGCTCGGGGGGCACTGTCGGCGATGCGCAAGATGGGGGCGGAAGACATGATCGCGGCAACCCAGGTCGCCAGCGCGGCGGACTGGGCGCGGGTCTTTTTCCTGAGCCGGCTTCCCGGTGATGTGATTGACGAACTGTCGATGGCTCCCCTCGAAAACGACCGCGAAGCGGCGCGGCTGCTGGCGGGGGAAGAGTCGTGCGTCCTGTTGGGGAGCGCTCACCACACGTGGACGGAGGTGGAGGAGAATTGAACGCACTCGCTTCGTCCATTCCCGTCGCGAGTTCTTCTTCACGCGGCCGAAAACGCGGCATTGGCCTGGTAGGACGGGTCTCTGACCCGTCCGTGCAGAAAAGGCGACTGGATTCCTGTTTTTCAGTGCAGCCGCCTCCGGACGGGTCAGAGACCCGTCCTACGACGGCCTTGCGGCTGTCCAATCCAAGGCTGCGTGATGTCTATACAACCGGGTGTGGCCGTTGGCTCTGCGCGGCGGCATGCTGCCTTTTGATTGCCGCCACGGTTGCGTTCTCCAGCGAAATCGAAGGAGATCGCCCCACGAGCAAGTCCGCCACGCAGACTGTGCCCGTAGCGGACGGGGCCGCCGAACAGTCCAAACCCGACCTCTCCGAATCCGAACTGCGATCCACCATCGCAAAGGCACTTACTCAACTCCGTTCGCCGCGTCGGGCTGAGCGGGCCAACGCCGAGCGTCGTTTGCGCGAACTCGGTCCCCGGGTGTTGACCTGGCTGCCGGCCGACGAAGAACTTGATTCCGCTTCCGTTCGCGACGTGATTGCGCGGGTTCGAATAGCACACGAGGAACAGCTCGCCCGCGATACGACCCGCGCCTCGCGGCTCACTCTCCAGGGGACAAAATCGTTAGCCGACTGGGCCTCCGAAATCACGCGCCAAACCGGCAATCGCTGCATTCTGGATGAACTCCCAGAGGAGTCGCGGAATCGGGAATGGAAATTCGACCACCAGCCCGACGAATTCTGGCCTGCCTTCGATCGGTTCATCGCCGAGCTGAAGCTCGACTGGAGGATTGATGCCGAGCAGTCGGCCATTTACCTGTTTGAACGCGCGCAATCGACGGCGAACCGCGCGCCAGAACTCGCCCTGAGCTATCAGGGAATCCACCGTGTGGTTGTCGAACAAGCGCGGCTGCGTCCTAGGGAAAACGGTTCGCCCTTGCTGCGGGTGCGGTTGTCGATCACAAGTGAGCCCCGCGTGCGGCACCTGCTGTTTCAGCTCTCGAACGCAAATCAGGTGGCGACTCCGTTGACCGGGGAGACCGACCCCGTGCCACTCACCCCGTTCGCATTTGAAGGCAAACTGGAACTTCCCCCCGCGGGGGGCGTCGCGCGGGTTCAGGTCGATTTCGTTTGTCCGCGAACTCCGCCCGTCAAGAAAATTCGACTCGATGGCGAGATTCTGGCGACCGTCGCGCCGCTCAATCTCCCCGTTCGGTTTCGTGGACTGAGTCTGATCGCGAACAAGGAGGACACGCTGGGAATCCGTCGGCGACGGGGGGGCGTGCAAGTGGTACTCGATGAAGTCCGGCTGAAACCGGAAGGAACCGATCGTCAGACCGCGGTCGTGAAGATCGCCGTCGCGTATGACAAAGGGGGCAAGGCGTTTGAATCGCACCGCACCTGGATTCTGCACAACGAGGCGTATCTCGAAACGGCATCGGGCGAACGGGTACCGAAGGAATCGGTTTCCGAACCGACATTCCAGGCCGACGGCGCGGTTGGGATGAGTTACCGATTCGCGAATCTCCCGATTCCGTGGGATGACGACGTGTTTGTTTATCAGGCACCGGCGCTCATTGTTGATCTGCCGGTGAAGTTCTCCGTAGAATTCGCCCCCACTCCACCCGAAACCACTCCTTGAGGAACCACGATGAATTCTCGCGACGCGATCAAGCTGAGTCTCGATATGTCCGACATGATCGTCCAGATGTACCTGGGTGATCTCGACGACGGCGATCTGCTGGTTCGTCCCATTCCCGGCACCAATCACATCGCCTGGCAACTGGGACACCTCATCGCCTCGGAAAATCACTTCATTGAAGAGATTGTTCCCGGTTCGATGCCGGCGCTCCCCGCGGGGTTCGCCGACCGACACAATACCGCCACCTCGCGACTTGACTCGGCGAGCGCCTTTCTGACGAAAGCCGAATACCTGAAGCTGTACGCCGAACAGCGGGCCGCGACGTTGGCCACACTCGCGAAACAGACGGACGCCGACCTCGACAAAGCTCCCCCCGAGAAATTCAAGGAGTACACGAAGAGCGTCGGCGACTGCTTCAGCCTGCAGGGTTCACACTACATGATGCACGCGGGGCAATGGGCGATCATCCGACGGAAACTCGGTCGGAAGCCGATGTTCTAGAGTCTGAACTTAACAGAAGCCTCTTTCGACGGTCGCCCATGTCCCTACCGGAATCGAACACGCCGGCGACCGCGCAAGAGGCTCCGCTGCATCGCACTCTGGGAGTGTGGCAGGCGACCGCGCTCAACATCGCGAATATGGTGGGGATCGGGCCGTTCATCACGATCCCATTGTTCATCGCCAAAATGCAGGGGCCGCAAGCCCTCATCGGCTGGATCATCGCCGCGTTGCTGGTACTGTGCGACGGTTTGGTCTGGAGTGAACTCGGGGCGGCGCTCCCGGGGAGCGGCGGGTCGTACCATTTTCTCTCGAAAATCTACGGCGGCACGAGCTGGGGGCGGGTCATTCCGTTTCTGTTCATCTGGCAGTTTCTGATCTCGGGAACGCTGGAGATGGCTTCGGGGTACATTGGCGCGGTCGACTACCTCAAATACGCGCTGCCGACGTTGGAACCAACTCTTGCCGACTGGCACATTCCCGGTGGCACGGGGAGTGTGGCGGCGGTTTGCTCATTGATCGTGACAGCCATCCTCTGTCGGCCGATTCGGTTTCTGGGACATCTCGGGCTGATTCTCGCGGGGGGTACGCTGATGACGGTCGCCGTCGTCATTGTCGCAGGTGTCAGCAACTTTCGACCGGAACTCATCGAGTTTCCCGAGGGAGCCTTCACACCGAACCGCGCGTTTTTTGGTGGACTGGGGGGGGCGATGCTGATCGCCGTCTACGATTACCTCGGCTACTACAATGTCTGCCACCTGGGAGACGAGGTGGTGAATCCGGGGAAGACGATTCCGCGTGCCGTGGTGATTTCGATTGTCGTGATCGCACTCGTCTACCTCTGCATGAACATCGTGATCATCGGCGTGGTGCCGTGGCAACAGGCGATGGTTTCCAAGAACATCGCCGCTGAGTTCATGGAAACGCTGTATGGCCGAAAAGTCGCCGTCGTGTTCACGGCGCTGATTTTGTGGACGGTCGCCGCCTGTATGTTCGCGATTCAACTCGGTTACTCGCGGATTCCCTACGCGGCGGCCCGCAACGGCGATTTTTTCCGAATCTTCGCCGTGGTGCATCCCGTTCACCGCTATCCGTATGTGGCACTGATCGCGATTGGCGTGCTGACTGCGGTATTCTGCTATTGGCCGTTGCAACAGGTGATCGACGCCGCCGTGACGGTTCGGATTTTGATTCAGTTCATCGGCCAGATCATTGGTCTGCATCTGTTGCGCGCGCGACGTCCCGCGGTCGAGCTGCCGTTTCGGATGTGGCTGTATCCGATTCCCAGTGTCGTGGCATTGTTGGGTTGGTTGTTCGTCCTCGGCACCTCGACCTGGCTGGCGTTGGGAATGGCCATGGGAGTTGTGGTCACCGGTTTGGTGATGTTTCTAGTGAAAGAGTTGTACGATGCCGCGAGTGAACGATGCTGACTGAAACCGAGTTCCTCGATCTGGTCTCGGGGCGCCGTCAGGGAGTCGGTCCTGCGCTCGCACGGTTCGGGTTGTGGCTCGCCTCGGGCTTTTATGGAACCGGGGTCACGCTACGCAACGTCGCTTACAACCTGGGGATTCTATCGCCTCGGCGGGCGGGACTTCCGGTCATCAGCATTGGCAACATCACCACGGGGGGGACTGGAAAAACACCGTTCGCCGCCTGGCTGGCGCGGTGGTTTCGAAACCACGGAGTGCGGGTCTGTTTCGTCAGTCGGGGGTATCGGGCCGAATCGGGGAAGCAGAACGACGAGGCACTGGTTCTCGATCAACTCTGCCCTGATGTCCCGCATTTGCAGAATCCCGATCGATTCCTCTCGGCAGAGATCGCGCGGATTGAACTGGAAAGCCAACTGATCGTGCTGGACGACGGTTTCCAGCATCGGCAACTCGCCCGCGATCTGGACATTGTCCTGATCGACGCTCTCAATCCGTTTGGATATGGGCACTGGCTGCCGCGGGGATTGTTGAGAGAACCGAGAATGGGTGTCACCCGGGCGCAGATCCTCGTCGTCACCCGGGTCGATCAAGCCGAACGCCACGCACTCGAGCTGCTGCTGCATCGTGTGCGGGGTCTGCATCCCGATGGGATTGTAGTGCAGGCGAGCTTTCCGCCATTGGGATTGATTTCTACCTCGGGAACCCGGGTTCCACTGACGCAGTTGCATGGCCAGACCGTGGCGGCGTTCTGCGGGATTGGGAATCCCGAGGCATTCGAAAGCAGCCTGCGGCTCGCCGGCTGTCGGGTCGCCGCGTTCCGCCGATTCGCCGACCACCATCCGTATTCCATCGACGATGTCACCGATCTGACCCGATGGACAAAGGACGTCGCCCCGACGCTGGTGGTCACGACCCAGAAAGACCTGGTGAAACTCGACATCGACCGCTTGGGAGGAGTTCCTCTGTGGGCCCTGGAAATCGGAACGCAGATTCATCAGGGAGCGGAAGCGCTCGGGGCCAAACTGTCTAAGATTTTGGAACGGATTCCACGGGATGACGGCTAAACAACTTCCATGAAACGACACCGCTCCACGGCAACTGTGCCGTGGAGCGGTTTTTGGACGACTGGCTGACCTACGACGCAACCGTGTGGTAGGCCACGGCGATCCGGAATCTCGGTCGGTGGCGTTACTCGGTGACCTTACGGTACTTCGCGTCACCAAATCCCAGGAGGGGGAAAAAGATGAACGAAAGAAGTGCCAAGCCAATCCCGAATCCCGGCCCCTTGCCGAAGTTTTTCGCGACATCGATCAAGATCAAAATCAGTACAATGAAATTGACGCAGGGAACAAAGCAGAGCAGCGCCCACCAGTTCGGCTTGCCGGAAATCTCCACCAGGACGAACACATTGTAAATCGGCACGATGGCTGCCCAACCGGGTTTCCCCGCTTTTTCAAACGTCTTCCACAGCCCCGCGATCCACGCCAGAATCAAGAGGAGGTAGACAATCGACAAGACGATCGCCATGGGACCACCGACTTCGGGGGATCCCTCCTGTGCAAAAACCACCGCGCGCTCGAATCCGAACATCATTAGTTACTCCCGGGGCATTGTGAAATGAAACCGAACTTCAACGTGGGAATATTAACGAGATGGAACGATGAAGTCACGGTTTGGACAGGATTTCAGGATGGACAGGATCGATGGGAACAGGAACCACTGCGCAGCGGTCCCCCTTGAGTGCATCGCTGGTTGACTGTGGTTGAACCCGGCCGATCCTTCAGAGAAAGACAGTTTCAGCCGTCACTGGCAGCTCCACGTTCACTCTGCGAAACTGCCCGTCCGTGCCGCTTGACTGTGTCTGTTCTCCACTCAGTCCATTCCCCGACTCATGGAAAGGTTCGGTTCCCACACATGCCTCGAAGAATCGTCTGGATCGCTATGACCCTGCTGGTTGCCACCCAATTCGCTGTGGGCAATGACGGCCCGGTGGAAAACGTGATCCTGGGGGTCCACGGCGGTCTGGGTGAGTCACCGGGGGTTTTGACTCCCGAGGAAGAAAAGTCGGTGATCGCCGGCATTGAGAAGGCATTGCGTGCGGGGCATACAGTTCTAACGAAAAAACAGGGGGGGAGTCTCGACGCGGTCGAGGCGGCCATCCGGATTCTGGAGGACGATCCGAATTTCAACGCGGGGAAGGGGGCGGTCTTCACCAGTGACGGACGCAACGAACTCGACGCCTCGATCATGGATGGTCGCGATCGCAAGGCGGGTGCGGTCGCCGGGGTCACCAATGTCAAGAACCCGATCTCGGCCGCGCGTGCCGTGATGGAGAAGACCAAACATGTGCTGCTAGTGAGCAAAGGGGCCGAGGAGTTCGCGGCGAAGGCGGGACTGGATATCGTGGACCCCGCCTACTTCCGCACCGAAAAACGCTGGAAAGATCTGGAAGAGCGACGCAAAAAAGAGCGCGAACAACCGCAAAGTCGTCTCGATCCGTCAGGCTTCCTGCCCGACGAGCCGGCCACCCGCCACTGGAGCACGGTCGGAGCCGTCGCACTCGACACAGCGGGGAACCTCGCGGCGGGAACCTCCACAGGGGGGATGACCTACAAACGGTACGGGCGGGTCGGAGATTCCCCCATCATCGGCGCGGGAACGTTCGCCGACAACGCGACGTGCGCGGTGTCCTGCACCGGTCACGGCGAATTCTTCATTCGCTGGCAGGTCGCCAGCGACATCTCGGCCCAGATTGAATACAAAGGGGTCGATGTTCGTAAAGCGGTCGACACCGTGATCAATGGCAAATTGAAACCGGTGCAGGGAGAAGGGGCGGCGATTGTCCTTGACCGGAAGGGCCGGTTCGCGTCAGCGACCAACAGCGACAGCCTGTGGCGCGGCTGGATCACTGCCGACGGCAAGGTCGTGGTGAAGCTCTATCCGGAGTGACAACGGCGCGGCACGAATTGCCGTTTTGGGGACACCCATAATTGGTGTGGAAAATCGGGATGGACAATGAAAAGTCGGCTCAGTGAGTGTCGACGTGCGAAGTGGATGCCGGTGGCAGGTCAAGATAGGTTTTCAAGGGATTGCCAATGCGTTCCATGAATTCCGAGGCGTCCTCCGTTGGATTGGCCATTCCTTGAAAACCTAGCGTCACCCGCCGCTGGTCCCCATGACGCACTTCGGCACTCGCCGTGTTGACCATCCGCAGAACCAGCAACAAAAACGGTTTTGAATTTGGACGGGTTTTTAGGGCGTCCGCGTTGGTATCTACTGCGCGGCGGCCGCCTCGGCCTTTCCAGCGGCGACGCCCAGCGGCTCCACGACGCGATTCTCGGCCGCAAGCAGGATCTGCATCGCTTTCACGAGAACCCCCTCCACGTCGGGAGCGACCAGCGACGCGTCGGGGCTGGGTTCGTAGCCCCCTTGTTGGTAGGCGACCCGGGTCCCGATGTACCACGGGGCGTAATCGCCATACGCGGCCATCGCCACGAACAAGTCGGGACGAAGCTGTTGCGCGAGCAGTTGATATTCGACGAATAATTCCCCGGGCATGTGCAGCACCCGGGTGGACCCGAGCGTCAAACAGCCAATGTCAATTGTGTCCCCCGCCTGACAGCGTCTCAGCCAGACCAATTCCCCGGCGAGTTGAATTCTGCGACTGGCGGGCAACTGGTCGTTTTTTACATCCTCGAGCAGTTTCGCCGCGTCCAGGTGGGGAGCCACCGGCAGCGCGACGGCGACCGACTTCCAATCGACATCCTCCGCCGAAATTGGCAATTTTTTCTCGTCGTCCCAGGCACGGGTCATTCCTGCCGCCACGCGGTCGGCCAATACCTGCCGGTTTTCGTGCGCGCCGTCGTTGTATTTCCCCGCGCCGATATTCCCGCCGGCACCGTTGAAGTGAATGTGCAACACTCGTGTCGCCTGCTGTCGCTGGTTGCGGGCGAGTCCCGGAAAGTCGGGATTCGCCTGGCCGGTTCGGTAGTAACTCTGGGGATGGGTCGCGTAGTAGGTGAGTGTCACCAGTTTCTTTTCGGCGTTCCAAAAACTGATCGACTTGAGGTTTCGATCGATGACCCCTTCGGGATACGCGCGAACAGCCGGGTCGGCGGTCGCCGTGTAGCGAACATGTTTGACTTTGCCGTCGGCTCCCAGAATCCGGCGACTGGAGGCGACCTGTTCAACCACCCCTAGCCCAACTCCCAGATGTGTGACAGGTTGGGCCTCTTGAATCGCTTTCGCGACCCCCTGGGCCGACCGGCGCATGACATCGCGGGCGGAGGGAGAATCGAAGATCGTCTCGCGAATTCCGACTTGGTCAACCAGCGCGGCGACCGACAAATCGCACCAGGGTGCGTCGTGCTGATGCAGCGCATGGACCGCGACGCGATCGGGAGTGGTTTTCGCCGCCCGGGCGAGTTCTTCCCGGAAGACCTTGTTCCCATCATTCCCCACGCCGATCCAGTCGATCGCACATAGTACGATCGGCTTTCCTTTTCCGATCAGAACAATTCCGCGGCAAGTCAGGGGGGTCGTGACTTCGCGTGTGACGTTGTACGCCATCGGACTGCCTATGGGAGGGGAGGCATCCACATCAAACGTGCCGACCCGCAGCGGCTCGGCGGCACGAGCGCTCGCCACAACGGACGCGACCAGCAGGCTGAGAACGAGTTTCGCGCGCATCCTGGAGAACCTCTTGATGGTTAAATTGGCGCTTGATGGGAATTGTCGCGGACTGGCGGTGGTGACCTGGGCGTCGCGCCAGGTCATTCGTCGCGAATCACCAGCCGGTCGGCGTGGCCCGCGTTTTTGTAGATCTGCGTCGTCTTGTCGCGCAGCGGTCGCGATGGGCCGATCAGGGTTAACCGCCGTGGTGCCAGCATCCCCAACGCGTCGGGAATGTCGAGTGTCCGCAGTACGTTGAGAAAGATCGGACCTTCGCGGTGTGACGCCGGTGGATCGATGAGCAACACCTCGGCGATGCAGTTGTCAAACAGGGCGGCGTACGCCCCGAGAATACCGGCTTGCCCCCTCCCCACAACTCCGACCAGCAATTCCCCCCCTTCGGATTCATGCAGCCAGCGGGCAACCGCTTGAATGTCCCAGACACGCAGCGTGTCGACGGTTCGCCCCAACAGGGCATGCGACCGCTCCACGTAGTTTGGCGGATTCTTGCGGGTGTAGGCTGAAAACGCCCCAAAACCGCGAGGACTGACGCACGTCACAATCGCGTCCGCAGGGATCTTTCCCTTCGCCCAGGCGGGGAATTCCCCCTCGGCGTCGTCGGCGTCCAGAATCACCACCCAGAGACGCTTTGGTGCCGAATTGTCTTTGGGTTTCAGCTCGTTCTTCGCGGGTGCAGCTCCGGGAGTCACCCGCGCCAAGACGGCCGTCGCGTCATCCGTCTGCAAAATGGTCCGTCCATCGGGGCGACTCTCTCTCACTTCGGCCGCGGGAATTTCATCGGGCCAATCGCGAAAGACGTTTTTCAAAAGTCCCGCACGCAAGGTGTTTGACCACTGTTCGAACTCAGAGGCGTTGGCGGGCGCGGTCACCTTCGCGACGGGCACAAACGTCTCGTCGATTTTGGAATTCAGACTGTCCGCAGGCAGGTCACTTTCCTCCGGAAACACGCGGAGTTCTTTCCCGGGAATCTTGGGGAGTTGAGGTTCCTGAACCTCGGCATTGTCGTTTCTCAAGTGCCGATTGATGAAACGGTACGCCATCAGCCGCAGTTCCAGATTGTCTTCGTGGCCACCGGGAGTCACGCCAATATCAAACAGATCACCCGGCTTTTTCTGGTAGAAGTTGTAGAGCCGTTCGAGTCGGGTTCGGATCCGCTCGTTCGCGGGCATCGGGAAGATGGTGTCATGCCCCGAGTTTTCGAACAGCATGGGACGGGGGGCGACGAGGGCGGCGATTGTCGACCACTCCCAGCGGTAGGCGTTGTACAGGAACATGCAGTCGCAATGTCCGTTGACGACTTTGTCCGTCACATAACTCTGGAGATCGCTCATTCCACTGACCGGAACGCAAACCTTGACACGCTCGTCGGCGGCGGTGATCCAGAACGTCGCTGCCCCGCCGCCACTGATGCCGGTGACCGCGATCCGCGCGGCGTCGACTTCGGGACGCGTTACCAGATAGTCAATCGCCCGCACTCCATTCCAGCATTCCACACCGGCCGACGTGTACCCCGCCGACTGCCACCACCAACGCTGGTGCTGATAGGTGCCATGGTGAATTCCAGAGACCTCCCCGAGTTGCAGCGTGTCGATGATCAGGCAGGCATAGCCGTGCGTGGCGAACCACGATCCGTGATGCTGAAAGGCGGTTTTGTTGCCATCACGACCGCGACCGGAGTGCCCGCAGACGTAGAGCACCGTCGGCAGTTTGTCTTTCGGTAACGGATGGGGGAGGTACAAATTGCCGGTCACGTAGAGTCCGGGTTTCGATTGAAAATGGACATTCTCCACCCGAAACCCGTCCCGTTCCAACGCACCCGTGACAACCGCTTTCAGCGGCGTCTTTTCTGGGATCGGCCAGAGTCCCAGCATGTCGAGGAACTGCTCTTTTCGCTCGGCCCGTTGTGCCTCCCATTCTTCACGCGACGTGACCCACGACAGCTCTCCGCCGGAAAGTCGCGACGATTCGGTGGCCAGCCAGCGCTCCATCACCGCGTCTCCATCGCGCGGCTCTTGAGCCCGGACGATCGGCACGCAGGTCGCGGACAGAAGGAACATCGACGCAACAACGAGAAAGCGACGCATCACAGACTCCTGCGAGACTGGGGACGGTTCGGAGGACGCGGCCTGATTCCATGGGCCTATTGTCTACGACGGGGCGTACTTCGACAACTCGCCGGCCCCTAGTTGACATCAATGCCCCGTTCGCCCAATTCGACTGGCGTCACAGTACAATCTGCGGTTAGAATCCCAGAAGTGAGTTAGACAGTTTCGGTGCCGTCACCCTGGAGAGTCGACAGACGGAGTTGAAGTGATGACTGTGCAAAGTCCCGTCGTAGAGCTGTATTACCCGGAATCGGATGGGCAACCGATGGCAGAAACCGATTTGCATCGTGACTGGATGTTCCGGATTATCGACGTATTGCAATATCGGTACGATGGCGAACCGGTGTATATCTCGGGCAACCTGTTTTTGTATTACCACGATGGAGATCCTCAGCGGTCGGTTTCCCCTGATGCGCTGGTGGTGAAAGGGATACCGGCGGGAATGCGTCGGATCTACAAAGTGTGGGAGGAGGGGAAGGTGCCGGACGTCGTGTTCGAAACGACCTCCGAGTCAACGCGTCGCAACGACACTGTGCGAAAATTCGAGTTGTACGCGCGGATCGGTATTCGCGAGTATTTTCTGTACGATCCAACCGCCGACTACCTGAATCCGCCGCTGCAAGGATATCGGCTCGGCTCAAATGGCTACGTCCGAATCGAGCCGGACACGGAGCGCCGACTGACTTGCGAAGAACTGGATTTGTTCCTGGAGTTACGCGACGGGGCGCTCGTGTTTCGAGATCGACAGACCGGGCGAATTCAACTGACCCGCGCTGAAGCGATCGCCGAAGATCGCGACCGACAGGCCACCGCCCGGCGGACGGCGGAGGTTGCTCGTCGAGCTGCGGAAGCCGCCCAGCGATCCGCAGACGCGGCACGTCTCAATGCGGAAGCGGAACTCGATCGGGAGTTGGCCGCGCGCATCGCCGCCGAGGCGCATGGCGTCCAACTGGCGGCCGAGATCGCCGCCCTGCGCGCACAGTTGGCAGAGAAAGCTTCCGAACCCAACGCGGGACAATAACGCCTCACGCTCCCGGTCACAGGAGGCCGGTCGTTTCCGGGAAGCCGCACAAGAGATTGAAATTCTGTGCCGCGACCCCGGCCGCCCCTTTGATCAGGTTGTCGAGGCAGGAGATGATAATCGCCTGTCCGCGCGCTTGGCGGACCGTGATGTCGCAGAAGTTGGTGAACGCCGAGTCTTTTGTCGACGGCAGGTGATCGACAACGCGCACAAACGGCTTGCCGGCGTAAAACTCGCGAACGGCGGCGATCAGCTCGGCGTCGGTGGCCGACCGGGTGAGGCGCGCGTAGATCGTCGCGATGATCCCGCGATCCATGGGGACCAGATGCGGTGTGAAAATCGCTTCCACCCCGTGGCCGGTCGCCTGGCTCAAGACCTGTTCAATCTCGGGCAGATGGCGGTGTTTGTTCCCGACCGAGTAGGCGCTCATCGCCTCATTGCATTCGGAAAACAGGGTGTTCAGTTTCGGTGTGCGACCCGCACCCGAAACGCCACTTTTGGCATCGATCACAATTCCCGAGGGCTCAATCCAGCCGCGCGACAGCAGGGGCGCGAGCGCCAGAATGGACGCACTGGTGTAGCATCCGGGGTTGGCTATCAGAGATTGGCCCGGAATGCGCTCTGCAAACAGCTCGGGCAGCCCGTAGACTGTGGTCGCCAGGCGGCCGGGATCGGAATGTTTGTGTCCGTACCACTTCTCATAGACCAGGGGATCGTTCAAGCGGTAGTCGGCGCTCAAGTCGATCACCTTCGCCCCGCCTGCCAGGAGTGTGGGAACCGCTTCCATGCTGGCGACATGGGGCAGGCAACAGAACACCACTTCCGCACGCTGGGCGACCTGAGCGGGTGTCAGATCTTCACACTTGAGATCGAGCCGGCCGTAGAGGCTCTGGTGAATTGTGTGGATGGGAGGAGACCCCTCCTGCCGCGTGGTGAGGGCGGTGATCTTTGCTCCCGGATGGCGCAAGAGGATCTTGATGAGTTCCAGCGCGGTGTAACCGGTGGCGCCGAGGATGGCGACCTGAACCATGGCGATATCGTGGGCTGAGAAGTGGAGTTGAAGGGGATCGTACGGTGTGGACGTCGGGGGGATTTTAGCGAAATGGAGCGTGAGAATCGACGACCGCGAGCGCGCCTCCAGAATCCGCACGTCGGGTCGCTTGATATCATCGTTCAGTCGAGGTATGAAAACGGTTTCGACTTCGCGACACGCGCCTTTTTCCTCACTTGATACTCCACCGGACTTCGCCCCATGGCCAATGTGGCTTCTGTCGTTTCCCAAGCGCTGACTGACACCGACGGCATTTTGCGGCTCGCGCCGACGTGGGTTCCACGGTCGTTTCTGCAACCAGGCAAACGGCTCAAGCTCCATCCGGCGGACTACTACCATCTGGGGACGCACCGTGGCGGCATTGACGAACGGTGGTTTGCCTCCACCACGGTCGCGACCAACGAAGGGGCTCCCGAAGACGAAGGTCTGAGCTACGTAGTGGTCGACGGCAAAAAGGCGTTCACCCTCCGCGACGCGGTCGCCGAGCTGAAGGACGAACTGGTCGGCAAGTCGATCTGGAAAAAGTACGCACGTTGGCCTGTGTATTCGAAATTTTTCGACAACATGGGGCCGATTCCGCACCACATGCATCAGAACGACAAGCAGGCGAAGCTGACCGGGCAGGAAGGCAAACCCGAGTCGTACTATTTCCCGCCGCAAATGAACCAGATCGGAAACAATTTTCCGTACACGTTCATGGGATTGGAACCGGGGACGACAAAGCAGGAGATCGTCGAATGTCTCAATCGCTGGAATGACGGTGACAACGGCATCCTGAACTACTCGAAGGCGTACCGTCTGCAACCGGGAACCGGCTGGTTGATTCCCCCCTGCGTGCTGCACGCCCCAGGAAGTCTGGTGACGTACGAACCGCAATGGGGCAGCGACGTGTTCGCCATGTACCAGTCGATGGTCGAAGGGCGGGCGGTTCCCCGGTCATTGCTCACCAAAGACTTCCCGAAAGAAAAGCACGACAACAACAAATACTTGGTCGACGCTCTCGATTGGGAAGGGAACGTCGATCCGAACTTCAAGGACAATCACTTCCTCGAACCGATCCCCGTCGCGAAGACCGAGAAGGAAGGTTGGGTTGACCGCTGGATTGTCTACGGCAAGGTGAGCGGCAAGCAGTTGTTTACGGCGAAAGAGCTGACCGTTCAGCCCGGCAAGAAGTGTACGATTCAGGACGGCGGCGCGTACGGCTGGATCACCGTCCAAGGTCGCGGGCGGATTGGCAATGTGGAATTGCAGTCCCCGGTCATGATCCGTCACTGGGAAATCACACAGGACGAAGTGTTCGTGACCGCGAAGCGCGCGGCGGCCGGTGTGGAAATCGAGAACACCGGAACCGAGCCGTTGGTTGGCCTCCGGTATTTCGGTCCCGACGCCCAGCCCGAAGCCCCGGCGATTGGCGACGCGAAGAAGAAGTAGTTCTACCAGCGAACCGAACGGCGAAAGTCGAATTCCCTAGGGATTCGATTTTCGTCATTTCGATCTCTGTCATTTTTCATCAGCAAGGTCCAGGTCACATGAGCAGCTCGCGCAATAACTTTCCTAAACTGCACAACGCCAGTTGGCCGGGAGTGGTCGGGAAGGGTTCCCCCGGGGGCGAGCCGATCATTGAACTGGACACCATGCTGAAACTGACGGCGGCGGCGGAAGTCGACGGCGTGAAGTTTGACGGTGTGGACGTGTTCCTCTTCGCGCCCCACTGCGACATTGATTCCAGCGACGACGACCTCAAGCGGCTTGCCGACAAGGTCACTTCGTACAACCTGAAAATCGGATCGGTGGTCGCTCCGGTTTGGCCCCCCACCGGGGGAGGGTCGGCGATGGGCACCGAAGCCGAGCGCAACCAGTTTGTGGAACAGGTTCGCAAAGGATGCCGGATCGCGAAACGGCTCCGGGAATTGGGGGTTCGCCCTTATGGCATCGTGCGAATCGACTCGGCGAGCGGTCCGGCCGACTGGGCGAAAGACCCCGAGGGAAGCCAGAAGCTGATCGCCGACACGTTCCGGCGGGCGGCCGACGTCGCCCAGGATCACGGCGAGCGGCTGGCTGCCGAGGGAGAGATCTGCTGGGGTGGAATGCACAGTTGGAAGCGGATGGTGCAACTCCTCGAGATGACCGACCGTCCTGGAGTGGTCGGTTTCCAGGCCGACATGGCCCACACGCTGCTGTATACCCTGGGCTACAACGCCCCCGAGGATCGCATTCTTCCGGAAAACTGGAATTGGAGCGATCCGAAAGTTCTTGACGACGCCTTGGCGACTCTGACGGCGGCCCTGCGTCCCTGGACCATCGACTTCCACGTCGCCCAGAACGACGCGACCGTCAAGGGGTCCGGTTCGCACGACAAAACGGGAAAACACTGCCTGCCCACCGATCCGAACGGCAAGCTGTCGATCGCGCATCACGCGCGGCATTGGCTCCGCGATTCCTACGGCAACCCGCTCCGCAAATACCGCCACATTTGCTGGGATGGCTGCATGTTCCCCAACGACACCATGATGCTCCCCGGAACCTGGAACAGCATCCTGAAAGAGATGATCGCGGTGCGGGATCAGCACGGCTGGTACGAGTGAGAATTGTCGGTTGAGATTTCAAGTCTGTCGGCCCCTTGCGCTGAGCGTTAGGGGCCACCCATTCGAACTCTCAACGTGACCGCCGTTCCTGGAACTCCGACGCGTCTGTATTGTCATTCGAACTCGAATCGCGGCATTCGTCCGTGGTTCGAGTCTTGATCCTCCGTCCTTCAGCCCCATTTCAACAATTCCATGTCAAAACCCCTCAACATCGGCATGATCGGCTACGGCTTTATGGGCCGGGCTCATTCGAACGGCTATCGCCGGGTCGGCAATTTCTTTGATCTCGCGTACCATCCGGTGTTGAAAGCGGTGTGCGCCCGAGACGCGGCGAAGGCCAAGGACTTCGCCGACCGATGGGGTTACGAATCGATCGAAACCGACTGGCGGAAGCTGGTCGAACGCAAAGACATCGACGCGGTGGATATCTGCGTCCCCAACAATCTGCACAAAGAAATCTCCATCGCCTGCGCGAACGCTGGCAAGATGGTGTTGTGTGAAAAACCCTTGTCGATGAACGTCGCCGAGGGGGAAGAGATGTGCGAGGCGGTCGAGAAAGCGGGGGTGCCGAACATGGTTTGGTACAACTATCGCCGGGTTCCCGCCGTCACGCTCGCCAAGAAGCTGATTGAAGAGGGCCGGCTGGGACGCATCTTCCATTACCGGGCTCTGTTCCTGCAGGACTGGACGATCTCGACCGATCTGCCACAGGGGGGACAGGGACTGTGGCGGCTCGACGCGGCCGCCTCAGGCTCGGGGGTGACGGGGGATCTTCTGGCGCACTGCATTGACACGGCGATCTGGCTGAACGGCACGATCGACACCGTCAGCGCGATGACCGAGACGTTCGTTAAGGAACGGACGCACAACCTGACAGGCAAGGTCGAAAAGGTTGGAATCGACGACGCGTGCGCCTTCCTGGCCCGATTCAAGAACGGGTCGCTCGCGACGTTTGAGTCGACCCGCTATGCCCGTGGTCACAAGGCGCTCTATACCTTTGAGATCAACGGCGAGAAAGCCTCGATCAAGTGGGATCTGCACGATCTGCACCGTCTCGAGTACTTCGATCACCGTGACGAAGGCAAACTCCGCGGCTGGCGGTCAATTCACGTCACCGACAACGGCGGCGAACACCCCTACATGGACAAATGGTGGGTTCCCGGCCTGCAAATCGGCTACGAACACTCATTCGTGCATCAAGTCGCCGACTTTCTCGACGGGTTGGGCAAGGGAGTTCCCGCCGAGCCGACATTCCGGTCGGCGCTGGAAACCCAAAAGGTTTGCGACGCCGTGTTGGCCAGTGCCGCGAGCGGTGCCTGGGTCAACGTCTAAGCTGGTTGCTTAGAGCTTGCCGTGTCATTGGGACACGGCGTGTTATTGAACAGAGTCCCGGGAGACCGAATCGACAGAGAATTCGGCTCCCGGTTGTTTTTCTGTCGGTATTGCACTCCGAACGATAACACTAGTCCAATAGATCAACTTCCGACATCAGTTTCTTGGTCTCGCGGTACGCTTCCGCGACCCAGGCTTCAATCTGTTCGGGTTCCGGCGAGTATTCCAACTCAATCGAAATGCTGCCGTCGATGCCCAGCGCCTTGATCTCGCGCAGGTACGGAACAAATTCGACCACTCCGCGGCCGGGAGGCAGGTCGCCGTGACGTTTCCCGTCGCAGTCAGAAATGTGGACGTGAATCGCCTTCCCCTGGAGCCGACGCAGTTCTTCCGGGGCGACGCGCGACAGACACAGATGCGACACATCGATATTCGCCTGCACCGCCGGGTGTCCAACGTCGTCGATGAATCGCACCATCGTGTCGACGTTGTTCACCAGCGACAGTGCGAACGGTTCCAATTCCAGAGCGATCTGCACGTTGAGCTTCTCGGCGTGTTCGGCCAGCCGCTGGCAGTTTTGAACGGCGGTGCGCCACTGCTCGGCCGGGGGAATCACCTCCTGATTCCAGATGTACTCCCCCAACACCAGCAGCACGTTCTTCGCTTCGTATTCGTACGCGAGGTCGAGATACGCTTTCACCCGGTCAATGCTGAAGCGCTGGACGCTGGGATTGAAGTCGACCAGTCCAACGGCGACGCACGCGATCGACACGATCGGCAAACCAATCCGATCGCACTCCCGCTTGATCAGACGCCGCTCCCGGATATCGATATCCAGTGGGTCGGCGAAGATGTCGATGGTGTCGAAGCCCAGCTCTTTGGTCTTGGCGATTCCCCAGGCGGTTTCGCGACCCGCCTGAGCCCAGGCGGAGTTGATGAGTCCGAGTTTCATGGTGTTCCCGTTTGCGGTCGAGCCCGGCTTCGGTGAAGTCGTCACCTTGGCAACCGGGCGGAGTCAGGAGTGTCAGGTTATCGATTCAAACCCAAGGCGCGAAGCCGAACGTGATTCGCGATTGAACCAATTACAGGGCCACCCATCAGCCAACCGACTGGCCGCGATCGGTCCAGAATACCGGCGGTTGAAACAAGTCTAAAGGCCGGCGGACTCAAGTATTCCACAGTCAATTCCCGGCGGTTGAACGGCATGAGCGAATCGCAGCTCAGCGCCTATCGTCTGATCATTGTTTCTGGCGGAATCTACATCACCATGGGCGAGAGTCTGACTCCGGGCGCGACCGCGAACATTCACAATGCCGTGCAGGGTGGCTTGAACGACCTGGGAATTTGTGCGGGAGGACTTCTGGCCGGAAATGCTTCGTGCAACAGTCTGAATCTCACGTCGGGAGTGCGGTTCGACTTTTACGTGGAAGTGAATCCAACCCACAACCCACGTTTTTTCGCACGAAAGTGACATCGAAATACCGCTTACTGCGTGCGCGGCTCGCTTGAGCGTCCGCGACACCCGGTGTAAGCCAATTTGGAACCTACTCCACAAACTCGTAAGTACTCTCAAACAATGGCTGCTGCACCAGCCAGACATGGTCGGGATCGTCGGTGTACGGATCGTCGACGTCCGGTTTCACGACGTATCCCCCCGAAGGGGAAAACAGCGAGAGCGACGGGTCGTAGCTGGGGTGAATGTTGAAGCCCTTCCGCGTCGGCACCAGGATTTGAGCCCCCCAGTTCATCACGTCCGGTTTGGGATGGAAGACCTGGTACTCCCGAGAGGCGTCGTCAAAGGAAAACTGCTTCGATTCGACTTTTCCGGGTGTGTACTTCGCGTCGATCTTTGCACGATCCTGGAACCACGGCTCATCGGCCACCCCCACGCTCAACCAATATCCTTCTCGGGCGGACTCGATTGCGCGGTCGGCGGTCTGAAATTCCTTCCCCACCTCGTCGGCCGAGACGGCTCGCGCCCAGATCGGCTTGGTCTTGCGCACACGACGCCATGCGCGGTGCTGCTGGATCCAGGCCAGAGTCTCTTGATGTGACATTTCGCCGTCAGGGTTGTCGTCGGCGGCTGGTTCAACGGCAGTCGAGGATGGCAAGCCTTCACCGGGACGTGATGATGGACGATCGCAGGCTCCGCCTCCCATCGCCGCCAGCATCACGGTCAGACAGGACAATCGGTGCGAAATCTGCAGTACGGATTTCATGGAGTTGGGCGCCTCGAAGCCGCGGTATTCAAGACCTCGCGCTCACGCTGGCGGTGAACGCTTACCGCCGCGGTTCAAACGTCTGTGCGCCGTCGATCAAGAGTTTGCCACCGGCGAACCGAATCGGCAACCCCGCTTTCCCGGGGAGTAGTTTGGTTTCGCTCAACTGCGCCTGCCCCATCTCACCGAGCCAGAGCTGCGCGACGCGATTCCCGGCCAGTTCACTCCCCACAACCTCGACCTGACTGGCACCACACACCGCCAGTCCCGACCGGCCGTTTTCGACCAGCAGGACGTTTTCCAGGACAACACCCCGGGCGCGATCATGCACGTTGACACCATCGAGTCGGAAGTGACGCACGGTCAGGTTGCGAATCACGACGTTGTTCACGTCGAAAATGGAGATTCCGACATCCTTCGCAGCCAGTCCCAAAGGGAGTTGA
The DNA here is from genome assembly GCA_945860955.1 of Planctomicrobium piriforme. Classification (GTDB taxonomy): domain Bacteria; phylum Planctomycetota; class Planctomycetia; order Planctomycetales; family Planctomycetaceae; genus UBA10511. The sequence goes on from CAMATH010000009.1 coordinate 47,046, forward strand.
TCGGGGGCCGACCAACCTTGATCTCCCGCCTGGAAATAGATCACCCCTTTCCAGGCGGCCCAATGGCCCGGTGCGATTTTTGGCAACTCTGATGTGTTTGGCGGGACCGTCACCTCGGGGGCCGCCCTGTCGAAATTGACCAATTGGTAATGGGCCTTGCGCATCGGACGGATTTTCCACAGCCCCGCCCCGAGGCTTTCCCAGGCGTTTGAGGGGATCCGGAAGACTCCGCTAACCACCGCGCCATGACCGTCGATCGTCAGTCCACCCTGGCCGCCGTTGGCGAATTTTCTCCCGGAAATGTCGATCGATTCGAAATACGGGATGCCATGGTCGGCCAAATGGATGACTCCATGGCCACCAGCCCTCCTCAGGGCGGCCTGAATCGATCGAACCGGACCGTTCGTGCCTCCTTGCGGTTCGCTGCTGCCGCCGCTGAACGTGTCTTCCCCCAGCAGATTGTCGACGAACACGTCGGCGGCGTTCGCGCAAGTGCCCAGGAACAGGCACCCCAACAAAATCAGCGGTAACGAAAAACGGCGGGCAGGCATCGCGATCGACTCCAGGGAGAACCAGGGTTCAAACTCATGTTGAACACTCTCCCCACCCACTGTCGATCGCAAACCGCGACTTTTCTTCGCGACTACTCCGTGGGAAGTTCCTTCGAACCGACAATCGTCAAATTCATTCCGATCTGCACGCTCACCGATTTGTCTCCCACCTTGATCGACTGCTTACCGTTCAGGTACCAGCCGAGCGAACCGGTCGAAAACGACTTCGGGTCGGCCACCATGGGAATTCCGTTGATCGTGATTTCGACAGGCTGCGCGTTGGCTTCAAAGTCGGCGCGGGTGATGGGGCAGTTGGTCTTGGCCATGGTCTTCTTCCTGAATGACGGGTTGGGCAGTGGGCCGTGGCGGCATCTCCACCGAACGGCAAGCCCCGCAGTCTAATCCGCCCGGCGTGCGATTGGTAGCCGTTCATTCCCGGGGGTGATAAACTCCGCCGCCGATTCCACACAGCGCAACCCTCGCGACAGCCCCAACGCCGACCTCGAATCCAGGAGTTCCTTTTGTGCTTGCCGGACATTTTCCCGCCCCCCATCGAGTGGAACTGATCGACGCCCCCGAACCGGTCCTCGACAAGGCTCCCCCCGCCGGTCAACCGGGGCAAATTGTGTTTGAACCACAGATCGCCTGCCTGTGCGGTTCTGATCTGCCGTACTTCAATGGTGAATCCCCCGAATTCCCGGCCCGGACGCTGGGACACTCACTACACGAGATGGTAGGGACGGTCACCGCCACCAACGGAACCCGCTGGAAAGTGGGCGACCAGGTGTTGACGGTTCCGGTCAACCAGTGCGGGCTGTTTGAACGCTACGCGATTTCCGAAGACCGCGCGATCGCGCTCGATCCCCGCATCGACAAGCACTACGCGGTCATCGCCCAGCCTCTGGGAACCGTGATCTACGGGCTGAAAAAGCTCCCCAACGTTCTCGACAAGGACGTGGTGATTGTCGGCCAGGGTCCGATTGGTCAGATGTTCACCCGGCTGTTGTCGAACATGGGGGCGCGCGAGGTGATTGTCCTCGACAAGCTCGACTCGCGGCTCGCCCTCTCACCCAAAATGGGCGCAACCGCCACGCTGAATGTGGATCGGTGCGACCCGGTCGCCGAGGTTCAGAAAATTCTGCGCGGCGAACTGGCCGACATCGTCATCGAAGCGGTGGGACACGCCGACCAGGTGATGAATACCTGCATAAGTCTCGTGAAACACTCGGGACGCATCCTGTACTTTGGCGTACCGCCCGAAAAGATCGACGGCGTGAAATGGCGGCAGTTCTTCTACAAGAACGCCGCCATCCACACGACGGTCAATCCCGATTTCAGCCGCGACTTTCCGCTGGCGATGCGGTGGCTGGCTGAGGATCGGATCGACCTCCGCCCGCTCATCACCCACACATTCGCTCTTCGCGACATTCAAACCGCGTTTGAGACCTTCCGGGACAGGAAGGAAGGTGCCCAAAAGGTGCTGCTGGAATTCCCGGCGTTTCAAGGGAAGTCGCGGGTGAAGAAATAGAGGTCGGAATCTCGCAGGGCGAAATTCGCTTTTCGCCCTGCGATCTCTTCCACTAGACCATCTTCTGGGCCTTGAGGTAGGCGATCACTTCGTCGGCGAGTTCGTCGATCGGCTTGGTTCCGTCGAGGATCAGCTCGGCCTTTTCGGGAGCCTCGTACGGATCGTCGATGCCGGTGAAACCCTTGATCTGGCCGGCGCGGGCCTTCTTGTAAAGGCCTTTCGGATCCCGCGCTTCGCAAACCGCCAGGGGGGTGTCCATGAAGACTTCCACGAACTCGCCCGGCTCCAGCAGCGCACGGACCGCGTCGCGGTCTTTGCGGTAGGGGGAGATGAACGCGGTGATCGCCAGCACGCCGGCCCCAGAGAACAGCTTTCCGACTTCACCGATCCGGCGGATGTTCTCCGCGCGATCTTCCGCCGAGAAGCCCAGGTTCTTGTTCAAACCCATGCGGATGTTGTCACCATCGAGGACGTAGGTGCGCTTCCCCATGGAGTGCAACTTGTGATCCACAACGTTCGCGACGGTGCTTTTGCCCGAGGCGCTCAATCCTGTGAACCACAACACGGCCCCCTTGTGACCGCTCAGTTGGCACCGCTCGGCTTTGGAGACGGCGTGATCGTGCCAGGTGACATTGGTTGCCTTCTGTTCAGACATGACGAAACTTTTCTCTTCACTAATGGAACCACTCCACCCCAGGCCGGTTGACGGAACAGACCATATTCAGGGTGGTTCAATGACCGAATCGAGAATGGAACATCCCGACGACACGCCGGGCGGTGTTGACCGACGCCAGCGACAAACTGGAATCTAGAGAATTGCTGACAACGTGGGAAGACTGGATGGAATTTCGGTAACCCCTTTTGTTCGCCACCTTCCCTCCAAATTCCCCAGGGGTCGCGTACAATCGTCGAATTCCACTCCGTCTTTCCCGCGTGGCGCTTGGCGTGAAACAGCAGCGACTCTTCGAACCCGATCCGCCACCGTGGGAACTCGTCGACCGCGATGACCTCGCCTGCGCACAGTTTGTCTTCAACCGCCCGCTGGAAACGCCGTTTGACTATCTCGTCCCCGATGAATTCCGCGGACGGTTGAAACCTGGCATGCGCGTTGCGGTCCCGTTCGGACGCGGTGACCGTTCAATCACGGGGTTTTGTGTCGGATTGGCGCGTCCGACAGCGCACGCTTCGCTGAAGAGTATCACCGGGCTGATTGATCAGGCCCCCATTCTCACTCCGGCGATGTTGGAACTCACCCGGTGGATCGCGGACCGGTATCTGTGCGGTTGGGGTCAGGTATTGGAAGCGGTGGTCCCCGCGGGAGTGAAGAATCAGGCGGGAACCCGACAACAGTTGCTGGTGCGCATCAACGACGAGGCGTGGCCCGGTTCCCCCCCCGTGGAACTGCCTGAAAAGCAGGCCGCCGCCATGGCCGCTCTCCAGACCGCCGGGAGACCGATGGGGCTGGAACAGCTCGCCCGACTGGCCCACTGTGGCACCGGACCCATCAACGCGCTCCGCCAGCGAAACCTGCTGATTTCGTTCACGGAACGAACTGATGCGGGCGATCCAGAACATGTCGACATCGAGCGAACGAATGACCTGGAACTGAGTGTTGATCAGCAGCATGTGCTGAATGAGATTCTGAGCGCGCTGCGGGGACGACGGTTTGAGCCGTTTCTCTTGCACGGCGTGACCGGTTCGGGAAAGACCGAAGTGTACATTCGGGCGATCCGAGAGGTGGTGGGTTACGGTCGGCAAGCGATTGTGCTGGTCCCGGAGATCAGCCTCACGCCGCAGACGATCCGCCGGTTTCGCAGCCGGTTTGATTCGGTCGCCGTTTTGCACAGCCATCAGACCGATTCGGAACGGCACCGGCATTGGCAGCAGATCGCGACGGGCAAGGTCCAGGTGGTGGTCGGGGCGCGGAGCGCGGTCTTTGCCCCCACCCCGCAGTTGGGGTTGATCGTCATTGATGAGGAACACGAGAACTCGTTCAAACAGGATACGATTCCCCGGTACCACGCGCGGGAAGTGGCGCTGGAGCGGGCGCGTCGCGAGGGAGTCCCTTTGATCCTCGGTTCCGCAACTCCCACTTTGGAAGCGTGGCAGCGGGCACAGGCGGGGGAACTGAAGCTATTGCAACTCAATCGACGGGTCGCTGGCCTCCCGATGCCTCCCGTGGTGCTGGTCGACACCCGGGAAGATCCGACACTAAAAACCGGCGGCGCGATTGGGCGCGCCCTGCGAACCGCGATGCAACAGGCACTGGCTGCGAAGGGGCAGGTGATTCTGTTTCTCAATCTGCGCGGTTACAGCCCGGTGTTGTGGTGCCAGGCGTGCGGCGGCGCGGTCAAGTGCCCAAACTGTGACGTCTCGTTGACATGGCACAAGGAACACAATCTCGCGCGGTGTCATTCGTGCGATTACAGTTGCGTCCCCCCCAAGTTTTGTCCGACCTGTCAGAAACCGGGGGTCCGCTATCTGGGAACCGGGACACAGAAGCTGGAAGTCGAAGTCCGCGCGAAGTTCCCGGGAGTCTCCTGCGTGCGGATGGACAGCGACTCCATGCGCCGGCCCGGCAGTCACGATGTGGCACTCGAAGGATTTCGCAAAGGGGAGACGCGGATCCTGCTGGGAACCCAGATGATCTCCAAGGGACTCGACTTTCCCAACGTGACGCTGGTCGGTGTGGTCGACGCCGACACGGTACTGCATCAACCTGATTTGCGCGCGGGAGAGCGAACGTTTCAATTGATCGCTCAGGTCGCGGGAAGAACAGGACGCAGTGACCGGGGAGGGCGGGTTCTGGTGCAGACCGCCTGCCCTCAGGAAGTCCCGATTCAATTCGCCGCCCGACACGACTTCATTGGTTTCGTGCAACGTGAACTCGCCCAGCGCCGGCAGATGGGGTATCCCCCTTACGAAAGTCTGGTGCGGATCATTCTGCGTGGTCCCAGTGAAGCCGAGGTGGCGGCGACGGCGCAGGATCTGGGGCAATTGTTGCGGACACAGATCGACTCGAACCAACTCCCGGCACGGGTTTTGGGGCCGGCTCCCTGCCCCGTCTCGCGACTGAAAAACCTGTTTCGGTACCACATGCAACTGGCCGCCCCGCAATTGGCGACATTGCAGATCCTGTGGCGACAGCACGGTGCGAAGTACAAGTTGCCCGCCAATGTTGAACTGGCGGTGGATGTCGACCCGATCAATCTGCGGTAGTTTGTGCAGCGAACCGGGCAATTCTTGACGCGCCACGCAGATCTAGCGGGGTTATTTCGGTGAGCCGTATCGTATTTGCGTTCGTTGCGGTGACCGGACAGGGCCAGGTCAATCGCCAGGAATCAACTTCAGCAGCCTTCGGCAAATATCCGCGTGGATCCGCTCGTCCCATTCCGCGGCGACATGTGCGGGAAAGTCGAACGGAGCGTTGTACTTCGGTCCCTCTTCGCGAAGGTACCCGCTGCCAGGATCTCCGAGGTCGATATTCTCGTGCGATTCCTGGATTTTGAGTGGCCCCCAAACGAACCGGTTGCGGGTGAAATAGTTCGCGCTGGAGTTGACGGTGATCGGTCGTCCTTTTGGCGGGACCAGTGTTCGGCCGGCGGACGAAGGGTCGAGAAAGATCACGAGATCGATGGCCAGCGGTGTTTCACTTTTCGCCAGATCGCGGGCGACTTCGTGGGCGGTGTGTCCCCCCCAGCTATTTCCCACGATCGCCACACGGTCACGCGGATGCAGCCGGCAATGTTCGCGCATTCGCTCGACGATTCCTGCCGATCGAGGCGGCTGCGGATTATTGAGATCGCCCGGTTGCGTCCCGTTCCAGTTGAAGTATTCGGGGAACACTCGGTCGACCTGCAAGTCGCCCCGCAGGCGATACAGTCCGCTGTTGCCGGCGTCGCGTGGTGCCGCTCCCGCGACCTGCTCGGGTGACGGGTCGCTGTCCATCCCACCGATCAACACACAGTAAAGATGAGGCGGCCGGCGTTGCGACTTGACCGGTGCTGATTTTTGCTCCGCATCCGATTCTGCCGCTTTGGCAATCGCCGCGATGCCAAGTGACGCGAGGATCAGAGTGAATCCGAGGATGGCAGTTCGCATGTCGGCACGGACTGGTTTTGTGAAGGGGGCGGGACTCGAAAGAATCGGTCGGTCCAGAACCGCGGATCAGGGAGATTTCACGCCGCGACCTTGAAGTTACCATCCTCGCTCACATCTTCGAAGCGGACGGACATCCGTTTCGAGATGCCCGCTTCTTCCATGGTGACGCCGTACAGCACCTCCGCCCCCGACATCGTCCGTTTGTTGTGCGTCACAACGATGAACTGCGTCCACTCCTGAAATTCGCGGATGACGTTCAAGTAGCGGTTGACGTTTCCTTCGTCGAGAGCCGCGTCGACTTCGTCGAGAATACAGAACGGGCTGGGCTTGCTCTTGAAGATCGCCAACAGCAACGCGACCGCGGCCATGGTCTTCTCGCCACCGCTGAGCAGGGAGAGACTCCGCAGTTCTTTCCCGGGAGGGCGGGCGACCACATCAATGCCGCACTCCAGCACGTCGTCGGGATTCTCGAGAACCACATCCCCTTCGCCCCCCCCAAACAACTTGCGGAACAGTTCCTGGAAGTTTTTGCGGATCTCGGTAAAGCAGTCGAGGAAAATCCGCCGGCTCTCCTGATTGATCTTGCGGATGATCTCTTCCAGTGAATTCTTCGCTTCGACCAGATCCTGCAGTTGGCCGCTCAATCGCGAAAACCGCGATTCCAGTTCATCCAGCTCTTTCAGACTGTCGGCGTTCACATGCCCCAACTGCTTCAACTTGCGACGGAGCCGATGGATTTGCTCTTCGGCCTGCTGGCGGTCGGCTTCCGCCGAACCGGAGTTGTCGCTGGGCGCGGCATTTCCCTCGGACTCCTCCTGATTCCCCTCGGCGGCCTGGTCGCGGAGCAGCGTCCGGGCCGAGTAGCCCGCGTTGAGCGCCTCTTCGATTTCCATCTGGAACTCGTCGCGCAACCGATCCGCCACGCTGGCCAGTTGGTGTTTCAAGTCAGCCGTCTGCATCTGGCAGGCGTGCAGCGACTCTTGCGCAGTCCGCAATTCATGACGCAGCGCCAAGTCCCGTTCCGCCAGCTCGCCCCGCCGATTGCGGGCCTTCTCGCGAGTCTGCTGAGCCACGGCGACTTCGTCGGCAAGCCCCGCGTACTGACTCGCTAGTTCCGTGAGCAGGACTTCTGTCTTGGTCGCTTCGGCTTCGATTTGCACCCGACGGGCGGCGAGTGTTTGAAAACGACGATCCGCCTCTTCGTGCTGCATGTCCCGCTGGAATCGCTCCTGGTCGAGTCTCGACCGCGAGATCCGCAGGTTTTGCAGCCGTTCTTCGAACCGCGCCAAATCCCGCTGTTCCGTCGCATGCCGGGTTTGCGCGTCGCGGTGCCGTCCCTCGGCCGACGCCAACTTTCGCTCCAGGCTCTGCAGTTCGGACTGCAGAGACTCCTGGTCATATTCGGCCTGCGCCAGCTCTTCACGGGCGAGGTCGGTGGCCGGCACCAGTTCGGCGATCTGATCCCGAAGTTGCCGACCATCTTCCGCCAGTCGATCCAGCAGTTGCGTCGACCGCTGAACTTCCAGGTCGGCGGCAGAGCAGCCCGATCGCATCTCCGCCAGATGATGCGCCCCCAGGTCGGCGTCAAACTGCAACCGCAGTTCTTCGCTGGCGGCGACCGCAAGTTCTTCTTTCAGTCGGACCAGTGACTGTTCGGCCGCCGCGATCTGTCGGTCGGCTCGCACGAGGTCGCTGCGAATGGTCCGCAGTTCACTCTTCCGCGAAATCGTACTCGATTCCCCCGCCAAGCTACCGAGATACAACGTGCCGTTCGGTTCGACCAATTCCCCTTGCAGCGTGACAAACCGACATCGGGAACCGGTGGCCTGCAACAGCGCCGTCGCCGCGTCGAGCGTTCGCACAATCCAAGTGTCGGCGAGCAGGTGCGCCGCCAGTCTGGGCACCGAGTCGGGAGTTCGCACCAGTTGATCGGCCCGGCAGACCACCCCCGCGTAACCGGTCAAATCGACGCTGGCCCGTTCCGTTTGCGACTCAAGTCGCCCATCGTCGTTCACTCCGGAATCGGCCGACGTCGGCAGAATCACGAATCCGACCCGCCCTGAAATCCGGCAGGCCCCGGAACGCAATGACGCCAACAAAGGCTCGGCGTCATCCAGGACCAAGAGATGCGCACGATTTCCGAGCGCCACTTCGACCAGTGCCGCGTTTTCGATGTCGCACTCAATGAGGTCAATCACATGTCCGACAACATGGTTCCAGGGTGGCCCCGAGGCCTGTCCCGCCAGGGCGAGAATCTCACGAACCCCGACTCCCACGCCATCTTGTCGAGGTTCAAATTCTTCGAGCAACGTCTTCCGCGCCAAAAGCGACGCCCGCTGCTCGCGCAAAGCCGACAGCGCCTGCTGGGTCTCGGTCGAGTCCGCCTGCAGGCTCGCCCGTTTCGCCACCAGCTCGGTCTGCTGGGCTTTCAAGCTGGCGTGAGCCGCCGCCGCCGACTCGGATGCCTGTTTCAACCGGTCGAATTCGCGCTGGGCGACGGCAAGCTGAATTTCCGCACGGGACTGCTGCTCTTCGAGTTGAGCCAGGGTGGCCTCACGTTGCGTCCGCTGCGCCTCCAGTCCCGCCCCCCGGCTCCCTGCGGTCGAAATCCGGCGCACCAGGGCGAGCATCTCCTGTTGCTTGGTTTCGCGAGATTCCCGGAATCGTTCGACTTCAATGGCGGCCGTGTGCGCCTCGTCCAGTGACGCCGTGATCTCCGATTGTCGGCGTTCCAGGTCATCCGTGAAGCTGGTCAGGCTCGCTTCGGTCTGCTCCAGTTCACCCGCGACCTGCTGCGCCCGCTCGGCCAGTTCGCGCTGCTGCTGATCGAGCCGTTCGTATTCGGTGTCCAGCTCTTGCAGCCGTTGCGCCTGATGCCGCAACGTCGCCTCGTGACGGGCGACCGCCTCCCGATATTCCGCTTCCCGGCGTTCGACAGCGCGCAGGGTGTCTTCCGCCGCGACCAGTTCCCCTTCAAACGCCCGCTGATGCCCCTCGCAATCCGCAGCCTGGGCCGAGGCGGCTTCGACCCGGTTCGCCAGAGTCCCCCGCTCTTCTTCGAGCCGCTGGAGTCGGGCGGTGAAGTCGCGGAAGTCGTCGGCGGCGGAACCGGCGCGGAGCGTTTTCAGTTCCTGATTGTATTCGCGAAACTTCGCCGCCTTGGAGGCCTGAGTGCGAGTCGCCGTCAGTTGCGTTTCGACTTCTTTGACAATGTCGGTCAGTCGCAACAGGTTTTGGGCGACACGCTCGAGTTTGCGTTCGGCGTCGACCTTCCGCAGCTTGAATCGGCTGATTCCCGCTGCCTCTTCGAAGACCGTCCGCCGGGCGGTATTGCTCGATTGGAGCAACTGATCGACGCGTCCCTGTTCGATGATCGAATAGGCCGCCGTCCCCGCACCGGTCCCCAAAAACAGATCTTTGATGTCTTTGAGTCGCGCGGGGACGCGGTTGATCAGATACTCGGCTTCTCCACTGCGATAAATCCGCCTGCCGATCACGACACTGTCGGCTTCGATATGAAACGTTCGCTTGGTGTTGTCGAACGTGAGCAGCGCCTCGGCGAAACCGGCGGGCTTACGGCTGGTGGATCCGTTGAAGATGACGTCAGTCATCTCCTTTCCGCGGAGACTCTTGGGGCTTTGATCCCCCATGATCCACTTGATCGCGTCGACGACGTTGCTCTTCCCCGATCCGTTGGGGCCCACCACGCAGGTGATCCCCGACGCGAAGTCAAACACCGTGCGGTCGGCGAAGCTCTTGAAGCCGAACAGTTCCAGCGCCTTGAGCATTTATTTGCGTTGGAAGAGGTTGAGCAGGCCACGCTTCTTCGCAGGGGTGGCCGATTCGTCTTTCTCGGAATCTCGTTTGGAGTTCGGGCCGAGGCTGTCGCTGGCGTCGGTTAGGCTGGCGGAACCCGATTCGTCTTCGGTGTCGGTTTCGGCTTCGTCCTCAACCGGTCCCTGCGCGAAGTTCGTCCGCTTGGGGGGAGTCAGGTTCGGGAAGATGTTCGGAGCCTGTTCCTCGTTTCCGACGCGCACCTTGGTTTCACCCTTGGCGATCTCCGTATCGCCACTATTCGCCCGACGGTAGTACACCCGCCCGGCCTTGGGGAGCGCGTCGAACTCCAGGCGGCCTTCCAGGTTGGACTGTCGGTCGGCGGTCACCAGCATCTGCGCGATGTCAGGGTAGCTGCCGTCGAGTTTGCCAATCGCCCGCACCACGTCGGCGACGCGCGTTGAGCATTGAACCTGCTGCGATTCGCGATTGGGCTCAAACCGGCTGATGGTCACCACATCGCTGCCCGACGGAGCGGTGATCAGGATCTTACCCGCCTGCAGACTGATGGGGGTTCGCAAGCGTTGATCGGCACCGAACAGTGTCAGTTCCGATTTACGATGTCGGGTCAAATGCACCATCGGTTCGCCCTGCGACTCGATCACGTAGAGTACGAACTCGGGACGGGGCTTCTTCTGTTTCGACTTTTCGCCATCCGGCGTTTCGAGGCTGCGAATCACGGAATCGCCATAGACCGACTCACCGCGAATGATCTCGTGGTTGCGGTCGACCAGTTCAAGGGCGCGGAACGCGCCGTAACGAGTCTCTGCACTCCAGACTTCCTTCGTCTTGCCATCCACCTCTTCGATTGTTGGCTGGGTCATCAGAGACCGGAGCGAGTCTTGAGTGGTCCGGTCACGATCGAGCGTGGCGAGGGCCGCCAGGGCGAACACGCGGAACGCCGGTTCGTTGCGGGCCGCCTCGGCCAGAATCTCTGAGCCCGACGGATCGCCCAAATAGGCGAGACCGTCCGCCGCATAGTAGCGGACTTCGGGGTCGGACTGTTGCAGACCTTCCCGCAGAATGAGCTTTGCCTCGGCGGTGCCGATCGCTTCAAGTTCCTGCGCGCCGCGCCCGGCGGTCGCCGGGTTGAACAGCATTTTCCGCAGGCGTTCCAGCCGTTCGCGCTGTTCGACAATGCTCTCGTTGATCGCGATCGCCCGCACGACGTGCAGGTAGTGCATGTAGTTTTCGCGGTATCGTTCGGGCACGCGGAGTTCGATGTACTGATCGGTCTTGGCTTTGGCCATGGGGATCTTGCGTCCCTGAACCATGTCGTAGAATCGTCGCCCGATCGCGTCGGCGATACGTTCGGTCTGCCGACCACCTCGCAGGTCGTTCCGCAGGTAAAGTCCCAGCAATCGATCGGCCTTGGTCAGACCGCCGGTATAGACGCCCCCGCCCGGGATGCGACCGCGTTTCAGCACCGAGGCCTTGGAATCCTCGCCGACTTCACCCGTCGACAGCAGAATCGGACCTTCGGCTTTGCCCATCGTGTGGCCCGCTTTGGGGCCACGTCCGGGAACCATCGCCTGTTCGGCGAGATTCACGTCGAGCAAGTATCCGCCGCGCAGGCTGGTCGCCTCGGAGCTTTCCGGAATCGCGACTTCAATGTCGAACCGTTCACCCACTCGAATCGTGGGGGGCAATGTCGCCCGTACGACCACAATGGTCTTGTTCGGATCTTGCAGAATCGACTGGGGATTTCGCACGCCCCGTTTGTGCATTTCCTCAATCAGCATTCGGCGGTACAGCGACGGGGGAGACTGACCTCCCGTGCCGTCGAGATTGACCACCAGACCGACCGCTTCGATTTGAATCGTATGCAGGCCGGTGACCGCCACCTGGTCGCCGATGAAGCTGAGCTTCCGGGCGCGAACTTCTTCGGTCTCGTCGAAGTCGGGCTTTTGCGCCCGCAGGCTGAACTTCTGACAGCCGGCGGCGGCGAAGCACAACGCAAGGCACAAGATCGGAGTCAGCCAGTGCCACGAGGCATGGAAACGGTCGGCAAAGTTGGACCGTGTGGATCGGTCGGCGTCGTGCGACGTCAACGCGGAATGCCGTCCCTGGCAATTCGTGGACATGAGCAGCAAGTCCTCTGGAAAATGCGAACCCGCGAGAGCCGCGGCAGCAGAATCCGGAAAATGAGGCGGACGAGGTGGGAAAGACGCGAGGAGAAAGAGAGATGAGGGCCGACATATAAACCGAGATCAAAAACCGGTCAAGATGAAGTTCTCGTCCGACGTCGCCGACTGACGATCCACGCGTACACCGCTCCGTTCAATGCCACCACCAGAATCCCCAGTACCAACTGCACCTCCCGGGTCAGACCGGCGGGATACATCACCGGAAGAATGGTCCGCGAGATGAAATCGCCCGCCTGTGCCTCTTGTCCCGCCAGTTCACGAAGCCGATCTTCGACAGAGGTTAACGGACAGATGATGTTGCCGAATTCCACAAGCGCCCCCCAGGCGGCGGCTGGAAGATGCAACCAGATGACCCTGCGATACCGCAGAACCAGCAGCCCCCCGAAGATGACAAACAACACGAAGCCGAAATGCAGCACCAGAACTGCGTCGGCGCAGACTTGATAGAAATTCACGGGGGCACCTGAATTGCTGGCTGCGGGGATCGCGATTTGGAATCCGAGCCGCGCCCGTCACGAAGCGGTAATCGACTACCGCGTCCTGGCCACTTGCGGTTCGGCGTAAACGGCTGGTTACGGCACGTAGACAAACTCCCGCAGATTGAACATCGCGTGCGCCACATCTTTCCAAACCTCCAGGCTGCGGAGCGCGGCGGATCCGTCGACGCCATTCAGTTCCGCAAGCTGATTCGCCGCCGCGACAAATCGCTGTCGCTGTGCGGGCGTTGGCGGACGATTGACCGCCTGCTCGAACATCGCGTCGATCCGGTCGGCGATGGACGCGTCCGGGCGTTCAATCAGCCTCTTTCCCCAGAATTCCGCCTGCCCGATCACAAACGGATCGTTCAGCAGCGCCAGCGCCTGTCCGGGCACGTTCGTGACATCGCGTCGGCCCTGCGTGATTTTGCCACCGGGAAAATTGAACGCCTCGAGAAATTCGGGGGCTTCCATCAGGTTGTTCTTGATGTACACGCTGCGCCTGCCGTTGCCGTCAAGCGGGCCGGGAAACAGCCGGCGGTCGGCGTTCTCGCTCGCGCGAAACGGCTGCACGCTGTAGCCGAACGGAGTGCGGTCGAGTCTCCCTGAAACGGCGAGAATCGCGTCGCGTATTCCTTCGGCTTCGAGTCGCCGGGCCGGGTAGTGTTGCAGCAATCGATTCTGCGGATCCAATTCCTTGACCCCGATTCCAGGCTCGTGCGCGAGTTGAAAGGCCCGCGAACTGACGATGTGCCGAATCAGCACCTTGGTCGACCATCCCTCTTCAATAAAGCGCGCCGCCAGATAATCGAGCAATTCGGGATGACTGGGGAGTTCCCCCACATGCCCGAAATCGTCGACGGTTCGCACGAGACCCGCACCGAACAGGTGATGCCACACCCGATTGACCATTACGCGCGCGGTGAGGGGATTGGTGGGACTGGCGATTTCGTCGGCCAATCGCAACCGGCCGCTTCCCTCCGGACCGTACTGGCTCGCATCGCTTCCCAAGACCTCCAGATAGCGCCTTGGAACCGCTTCGCCCGGCCGATAGCTTTCGCCCCGGGTGAACACCGGTTGCGCGTAGCCAGCTCCCGCATCACCGATTCCAGGCGAAACACGGGGAATCGCCAGCGTCGACTCAAGTCGGCGGTATTCCGCGGTCAGCTCTGCCAGGCGGGGCGAGTCGGTCGTCTTCATGCGCAGCAAACCGCGACGAACCAGTGTGTCGAGCCAGAGTGAGTCTTCATCGGTTCCACTCCCTTCGGACCACACCTCAACCGCCTGGGCGATGCGCCCCGCATAACGATTGGCCAGTTCTGCAAGATCCGCGGGAACTTGCCCGGCGAACAGTGCCCGCAGGTGATCGACCCCTGGTTTGGGTGTCTCGGCCACGTCATGGACGACGACATGGGTGACGCCAAAGCACGATCGCGGATTCTCCGCCGCCTTCTCCCAGGGGAGCCGGTAGTTGCCACCATCTCCCCCCAAAGCGCTCAACTGATCGGGAAACTTGGGATTGTCGAACATGGTCACCAGCTCGGCATAGGTCCGCAGACTCAGACTGTCTTCGGGAATGTCGAACGTCACCCAGTGTGGCTGGTCGCTGGTCAGGGCCCGGTAGTTGCGGTAGTTGAGCTGGCACATGCTCGAAACCAGGCGGACCGCGCTGCTCCGCTGTCCCAGCACATGCAGGCTGATCTTCTTGTTCGTGGGAGTGAGGACGGGGGAACGGAGAGCTCCATTCAGCCGATCGGAGTCCACGTGGGTGAACCAGCCTGCGGGGAGAATGCTGGTAATCGCGTTATCCCCCTCGGAGGCCACCCGCAATTCCCCGCTCACCGATGGCCCAGACCGCAATCCCTGTCCATCGTGCTGCCAGAGAGTCGCTGGATTGTGGCGAAAGTCGGCGAGCAACGCGAAGTTTGTCGTATTGAATTCGTGCCGCGCCCGGTCCTCTTTTTCAAACCGCTCGGCCAGCGTTCCCCACGCAACCGCGAATGCCTGGGGATCGAGATTTCTTTCGTCGGCGAGCAGCCGCCATGGTTCCAACGGGTTTTCCAAGGGAAGAGGCTCGGCGGGAAGGGCCGCGACCCAGGCGTCCAGACGAGCCACATTCAAACCGACGGCGCGCTGTTCCGCGTCAGCCAGTTTGGCCCGCTTCGCCCAGGCCGCCAGCAGATAATTCGGAACCGCACCGGAATCCTGCTTCCACAGTTCCGCGAGTTCGCCGCGAATTTCGGATTTCAGCGTCCGAAGTCGCTCGACTGTGTCGGTGTTGACGTCGGGCGTATCGAGCGTATGGCTGACGTAGCGTGAGCTGCGCAACATCCCCAGCATTCCGTAATAATCCCGCATCGAAATCGGGTCGAGCTTGTGGTCGTGACAGCGGGCGCAAGCCACCGTTGTCGCCTGAAACGCTTTGGTCAACGTGTCGATTTGATTGTCGTTGAGGTCGTAACCAATCTGTCGCAGGGCGATGCAGTCGTCATGATTCGCCTCTCCGAATCGGTAGAACGCCGTTCCGATCACCGATTCGTTAAACCGCTCGGCGGTATTCCACCGGGGATTGGGCAGCAAGTCCCCCGCGATCTGTTCGCGCACAAACTGGTCGTAGGGAACATCGGCGTTGAAGGCGCGAATCAGATAGTCGCGATACCGCCACGCGTGGTGAACTTCGTAGTTCCATTCATTGCCGTGCGTCTCGGTGAAGCGGACCACATCCATCCAATGCCGCGCCCAGCGTTCGCCAAAATGAACCGACCCCAGCAGGTGATCGACGAACCGCGTCAACGCCGCGGGAGGAATTGGTGCCGTGTCCGATGCGGCGTCTGGTCGGGGATTCACCATTGAACCCCGCAGTTCATGGACATCCTTCAGAAAAACGGCGAGCTCTTCGTTTGTCGGCGGCAACCCCGTGAGAACCAAAGACAATCGTCGGGCGATCGTACGGGGGTCGGCGTTCGTGGCGGGAGACAGTCCCTGGCTTTCGAGTTTCGCGAGCAGGAACCGATCGACAGGATTGTCCGACCACTTTTCATCCTTGACCATCGGAACGGCTGGCTTCACGACCGGTTTGAGGCTCCACCAGTCGCGCCGTTCACGCAGCGTTTCTTCCCACGATTCGGGAAGGCGAACGGCAGGTGTTTCCTCGCGCGGATCGGGAGCGCCGAGTTTGACCCATTCTTCGAACGTGGCGATCGCGTCAGCGGAGAGTTTCCCCTTCGGGGGCATTCGCAACGATTCGTCGGTATATCGAATCGCGGAGATCAGCAGGCTTTCGTCGACTTTTTGGGGGATCAACGCGGGACCGGTGTCTCCCCCCTTCTTCCAGCCCGCCCGACTGTCGAGCCGCAAGCCCCCGCCGAGTTTTTTCGAATCCGCCGAATGACATTCGTGGCAGTGCTGAACCAGCAGCGGCCGGACCCGTTTTTCGAAGAATTCGTCATTCGCGCCGGCAACCCGAGCGCAAAGAACGAAACTGAACGCCGCGAACCCAAGCGTGAGGACGGGTGTCAGCGAAACAGTTCGGCGGCGCAGTGTGTGATGCATGGCTGTCGGTTCAGAATCGGTCGTCGAAGCAGGAGAGCTTGTGTGCCGCCATTGTCGCTGGTGGGCTACGGCTTTTGTAGCGATGACGCACTGCGGCGTCGCACGGGTTGTGGAACCGGCGGCGCACTCATTGTCGCGGACTGCGATGAGTGGTGAAGACGAACTCGACGAGAAAACCAGTTTACGTTCGCCAGGGTATTCCCCCACCACGACAGGCTGCTAGAATTCACCGAGAGCAAATGGTACACCAGATCCGCTCATCGAGTCAGTCAGGAGGTTGAAATGGCGACTTGCTGCAAGAACCGCCGCCGACCGTTTTCCTCGACGGCCAGTGAAACGTTGTGTGGGAAGACCGAGAATCAAATTCGGTTGGGGCGGGATCGCGCTTTGCGGGACCCGCTGACTCGGTCGCTGGCGGCTGGAATTCCCTGGGGGACGTATTCGATCGAGCGGCATCCTCACACCGGACGTCCCATCATGGTCTCTGTGTTCATTCCCCCGGCGTGGCGTGATTTGTCGGGGGATGTGGTCGAGGTTTCGATTGAAGCGGGAACGATTCGGCAATTGGTGAACGCGCTGGAAGAACGCTTTCCGGGAATGCGCGAACGGGCTGTCGAAGACGACGCGCTGCGCCCCGGTCTCGCGGTGGCGATCAATGGTTCGGTCTCGCGGTTGGGTTTGCGACAGCGCGTGCCCGCCGGCGCGGAAGTTCACTTCCTGCCCGCTCTTGGCGGTGGCTGACTCGGTTGGAGGAACTCGCCCGAGCCGCGCCCGTCAGGAGGCGGTCTTCGGCCACCGCCTTCACACTGGCGCGGCACTGCGCCAGCACCGCGTTTTTTCCGCGTGGACAGTGTCCCTGGAAATCGACACACGAATTCCAGGGACGAACTTTTTCAACGGCCCGCTTCGGCGCTAGGGTCACGCGAACTCCAACCGCAGTGTCCGTTGACGCTCACACAGCCGACTCGCTTTGCTCACTGGCCATGGCACCCAATTGAGCCCGTAAGCGAGCTGTTGACTCTTTTTGCCTACGTGCCGGCGTTTTGCTTACGTTCCAACAATTTTCTATCGCGTGATCCTTTTCGTGAACCAGGCTGACGGGTCTCACGACTGTGTGGGTGAAGCCAATCCGTCCCGCACTCTCCCCCGTTCCCCGCCATGCCACGCTCTCCCGAAGAAATCGCCGACGAGTTGCTGGTGTTGAGATGCCAGCGTCGCGATCCCGGGGCGTGGGACGAGCTCGTGTCGCGTTTCCACGACCGGCTGTTCTACTTCGTTCGACGCCTGGTCACCGATGAAGACCGCGCCGGGCAGTTGATTCAGGACGCCTGGCTGCAGATCATTCGCAGCCTGCAATCGTTGAGACGGGCCGAGCGATTGACCCCGTGGCTGTACACAATCGTTCGGCGGACGGTACTCAACGAAATCCGACGTGCCTATGCGACGCCCGAGGAACTCGCGGGGGATTCACTCGATGGTTTCCCCCTACCCGAGACCGAGTCCAATCCGACGAGCGCATTCGAGAATGCCGAACTGGTGCATTACGGTTTGAGCCGACTCGGACTCGTGGAACGCGAGGTCTTGACGCTGTTCTTCCTCGAAGAAATGTCGATCGAGGAAGTGGCGACCGTTCTCGAGATTCCCCCGGGAACCGTGAAGTCGCGATTGGCGCGGGCCCGCGGGGAATTGCGACAGATTCTGGAGCGTGACGGCAACTCTCCCGCATTCGAAGTGAATTCACGATGAACCCACATCACGCTTTTCGCGACCGGCTGTTGTCGGCCGAGTCGATTTCTTCCGCAGACCGCCGTGATCAAATTGAACAGGAGATTCGTCAGATGCTTACGAAACAACTCACTGCCCCCAAAAAACTGGCCATGGGGATCGTTCTGATTGGCTCACTCGCCGGCGCGGCCACGAGTGGCTACCTGGCGCTGACCGAACCGAACCTTCCGCCACTCCCACGAATTGGCCTCGGGACGGGAACGCTGTTCGGATTGGCCTGGGCCGTTTCCGTTGGAACGATTTTGAAAAAGGGGGCGATTGACTTGAAACGGGACGCCCGCCGAACGGCGCAAATGGTCTGGGGGTTCACGGTGTTGATGATGGTCTTCTTTTTGGTGGCGGGAATGACGGCCGCCGACGGCGTTCGGGGCCTGATGATGATCGCCCAGGCTCTGGCGTTTCTGATCATGGCCGGAGTCTACTGGGTGAGTCACCGCATCGAAGAAGCGGAACTCAACGTGAAAGAACAGATGTTGCGACTGGAGCTGCAACTGGCCGAGCTGTCGAACAAACAGTAAACCCTCGTCTTGCGCCACCGTTTTGGCAACACATTGGGGGTTCAGAGGGAGATTGGGGGAACAATCGCTACACTACTTCCGACCTGCGATTCGTCCGCCCCGTTCCCGTTGCCTCACGACCATGCCCTCAGAGACTCAACCCCTTTCGCGACGTCAGTTCGCCAGCGACAATTATTCGGGGATCTGCCCCGAGGCGTGGCGGGCGATGGAGCAGGCGAACGCCGGCCACGCTCCCGGATATGGTGATGACGCCTGGACGGCGCGGGCCGCCGACCTGTTGCGACAGTTGTTTGAAGTCGACTGCGAGGTCTTCTTCACGTTCAACGGGACGGCGGCCAATTCGCTGGCGCTCGCCAGCATGTGCCAATCGTATCATTCGATTCTCTGTCACGAACTGGCGCATGTCGAAACCGATGAGTGTGGCGCGCCCGAATTCTTTTCGAATGGCACCAAGGTTCTCACGGTTCCGGGGGAGTTTGGCAAAATCGAACCGGCGGCCGCCGCGCGCGCGGTGTTGAAACGAAGCGACATTCACTTTCCCAAGCCCCGCGTTCTGAGTATCACCCAGGCGACGGAATTGGGGACCGTCTATTCGGTTGCGGAACTTCAGGAACTGTGGGAAGTCGCCCGCCGACATGATTTGCGGATTCACATGGATGGAGCCCGCTTCTCCAACGCGATCGCCTCTCTGGGAGTCGCGCCTAAGGAAATCACGTGGAAAGTGGGAGTCGATGTCCTGTGCTTCGGTGGTACGAAGAACGGCATGGCGGTGGGGGACGCGATCGTGTTCTTCAAAAAGGAACTCGCCTCGGAGTTCGCCTGGCGCTGTAAGCAGGCGGGACAGCTCGCCTCCAAGATGCGGTTTCTGGCCGCTCCGTGGGTGGGAATGCTCGCGGATGGGGGATGGTTGAAGCACGCGACGCATGCAAACCAGTGTGCGGCTCGACTGGAAGACCGGCTGTCCAAAGTCCCCCAAATCGAGTTTCTGTCGCGCCGGCAGGCGAATTCGGTCTTCGTGAAACTTCCGCTGCCCGTCATCGAAGCGCTCCGCGCCACCGGGTGGAAGTTCTACACCTTCATTGGCGCGGGCGGCGTGCGGTTGATGTGCGGTTGGGATACGACGGACGAGGATGTCGATTCGCTCGCCACCGATATTGAGCGGCTGCTGTCCATTGGGAACTGACGATGTCTGACTCCCACCCCGTCACCAGCCAGCAGTTGTTGCGTCCCGCGCGCGACGTCGAGTTCTTCGCCGACTGGGATCCTCGCTCGCAACCGAACGATCCGCTGCTTTGTGCGGAACTCTGCCGGTTGGCGTACGCGCCCTTTTCTGTGATCGAATCCACATTGTCCCGCTTCGGATTTGACTCGGTCCAGTCACTGCGACCGGGGAATCATAATTCGCCGGCGCTCACGGGAGGCGACGGCTTTGTCGCGTTTCATCCCACCCTCGATCTGTCGGTCGCGACCTTTCGCGGAACCGAGGCGGGGAATCTGGAAGACGCGCTGACCGACATGCTGACGCTCCCGGTCGGCTGGTTCGCCGGCGGGATGGTGCATGCGGGGTTTGCCACCGGATACTCGGCGATGCGTCCCCGGTTGCTGGATCTTTTGAGTGGCGGACCGCGTCGCCTGTTGTTGACGGGGCACAGTCTGGGGGGAGCCCTAGCCAATCTGGCGGCGGTCGATTTCCCGCATGCCGAACTCTTGACATTCGGTGCCCCGCGTGTCGGCAATTCCGACTTTGTCAACCTGCTTCGCGGAGTGTCCATTCACCGGTTTGTGAACTGCTGCGACATCGTGCAGCGGGTGCCCCCCGAAACGTTTGGCGAGCGGGATCTCGCGGATTTGTTCAACGCGCTGCTGACCGTTGACGCGACCGGCCTTACCACCGCGGAACAAGTCGGTCTGGCGGCGGCCCGAGGAGCGGGTCGGCTGGCGGCACGGGGGATCGCCACCCTGCTGAATCGCGCTGGAATTCACGCCGACTTTCGGCATGCCGGAGATGTGATTTACATCCGACACGATGGAAGCCTGGTGACTGGCCCGGACGACGATGCGATCCGACTCGATCAGATCATGGGGCGCGGGTTGTACCGCGGCGTGGTGCAACAGGCAATGCCGGCGCTCGATCCACAGCGTGTTTTGGAACGGCTCGCAGCGATGACTCGACTGTCGGTCGGAGGTGAGCTGACCGGCGCGCTGGCAGAACTCAACGGCTTGTTCCGGGACATCGCGCGGAGCGCCACGCTCGCGCATGTCGTGCTGCGCGACTTCGCCGACCATGCGCCGTCAACCTATATCGACGCGCTCCGGCGGGCTTACTGAGAGAACGCCTCATCCTGGTCGATGAGCAGCTTCAGGCGGTTCGGCTCGGCACGGTAGCGGGGCCGGCCGAAACGGTCGGTGTTCCGCGGGTCGATGCGGCCGTGGACTTCGATCGCGTCCCCCTCGACGAGATGTTCAAGAGCCTCGTCATGGGCCAGTGGCAGTGTCCCGCCGTATTCGTCAGTGCCATCGGGATCGTAGGTGAGCTGCCACTCTCCCGATTGACGGTCTTGCGAGAGGACGCCGCTGAGTTTGCGGTAATCGGACCGCTTGCTGTAGGGGGACTTTCGGCCACGGCGGGAGGATTCCGCGACTCCGGAGGCGCGTTTGATCGGGCTGCGCGGGGAGACGAAGTCATCGGATCCAATGGTGTCAACCGCTTCCTCGCTTTCATCGGTGAAGCTGGGACTGGATCGGCGCGTTGCGCCTGTCCCGCTGGAACCGGTTCCCCCCGAGTCACGACCGCTCCCTTTAATCTCGTCGGCATCCTCGTCGAGAACCGCACCGCCGACGCTGTCGGGAATCGAGCGCGGCTCGACTGGTTTTGGGACCGGCTGCTCGGTGGAGTGAATGGGTGTTGTGCGAACCGAGGTGGGTTGCGCGGTCACGCCGGTGCGATTCTGGGGAACGGATGAGATCGGTCCGTTGGGAGCATAGGTTCGCCCCTGGGGGTCGTACGTGCCGACAGGACCGTTTTGGCCCGGCGGGATGTAACCTCGGGGAGGAGGGGCCTGGCCATAAACCCGCGGTTGTTGGATATACGTTCCCTGTGGGGGAGGACAGGAACCTTGTGGAGGTGCGAAACTGCCCGGAGGAGGACTGGGGTAAGGTCCGGTTCCGGCGTATCCATAGGGGTAATACGACTGACAGCCAGTCAGTGTGGCGGCGGCCAGAGCGGTCAGGCAAAGAAATCGGGCCTGCATGGACGAATCCTCGGACTGCGCGACCACGCGGTTCCACCGCGCTGCGGGAAGTCGCACACGGCCGGGAATCTTAAGAATTCCTCAATTTTTGTCCATTGCAGTTTTTGCACTGAAACTTGAGAGAATCTCAGGGACTCCATCACCGCCGCAGCCAGGATTCAATCGAGCAGGTCGTGTAATCTTGTGACAAAAACTCTCTGGTCGGGATGCAGCAGGGTTTCTGCCTCTGCGAGCAAAACAAACTCGGCACGGTCGACTTCCCACGAGGCGCAAGTCGGGGCAGCCTCTGTTGGTGCCGGGCCTGCGAAACAGACGATCCGTTTGCCGGATTTTTTGTAGGTGGTATCCCCCAGCGGCACCAGATCCCCCGCGATCACGCCGGTTTCTTCGCGGGTCTCGCGCCGGGCAGCGTCGATATCGACTTCACCTGGGTCGGGAACTCCTTTGGGAATACTCCACGGTTTTCCCCGGTTGTAGATTCCGGACGGGTGGACCAGCAGCACTTCCAGTCCAGACTCTCCGTGTCGGTACAACAACGTTCCGCTGGAGAACTTCCGTGCCACATCTGACCTCCCTGGAAAAATGGACTGCCGATTTTTACCAAGGCGAGCGGAGCGGCGTAAGCCCTCTGTCGTTACAGGCCACACTCCCATGTCAACTCGTGGCAGTTCCGGTCTTCCCCAAATTGCCGGCAACTGCTAGCTTACGGCGATTGTTGGCCGAGGGTGTCCGGTGCTTGTTGTGACCTCGGAATGAGTGAGGATCGGCGGGAAAGGAAGCCCCATGAAGACTGGCGTTCTGAAACTGACGGCACTTTCGGTTGTGCTGGGCATTGGCGTGCTTGTTGTCATGCAGGCCCAACGCACTCTGGATGACAAAAAGTCCACAGCGGAAGACGAGCAGGACGGCGAAGGGCAATTGGGCGCGGACGCCGACGAAACCCCAAGCGGGCTGGTCGGTGACCCCGACGGGGAACAGGACGACCCTATACAGCAGGCCGCTGGCGAATCGGGCGATGATGAGGACGATGTCGTCCCCGCAGCCCGAAAACTGAGCCGGGCGAATCGGCCCCAACCACGTCGCCCCACGGCCACTCCGCAGCGGCGACCAAGCCGCAATCCGATCGAAGACGAAGAACTCGATTCCGAGCAGGACGACGACCAGGCGACTAAGGCGTCGGTTTCCGATTCGGACGACGAACCACGATCCCCGGCAAGTCGTGCTACGGCTGACCGGACCGAAGACAAGCCGAGTTCGCGAACAATTCGCTTGAAGTCGCTTCCCCTGGACTCTGATGAAGAGTTCCAGGACGACACGGAATCGGCAAGTGACGAGTCCGTCGAATCTGCGCCGCGAAAAACTGTGGTGACTCCCTCCAGGCGCACGGGGGGCTTGAGTGTTCCCGATGACGAAGGCGAATCGTTGTTGCCGGAAGATCGAAAGGCACAACCGGCCTCGAAGTCCTCCAAGTCGTCCACGGCGCGTGACTCGCATAAGAGTGTCATTCCTGCCAGTGGCGAAGACGACGTGGTGGAATCAACCGGTGAGTCGGACGAGTCCAGCCTCGGTTCGAATCTCGCCGACTCGGACGAGGGGTTCAAGCCTCGGGAAAAGTCGGTCACCGAGTCGCCCCGCTCCAAAACGCCCCCGGCACGCAGTCGGTTTACCGACGATGAGGAGGACGGCGAGACCGAGCCAGCGGAGTCCTCGAAGAGCGAATCGTCCGCAGCAAAGGGCGGGCGCGCGGGGATTCTGAGTGAAGACGACGAATCTTCCGACGAGGCTGCTGACGCTGGGGAAACATCAAAACCTGCGAAACAGGGTGAGCCGTCGAAGTTGGTGGATGACGAAAGCGACGAAGCACCGCTAGCTGGCAGCAAAGCGTCGAAGAGCTCCGCTGCGAAGAACCGGTTTGCCGAGGATGATGAACTGGTGGGAGGCGCTGACGATTCGGATCCAGACGCCGTCGAGACAGAAGCCCCCTCCGAGCGGACGGAAACGATCGCGAAAAACCCCGGTCAGGGTGGACGATCGGCGACGGGTGCCGACGATGACGACGAGAGCCTGATCGAGCGTCAGAAGGCTGAAACGCCTCCTGCGAAGAAGCCCGCCAAAGCGCCGGCGACACCTGCCGACGACGAGACCGACGACGACCCGCTGTCCATCCGCGGACCGGCGAAACGCACGAAGATGACCGATGCGGACGACCGGGAAGCGGTTCCCGGTCGACTGCCGGCGGGGGCCGGTGGCGCGGCGTCAATCGATGATGGCGGAGAACCCCCGGCTCCACGCAAAGCGCGACCGAAATTGACCATCGAGAAGAAAGCCCCCGACACCGCGGTGATCGGTCGGCCGATGGTCTATGAGATCGTGGTCCGAAACACCGGCCTGGCCGCCGCACGGGGAGTGACCGTTGAGGATGTCGTTCCCACCGGAGTGCGGATCGACGGCTCCAAACCCCAGGGACAACTGGACGGTCGCCGGCTGAGCTGGCGGCTGGGAACGATGGATCCGGGGGCCACCCAAACTATCGCAGTGCGCGTGACGCCCCAAAGCGAGGGAACGGTCGGTGGGGTGGCGACGGTCCACTTTGAAAGCGAAAAAGAGGGGGCTTCGAAAAACGGTCCCCGATTGCAGGTCAGCGTCGACGCGCCCAAGCGGGCGACGGTCGGCCAATCGGTCAACGTCACTTTCAAGATTCGCAACGTCGGCCCGACCGACGCCCAGGGAGTGTTGATTCACGATGTTCTCCCGGCGGCCCTCCGGCATCCTCAGGGGGATGACCTCGAATACGAGATCGGTGACATTCCCGCCGGCGGTATGCGGGAGGTGCAGTTGCAACTGATCGCGGCGCAGGCCGGGTCGGCGACCAACCGGGCAGTCATCACCGCCGACGGTGCCGTCAGTGAAGAGACTGTCGTGCAGCTCGACGTGATCGGGCCGGCGTTGTCGATCACCCGCACCGGTCCCAAAAAACTCAATCCGAATAAGAAGGGGCGGTTCACCAATACGGTGAGCAATCCCACCGCGACCGCGCTGACCAACGTCACGGTTGTCGAGACCATTCCCGCCGGCATGGAGTTTCTCGACGCCACCGACAATGGCCAGTACGACCCGACCCGGCGGACGGTGACCTGGTTTGTCGGTTCGCTGGAGCCCAAAGAGTCCCGATCCGTCAGCATCTCGTTGAACACCACAGGGCGCGGATCGCAGGTGAGTGTGGTGCGGGCGTCGGATCCCAGCGGGGCCAGTGGCGAAGCGGTGGGAACCGCGAGCGTGGTGGGAACCCCCGCGTTGTCGGTGGAAGTCCCCGACCTCCCGGGGTCACTCGACGCCGGCCAGGAGGCTCCGGTGAGTGTGCGGATCTATAACCGGGGGACGGATGCCGCCTCGAACACAAGGATCACCCTTTCGGTTCCTTCGACGATGGAACTCGCGTCGATTGACGGGCCGGCGAAGTATCAGCGAAGCAACACGGGCGGAGCCCGGGGGCGGACGGAAATTCGTTTCGACC
Source organism: Planctomicrobium piriforme (assembly GCA_945860955.1). Lineage (GTDB taxonomy): Bacteria > Planctomycetota > Planctomycetia > Planctomycetales > Planctomycetaceae > UBA10511. Next base: position 72,303 of record CAMATH010000009.1, read on the forward strand.
CGATTCGCTCGATCGACGTGAAGAAGTTCGCCGAGATCAAGCTGGTGTTGAAAGGACGGGTCGCCGGTGCCGGCCGATTGCGCGTGCAGGTGGCGTGTGACCAGATTCCGGAGCCGATTCAGCGTGAGGATGATGTGGCGGTGGTCGCAGAGTAAGAACGCGGCTCTCTTTGCACGGCGAGCAAGGTAGAGCGCGCCGTGCCCCGGCTACCCGACTCCCGGCAGTTATACTCCGCACGGCGTAAAATCAGACAATTTGCGTTCCATGCACAGGGGGCCGTCTGTCTTGCCCAAGACCCAATTCACCCGCCACTCCGACTCCGGTTCAGAATGTGGTTGTGCGGCTCTGAGAGTGCGTACGACCTACGGGAAGAATTTGACAGGATGAAGAGGATGAAAGGGATGAACAGGATGGAGTTGCTCGCCATTCCTGCTCTCGAAATAAGTGGCTGAAATCGAAAGACTCCCAACCCACACGATCGAAGGTCGCTTCAGCAATCCTGTCCATCCTCTTCATCCCTTTCATCCTGTCTAAAAATTGAACGCCCCGCTTGCAGGCTATGCTTTGCGCGGTCCGCGTTGAAACAGCTTGTGTCTTGGCGATTCGCCGATTGTCGATGGACTGTTCCACGATCAAGCGTCAGTGGAATCATGCGTCAGTCGCCTCGCGCCGTGCCACTTCGTACGCAGAAGTCACACCAAGCCTGTTCGTCCATTCTTCCCGAGGGATTGAAGCGAAACTGCATCACTCGTGAAGTTCCCAGCGAGCGAACCACCGGTTCTTTGAGTGGTTTGAGTCCAGCGGCCACCAGATCCGAGATCAAACGGCGCGGCGTGGAAGGGGTCGCCCCAATCAGCAGATCGACGTCGCGAGTGTTCCGCAGGTGATTCCACATGGCGACCGCCAAGCCGCCCATCACCGCTGAATCGACCTTCAATTCGGCCAGAAGCGACAGAATCTGCCGCAATGTCGCAAGGACCAGCTCACCCGCCATCGGTGAGGCCTCCGTCATCGTCGACGCGGTGGCACACACCGCCGCCGTCTCCCAGGTTGATCAACATCCGCTCCAGTGTCTTCTCGTGTTCACGATTGGCGTAGTCCCACGCCGCCTTGTACTGCCGCCAGACTTCCTCTTCAGAGGCGCATCGTGAGCGGAGGGCGGCGATGTAGAGCTGGTCGGTCGATTCCATCAGGTCCAGCCACGCCTCGACCCGCTGCCGTACGACCTCAGCGGTAAATACTGGTGGGTTCATTGAGCCTTGATCTCCAACGCGTCTCGGAGCGCCTGACGCAACTGTTCACCCAGGTTCGCGCCTCCTCCGATAAACAATGCCACGACGTTTCCCTTGCGATCGACGACGACCGTTTGGGGTATTGAAGTCGCTCCGTATTTCTCGGCGGTCTTTCCTTCGCGGTCAAATGCCACGTTGATCTTCAGTTTCAGTCGATCGAGAGTTCCCTGAATCTGGTTTTCATTCTCGGCGATGTTGACTCCCAGCAATTCGACTCCCCGGTCGGCGAATTCGTCTGTGACCTGATGGATCTGAGGCATCGCGCTGAGGCACGGCGCGCACCACGACGCCCAAAAATCCAGCACGACGATCTTGTCGCGGTGTTCCGACAGTTTGAACTTCTTGCCCCCCACCAGATCGAGTTCGAATTCGGGGGCAGCCTGCCCGACGAGAGCCGAACCGTCCGTCGCCCTGTCCGCCTCGGTGACGTACGACGGCTCCGCGGCGGGGATGAACTTCCAACCCTGGGCAATGTCGCTGCTCTGGACGGTTTTTACCTTCGCGCCGATCAAAATCTCTTCGACGCCGCGCAGATTGACATAGCAACGACTGAGATTGTGGCTGCTGCCCGAGAGAATGGATCCCGCTACCTGTTCGACGTGGAAGGTCATGCGTCGTTGTTCAGGAAACACGACTTGCACCAGCGTCCGGTCCGATGGGTCGGCGTTTTGGGCGGTGTCCGGTGGAGTGGGATCGGCGGGCGAGTCGGCGTCATCGGAACGTACCCAGATGATGCGGGTCACATTTTCCCGCGGCAGCCGCTTCGAGGATTGGCGAATTTCGATTTCGATTTCCTGATCGCTCACCCCGATCAGTCGCCCCCGCAAATAGTCGCCATCAATGGACTGAACGACATGCGTGGGAGGATCGACGCGCATCGTGCGAGGCACCGTGAGCAGTCGCTCCCATTTCGCGTTCGAAATGCGTGCCGGGGATTGCGACGGTTGTATCTCCAGAATGTGGATCTGGTCATGCCTCAGAAACGTGGCATCGGTCGCGCCCGACTGGAATGTCACGCCGGCTTCATCCACCGTCAGAGTATCGCAGGGGAAAGCGTCACCAAAAACCGTCCGCAAAAGTGGTTTGGTTCGGGGGGTGTGCGAGCTGGCGTTGGCGATTTGTGTCGGACCGTTGCCGCCGGGATTCTTTGGTTCGCCCCAATTCCATCGAGGGGGGGCCGTCGACGTCGCCGGGGTGACTTCTCGATAGAGAATTCGCCCTGTCACACCCGGTCGGAGGGGACTTGCGGTCCAGCTCGAAACGGGGTGCCATTCGAGGCATCGGGCCTCTGCGAATTGGGATTCCGCAATCTGGCCCCGTAACGCAGTCCCTTCAATTTCAAGTCGGCCGACAGGTTGATTCGGCTCTTCATGATTGGGTGGCTGTGTCGCTGTCGGGGAACCCAGTCCACTTAAGATCCGAAGATCCGCGAGGGGGGTCGGTATCTCCTCTTCAATTCCCGGACAACTCAACCAAAGTTTCCCCTCCTCCACACGGAGGAATTCGCCACTGAAACGCTGGCCGTTCGACCAAAGAACCCGCATCGCCCGCCGCGTCTCCGGCTGTTGCGCAAACACAACATCTTGCACAGTCGCTTCTGCGACTCGCGCCTCGCCCCCTTCGCGCTCCACGAGAAACTCACGTCGGTCGGTGTCGAACGCGATCAACCGATCGTACGTGATGTCGCCATTCTTTCCATGAAATCGCGATCCACCTGCGGGCACCTTCTGCGGGATCTGGCCATTCCACGGACTGACTCGTATTTGTTCGAGTCGCAGGTCGCCGAACTTTTTGGCGATTTGCAAACCGCCAAACACCGTGGTGTCTTTGTGGACGACTTGCAGGTCGGCCAACGCTCGACCATCAGCCGATTGGACCAGCAATCGGCCCTGCGGTTGATCCAGGTACAGGACGTAGTGCGCCTGCCCCGGCCCCCTTCGCACGGTCTGGAGCGCGACAATGTCCGCCGCCCCGTCAAAGTCCCGCAAAACCACCAACTCGTCGTCAATCACCTCCAGCCGAAATGCGCTCAGGGCATTTCCCACGCCCAGCGCGAAGACAAAGTCCGGCTGATACTCCCACGAAAACTCGAATTCGATTCGGGATTGCGGAGGCAGTTCAAAATCCCGGCGGATGGTGGCGTTGATCTGTTTCGTGGTCAGATGCCCCTCCACTTCGTTCCACACTTTGTAACCAACCGTTTCCTGCCAGGAACTCAAACCGCGCGGACCGCTGAATGACGTCTCCGCATCCCCCTGCCAGTGGTGGATCCGCCGCAGGTGCGAAAGATTCACATGCACCCGTCCGATGCCCGGTGCGTCGATTATCGCGACTCCTTCGCGGAGATCAATCAGGGAACCGAACAACACATCCCCGGCGGCCAGTTCGAAGCAGAACTCCCCTCCCGGCCTGGGACGCGCATCGGGAACGGGAAATACAATCGACTGAACCGCATCGGCCGCGAATTCGAACGGCGCAGTGAACGCGGGCGATTGCCAGGCGAGCCGTCCGGGGCTTGAACTGTCGACCAGTTTCCCAGTGACAAAGTCACCGTCGGCCAGCTTCAACACCTCCAGCGGTTGGGTGGGTGGTTCAGCGCCACTCACCAATGAAACGGAACACCCCACGAGGAGTGCGAGGCAAAACGTCAATCCACTTCCTAAACGACGAACAGTCGAGTGTTCCACAACGAACCCTCTGGGGAAGGACTCCTGACCCGGTCGGATCGAACACCGTATCGTCATCAAGTCTACCCGATAACGGGCGTTGTCGCGCGTCAGCCCGACGCCCTCGACGGTTTTCGGTCGAAGATTCGCCGGAGAACCTGTATGCGACTCTGTTTCTCCTTCACCTGCCTGGGACTCCTGGCGCTGCTGCCTTCAGCCGCTGGCCAGCAGTCAGCCAACGCTCCAGTGCCCCAGACTCCCGCATTGTTCGGCCGGGTGGAACGGGTCTATTCCAAAGAGCAACGACTGCCGCGCGATCAGGTCGACACGCACTACGTCGTCGAAGTCAAACTGACCGACGACGCCGCACGGAACCGGGAACTGGCGGGGCAGACGGTCTTTATCAAGACCTGGCAGGCGACACAGCGTCCCCGGGGATGGGCCGGGGTTCGCGGGCAAAACAAGATTCCGCAGGCGGGCGATCTCGCCGAATTCCAGCTTGTCGACAATCCCGGTCCCCTGGAGGCGGTATTTCCCGAGGGGGTGAAAGTCGTTCTGCCAGGCACCATGGTCAGTGATTCGACCGGAATGGAATTGACACTCATTGACGCGGGGGAATTCAAGATGGGGTCGCCCGCGAACGAGGCGGGTCGCAAACCCCACGAATTTCAGCATCCGGTGCGGATCACCAAGCCGTTCTATCTGGGAACGTACGAAGTGACGCAGTTCGAATATCGATTGGTGATGCGTACCCGTCCCAGCGCGTTTTCGATCAGTGGTTCCAGCAAAGCCAAAATCCAGGGGAAGGTCACCGATCGCTGTCCGGTGGACAGTGTGTCGTGGTTTGACGCCGTCGAATTCTGTAACCGTCTGAGCATGAAAGATGGTCTGGAACCGTATTACAAACTGACCGATGCCGAACGTGAGGGGGACACCCTCGTGAACGCGTCGGTCACAGTCCTTGGAGGTGACGGCTATCGGCTTCCCACGGAAGCGGAGTGGGAATTCGCCTGTCGCGCCGGGACGACGACCCGGTTCCACTATGGAACACGCGGCTCGGCGGACACTTCCAACGTGAAGGCTCCGTTTGTCTCGGGAGGTTACGGGACCGGCCCCAGTTGGAAGGAATTGGGATACACCGCCAAGGTGGGGAGCTACCCTCCCAATGCCTGGGGACTATATGACATGCACGGAAACGTCGCGGAATGGTGCCAGGACTGGTACGACAAAGACTCTTATTCGCATTCTCCGCCAGAAGATCCGCAGGGACCGGAAACAGGAACCCACAAAGTGTTGCGGGGTGGCAACTGGTTGATGGAGGATGTCAACTCCCGATCCGCCGCCAGTCTGCTCCATCTCCCCAGAGAGGCGAAATTCAATGTGGGTTTTCGCGTGGCGCGCACGCCGTAGCGCGGTTTTGCTTGCGGTCCTGGTTTTCTGTGGGTGTCCCGGTGGAAATCGGCCCGTCCCGGTCCTCCCCGTCGAATCGAGGGAATCCACACCATCACCGGCCGACGCCGCCCCCCAGCGACTCCAGTTCAAAGACCATAACCTGGTCTTCGTGAGCTTCGACGCGTTGCAGGCCGCGCACGTGGGGTCCTATGGCTATCACCGCGATGTGACCCCCACGATCGACGCGTTCGCCCGATCCGGTTATCGCTTCACCCGAGTGAATTCCGTCGCGTCGTGGACGGTTCCTTCCTCAATGACCTGGTTCACCGGGGTGTATCCTTGCGAACACCGGATGACGAACAAGTTCGCCGAGTACAACCAGCTTGTTCAACGGCCGGCGAATCTGAAAGAGCTGTCACCGAACCTGGTGACGCTGGCCGAAGTCTTGCGGCAAGCCGGGTATGCGACCGGAGGCTTCACAGGCAACGCTGGGGTCAGCGGAGGTTTCGGATACGAACAGGGGTTCGACCGGTACTTTTACGAGCCAGGCAAATTCGGCGGATTTGACGTCAGTCTCCCCATGGCAATCGAGTGGTCGAAAGCGAACAAGGACCGAAATTTCTTCCTGTTTCTTCACGGTTATGACTGTCACGGACAATTTGTCCCCAAGGAGGAATTCGACGGCCGTTTCGTTGAACCGGGCTACTCGGGTCGATTCCGCGGGACCGCGCAGGAACAGGAGTTATTGCGCGAAGAGGGGCTGGAACTCGGGGCGTTGCCATTACCCGATGCCGACGTGCGGTTCTGGCGGGCGATTTACGACGAAAAGATCCAACGCGCTGACGAACGATTCCAACGGTTTCTGAAGGAGTTCGAGAAGCTGGGGCTGATGGACAAGACGATTTTCGTTCTCACCTCCGACCATGGGACCGAACTGTACGAGCATCGGCGATTTGACCATGGTTTTACCCTGTATGACGAGCAACTGCATGTGCCGCTGGTCGTGAAACTCCCCGGCCAACGAGAGGGGCGGACGGTGGTGGACCGGGTGAGTAGTATCGACCTGATGCCCACGCTGCTCGATTTGTTGGAAGTCGACCCCGGACCGGCGAGGGGTCAACTGCGCGGGACGAGCCTCGTCCCGGCGATGCGCGGCGAGCCGGCGAATCGCGACTGCTTTTCGGAGACCGACTACCGTGAGTACACGTTTAAGCGGGCGATTGTGAAACCCGACGGTTGGAAGCTGATTGTCACGCTCGAGTCGCAAACTCGCGAACTCTATGACCTGAACACCGATCCGGAGGAGAAGCACAACCGGGCCGAGTCGGAACCGGGCCGCGTGAGGGAACTCGAGGCCGATCTGTACGCACACTTTCGATCGATCGGACACGACCTGAAGTTACGGAATTGGACGGTCGGCTTGAACCCGGTCTATAAGTCACAGGCGGAACCCAGAAAGATAAACTCCACGCGGCCGAAAACGCGACATTGAGTCCGAGCCGGTTGGCGGCTAGTGTTGGGGACGGCCCCTTCCGCCTTGAGCGGATGGGGAGAAAGATCGATGGCTAGTCCCCAACCACATTGCGCGGTCCAGACCCCATCCACCTCGTGTGGATTGGTGAATCAGATCTTCGCTCTGTCTGTCACCCACGACGTCGCTAAGAACCTGTCCAAAATCAATTTCGTGGTTTGAGGAAACACGACGTGCGGCGGATGGCCCTGAACTCATGGAACGGATTGGCCACTCCTTGAAAACCTAGCTTCACCTGCCGCTGGCCCCACTACGCACTTGACACTCCCCGTGCCGACCGCCCGCGAATCGATATCATTCGGTGTGAAACACCTCGACGACTTCGCCGTCGCGCAGGATCACAATGTAGTCACGCCCCAATTCGTCGCCCGCGAACGAAAATGCCAATTCCATCATATTCGACTCGTCGTACATCGAAATAGCAATCGTTGGATCAATCCGCCCATTGAGTTCCTCAATCGTTTTTAAATCCGGATGGCAACGAATCAACGCGGCGCAAATTTCTGGCCACACTTGGGTCTGGCGGTCGAGGAACTCCCGGATCGCCTTGCGGTGGACAGCAGAAAGACCAGTCTCGTCCGAAAAAAGATGGAGATGCGCCTTGGCAAGCGGGGGACACGCCAGCGGAATATCAACATCCCAGGCATTCAGGTTGTATTCAATTTTTCCGAAATCCGGGTCTTCAAGCGCGACGTGGTGCTTGAAAGAGATTCCCTCGGGAGGGTCAAATTCCCCGCCGGGCAGAATTCGAATGGTGATTTCATCGCCGATCGCGATTGGTGGCATGATCCATTCGACAGGTAACTCCTTAAGCCACGAATGGATCTGGCCGAGCCCACTGACACTCAGGGCGACTTCTGCGTCGTCGTCCTTGCGTTTGAAGTAACTGACATTGGCGGAAAGTAGCCCATCGCCGTAAATCCCGGAAACCGGAGCCCGTACGCCATTCACAAGGATCTCGAATCGGACCGACATTTTTCAATTTCCATTGGCATCTACGACAACACGGTTTCGCCGGCTCACTGTTTCCAGTTGCGAATCATCGCCTGGTAGCCCGCGTATTCGGGATCGTCCTCCGAGACTTTCTCCAGCGTCGCGGCGGCCTCGTCGAATTTATCCTGGGCAGCCAGCGCGACGGCGCGCATTCGGCGGGCCTGTCGTGTCCATTCACTCAACTTGGCGGCCTGCCTCAGGTATCGGTCAAACGTACTGGCTGCGGGTCCATACTGCCCCTGTTCCAACTGACACATCGCCGACCAGAACACCGCGTCGTCGATCGCCAGAAAGTGAAACAGCTTGATGTCAATCGGCCCGCTCCCCATATCGATCTTCAACGGATTCTGCGGAATATTCAGAATCGTCGGGGCGTTGCTCTGGACCTCCACGTACGCCTTGATCGCCGTTGGCAGTTCGCCCGCGATGTGACTCAATCGTCCTTCCATCTGTCGGCCGGAAGTCGACCGGGTTTCCGTTCGTGAGAATCCGCCAACTTCCGGATCTTTCGCATCCATTCCCTGGAGCGCAGGGTCGCGCGTCGACTTTGAGCCGGCAAGCGTGAACTGTCCGGGATTATTCGGGTCCGGGACCACCACCAGATACGCCATGAACCGCAACTTCAGTCCCTTGCGAATCTGTTGTTGCGTCTCGTTGAGTGTCAAACTCTTGGCGATCTGATCCTGCGGGTATTTCCACAGCCGGACAGCCTCTTGCCCCCAGTGTCCCTGGCCCGCCTTCTTCAAGCGTGACCACAATCCCGGAATGTCGCCAACATCTTCCATCGGGTCGGAAACCACCACGGCATGGTCCCCGATAAAGACCTGCTGCAAGGCCTGCGATTGAGCCGAATAGTAGCCCAGATCCCCCACCAGCAACACCGCCGGTGACTTCAGTCGATCCGAAGTGAGCGGGTATTTTCGATCACCCACGTCGAGTTGGGTCAGCACGGTCGGGTCAGCCACCGCTTGCGCGAGCGTCGCCGGCTCGATTCGCCCGGGTTTTGACGACTTGGCGGGAACCGGAATTCCCAATGCCGGATCAAACAGGTAGATCTGGCCGTCCATTGGTACCCCGACAACAAACGGGACGCTCTCCCCCGCGAGCCCCGGATCCTCAGCGTCGGCCGCAGTCAGCAAGACCGCGTCGAGCCGCATCGCGCGGAGCGCGTTGACAAACAACCACGCGCGATCGGTCGCCGTCCCGCGCCCCAAGAGATAAATCTCATACGCCGTGAACGGCAGGTCCGCCGAGTGCTTGGGCTGTAACTGCACAGCGCTCACCACATGTTCGAATGTCGCGAGCGCGCGGTCGAGATCGGTCTCCCCGGTTCGGAGTGGCGATTGCGACACCCGCCTGGCGATCGCCTGGAACAGCACGCAGTCCCGCACGTGAGACGCGTCGCGCGTGCGGAATTGCTCTCCTGACATGAGGGCCAGTTGCGCCCCCGAAAACAGCTTTTTGGCCCCCTCGGGCAAAGCCGGCTCTTTGTTGCCGCCCAACGCGGAACCACACCCACGGTACCAGTCGTTCATGCGATTGGCACAAATCCCCAAGTCGAACGTCGTCTCGAATTTTTCAATCCGATAGACATCGAACAGGCTCTTCAGTAATTCATCGCACGGGTTGGTTTCGTCGTTTCCCGACGACCCCGCGTCCCGCACCGCCGGCTTGTTCACTCCCGTGGGTTGACTGGGACATCCTGCCAGCGACAGACAAATCGCCAGAATACTCCAGACCGCAATCACTCCGCGGCACCGTTGTGTGTTTCGCATCGCCATGTTCAGTTTCCTCCCTCGGTCGAAAGCGCGGCGCGCAGTCGCATCAACTGCCGCAGGATCGCGGGAAGTTCGTCCAGCGGAATCATGTTCGGACCGTCACTCTTCGCCCGGCTGGGGTCGGGATGAGTTTCAAAAAACACTGCGTCACACCCACAGGCAACCGCCGCCCGGGCCAAGAACGGCACCATTTCGCGCTGCCCCCCGGTGGTCTCTCCCCCAGGCATTTGGACACTGTGTGTCGCATCGAACACGACAGGTGTCCCGTGCCCCTGCATCACCGGAATGCAACGAAAATCGTTCACCAGTCGGCCGTAACCAAACATCGCGCCGCGTTCGGTCAGCAATACCCGGGGATTGCCGAACTGTTCGCACTTTCGCACCACATGGATCATATCCTCTGGTGCCATGAATTGTGGCTTTTTCACGTTGATCACACCGCCGGTCCGTCCGGTCGCCTCGGCGATCGCCTGCACGAGGTCGGTCTGCCGGGCGAGAAACGCGGGCACCTGCAAGACCTGGCAAACCGCAGCGACCGGTTCGGCCTGAGCCGGTTCATGCACATCGGTCAGGACCGGCAGCCCCGTGACGGCCCGGGCTTTCGCCAGAATCTCCAACCCCTTTTCCAGTCCCGGACCGCGGAAGCTCGTCACGCTCGTCCGGTTCGCCTTGTCGAAGCTCGACTTGAAAACAATGGGGATTCCCAGTTCGTCCCGGAGGTCGCGCAGCCGCTTGGCCACCGACAGAATCAACTCTTCCGATTCGATGACGCACGGCCCCGCGATGATCAACAGAGGCTCGCCGCGACCACAGCGATACGGTCCAATGGTCACCGGATTGTCGGGCATCACGCAAGGCTCTTCGAAGGATGTTCCGGAACGGGGACGAACACGTCGAGCGCACCGGGTAGAATTTCCACCACGGCGGGCACAACACCCGCCGGGTCGCCATCGACCTGCACGGGAACAACCTCGGCGGATTCGATTCGCAGGACGCGGGCGCGTCGCCTGGCGACGTCGGGCAAACGGTCAAGCCGCCCGAGCGCCAAGTTACAAAAGTACCGCAGCATTTGGAACGCCGATCCCTGTCGAAACAGGCGGACCTCCAGCCAGCCGTCGTCTGGAAGTGCATCAGGAGCCACCGGCAAACGGAGGGCGTACATCGGGAAGTTGACGACCACCACCAGTCGGGCCGTTTCGGGAACAGGATCGTCGTCGAACCAGATCGACAACGGCGGATGGGTGTAACTACGCAGCGCCGCCGCGATTGGTTGGAAGTACGACAAATAGGAAATATGTCCACTACGCCGCGCATGAACTCGCCGAATCACCTCGGCGTCAAAGCCGGCACTTGCCATCAAGGTAAAACGTCGCTCTCCGAGGCGACACAAATCCAGGCGACGGACACAACCTCCCGCGATCAGCCGGGCGACCTCCTGGCCCGATGCGGGGATCCCCAGTCCGCGCGCCAGCAGGTTTTCAGTCCCGACCGGCAACAGCGCCAGCGGCATCCCGGGATGTCGATTCAAAAGATCCCCGACAGTTCCATCCCCCCCCGCCGCCACCAGACAGACGACTTGCGCACGATTTTCGGGAATAGCCAGCCATGCGTCGAGCCGTTCCCGACCGCGAAACAACCGTGGCGTGAATCCCAGGACTTTCAATTCTCGAACCAGGTCATAAATCAATGACCGCCGCCAACCCGAGCCCGAATTCGGATTGCGCTGGATGACGACATAACGACGGAGAACGGCTTGATGGGAGACCATTCAACAGACCAATGCCGGTGTCATTCGATGGGGATCCGACGGGAACCAAACAACCGGTCAACAGCCTCCGCCAGCGTTTGAACGTGCCCGTCGCTGGCGGGGCGACCGCGATCGATCCAGATGGCCCGTAACCCCGCCCGCCGCGCCCCTTCGACATCGTTCACGTGACTGTCCCCCACCATCGCGATCTGGTCGGCCGGTGAATTTGTCTGCGCTTGCAGGGCCGCGAAGAATTCAGACGCCGGCTTGCGATACCCGACCTCCGACGACACCACCCGTTGCGGAATCGCCGCCAGTTCCGGCAACCCATCCAACACGGGGTGCAGCCGACGATCGAAATTCGACGCGACTACCGTTGAAACCCCCAGTTGAGCCAGCAGCGCGAGCGCGGGAGCGACGTCGGCATACACCCGCCAGGCATTGGGAGAGGCGAACCAGTCGAACAATTCGCGAAAGCACTCCGCCGGATTAGGAACGTCGCTGAGGACCTCGCTCACCACGGCCCGCCAGCGCTCTTCTTCCAGAACCTCGTTGGTCTGGTATCCGTTCGAAGACTCTGCCTCAAGGCGCACGTAGGAGGTCCGAAACCGTTGTTCGATTTCCGCTTCGGTGAACTGCGAGCCGTGTCGCTTCGCCGACTGGTAGTAGACCTGGCGAACCGGCGGATCGGGGTAAATGACCGTGCCGACGGCATCGAGCGCCACCCACCGCAGAGGCGCGGGAGTCGGTTGGGGAGGCTGAGAGATGGAGTGGGGTGACGACGTCATTCGTCCAGTTTAGAAGAAGCCGCCCGAATCTAGCAAACCGAGGAAAAGAGTGTTCGTCGAAAATTGGTTTCAAACGACGAGTCGGCTTCCTGGGAAATGACTGATCACTGGTCAACGGTACAAACGATGCTCGGCGATGTAGCATTCGACCGCGCGGGGCACTAGATACCGGATGCTTTTTCCCAAACGGGCTCGTTCGCGAATGTCGCGCGATGCGATTTCGATGCCTGGAATTGTGACGATCTGTACACGACCGGTGGCCGACGCCCCAAACTGCTCAATCAGTGGCGACAGATCGGGGGTCGGCGCACCCCCCCGGTTGACGACGGCAATCTCCGCCAGTTCCAGAATTCGCCCCGGGGCCTTCCATTTCGGAAAGTCCGCCAGCGAGTCGGCCCCCATCAGAAAGACCAACTCCCTGTGCGGATCTTCCTCCCGCAGTTCCGCCAAGGTCTCGACCGTGAAACACGGTTCCGTCCGCTTCAGCTCCCGGCGATCGACTACAAATTCCGGGCGGCCGACAATCGCCAGACTCAACATCTCGGCGCGGGAGTTCACGTCGGTGATCGATTGGGTCAGCTTGTGAGGGGGAATGCCCGCGGGAAGAAACGCCACCCGGTCGAGGCGACACTCCTCGCGGCAACGTTCCGCCAACAGAAGATGTCCGTTGTGAACCGGGTCAAATGTGCCACCCAAAATCCCAAGACGCATGGTCATCGAGCTGCAGCCGCCAGATCTCGGGCGGCGTCCAAGACTCTGTCAATCGATTCCCGTGTCAGTTCGTCATCGTGAAATGAAAACGAATGCCGGACCTTCAGGTCGCGATACAACACGACCGATACCGCCACGTCGTCGGGCAGTCCGCGAAACCCCGGGCCTTCCGTCGGAGCGGCGGCGATTGTCATGGGTAACCCGATCTTGCCGTTGAACGCCAGCGTCTGCACCTGCGGCAATAGGGTGCGCGAATCGCGGGAAACAAACACGGCGAAACTTCGCAGCCCTTCCGCGCGATGGCCATCGACGACGCGATCAATCCCCTGGAGCAGCGTCTCGAGTTCCGGAACTATCCGCCGCACCAGGATCATGGCGACCGGGCGATCGCCATTTCGGCAAACGTAGCAGACCGACTTGCTTTGTAGTGGCCCGGTGATCGCTCGGACGTAGAAGTTGGGGACTTTGTCGCCCGATTTCAGTCCCCCCGCAACAACTTCCATGGTCGCGTCTTCGGCCACTTCGTCTTCAGCGACCACCGATACCTGGTTGCCAGTGATCAACAACAGCCAACCGACCAACAGCGGACGAAACCAGAATTGGCGGCGAATTGTGGTCATTTCGGCTGGAGCGGGACTGTCGGGCAACGGGAACCGGGGTGAGAACAGACTAAACCAGAGATGTTCGCATGGCTAGTCCAAAAACCAGGATGGTCTGCAGGGTGAGGTCTATGAACTTCGTCAAACATGGTGACCATTGGGCAATTGTCTATCGACGGGCGTATTTTGACTGCGGCGAAGAGGCGAAGCCCGGCGAAGGTTTTTGTGGTGAATCGTGACCATGTTTTGGGTGCGTCGTCGCGATGCAGCGGCACGCACAGTTGCAGGTCGTTCGTCAGCACCGCGCACGCCCTGACCGTGTCCCCCGAACGGACGCGTGGCCAGCGCAATCGACTCCCTCAGGGCTTGCCTCTTCGCCGCGTCAAACAAGAATGGGGCGTAATCCGCTCGTTGACAAAAATGACTACAGAATTGTAGAATCCTTTGCATGTCCACAACGGTGAGAATCTCCGAAACGGGGCGAGTCCTCTTGGCTCAATTGGCCGCCGAAACCAATCTGAGCATGGCTGCGGTATTGGAAGCCGCACTGGAAAATTACCGTCGGAGTCGCCTCCTGGCCAAGGCCGCCGCCGCTTACGAGGCGCTCGCATCGGATCCGGGTCCGCACGCGGAATATCGCTCTGAAATCGCAGAATTTGATGGCGTTTGCGGGGACGGACTTGAAAGATATGAGCCCTGATTGATGATTCCTGGAAGCTCCGCAGCCCGTGGCGAAATCTGGCTGGCTGATTTGAATCCGGTTCGCGGCCATGAGCAAGCTGGCCGACGACCGGTCCTGGTGGTTTCGGTCGACCCGTTCAATCGCAGCAAAGCCGATCTTGTGGTTGTCGTGCCGTTGACGTCGACACTCCGCGGGATTCCGCTTCATGTCACCGTCGAGCCTCCGGAAGGGGGCATTAAAAATCCCTCAGCGCTACTTTGTGATGCGGTTCGATCGATTAGCAAAGATCGGCTCGTCATCCGTTGGGGGAATGTGTCGTCGAAGACAATGGCCGAAGTCGAAGATCGGCTGCGTGTGCTGTTGGGTTTGTAAATGGAGTCATCTCCCACAACCATGACCTGTTTCGGACTTCCGAGACGCTTTTCGGAGAATTCATCCATGCGATTGATCCCACTCGTTCTCGTCGGGCTGATACTGGCCGTCACACCGACAGTCCACGCTGACGACACCACACCCCTGTCGACCATCGCGTTTGGATCGTGCGCAAAACAAGATCAGCCGCAGCCGATCTGGGACGCGGTCATTGAAACCAGTCCGCAGTTATTCGTGTTTCTGGGGGACAACATCTACGGCGATTCGGAAGACATGGAGGTTCTGCGGGCGAAGTGGGGCCAGCTTGCCGACCAGCCCGGGTTTCGCAAACTCCGCCAAACCTGCCCGGTCGTCGGAACCTGGGACGACCACGACTACGGTGCCAATGACGCTGGAGCCGAGTATCCCAAAAAACGGGAATCACAACAGCTCTTTCTCGACTTTCTGGGTGTCCCCAAAACTGACCCCCGACGGACGCAGGAGGGGGTCTACTCGGCACGCGTTTACGGTCCTCCCGGCAAACGCGTGCAACTCATTCTGCTTGACGCGCGGTATCATCGCAGCCCGCTCAAGACGGGTTACCAGCCAGGCGAACCAGGGGATGGCTATCGCGGCAAGTACGTTCCGAACACCGACGCCGAGGCGACTGTGCTGGGTGAGACGCAATGGGGCTGGCTCTCCGACCAATTGAAACTTCCCGCGGAACTCCGGATCATTGGCTCAGGGGTGCAGGTCATTCCCGATGAGCATGGTTGGGAAAAGTGGGGGAATTTCCCCAACGAGCGACAACGGCTGTTTCGCGTGATCCGCGAGAGCCGGGCGAACGGTGTCGTGCTGCTCAGCGGCGACAGGCACCTGGCGGAGATTTCGCGGCTTCCCGCCAACCATCGAGACGGGGTCGGGTATCCGCTGTTTGACATCACCAGCACCAGCCTGAACGCCCCCAGCGGCAATTTCACAAAAGCCGGCATCCGCTTCGCAAACGAAATCAACTCGTACCGCGTGGGGCTGACCTATTTCGACGTCAATTTCGGCTCGATCCAAATCGACTGGAACCAGCCCGATCCGCTGGTGCGATTGCAGGTACGCGACGAGAAGGGAGGAGTGGTGCTGCAACAGAAGGTGCCACTGAGCGCCTTGCGGGCGGGGTCGTAATAGAGTGGGACAAGTCGCGTTTCGCTTTGTGGATGACGCGGCGAAGAGACAAGTACCAAGTGGGGTCGAGCGGGCGAGAACGTGGGGGATCGACGGCATGAAGTGGTTCGCGCAGTGGGGTCGCGGTCGTGTCGTTGGTAAAATCGCGACCATGACCTCGCAACGGGAAAACTCGTTGCCCGTGAATTCGCGGTTCGCAACCCGCAGCGTCTTCCTGCCAAGATCTCCAGTTTTTGAACGGGACTCGTCACATGAGCGGTTTTGACGTCTGTTTGATTCGCCCGCATTCCGTCTGTCGACTGGCGCTGCTGTTTCTCGCACTCAGTGTGACTCTGAACCCACGTGCCAATGCCGACGACCAGCCGACGGAATCGACCGAGTCCCGGGACTTCACGGTCGAACGCCCGAGTGAAAAGCTCTCGGTGCGGGTCGTTTCCCCCAAGCCGGACAAGCTCGCGAAGAGTTCGCTGTTACTGCTCAACTTCAGCACCGATCGCACCACGTCTCTGACGGCTGAGATTTACGCTCAGCCCGCCAAAGCGTTTCTGGCGAATGGACATCGGGTCGCAAGTTTCGATCTGCCGGCGCATGGCGAACGGGTCGATGTGAGGGGCAGCGGGATTGATGGAATGTGCGCCCAGTTCATCGCCGGGGACGATCCGTTTGCGCGATTCGCCGCCGACGGATCCGCGGTGATTGACGCATTGATCCAGAGTGGCGACGCGGTCGCGGACCGGATTGTGGTGTGCGGCGTATCACGCGCGGGATATTGCGGCCTGCGACTGGCGGCCGCCGACAAGCGGGTCTGTGGCGTTGCGGCGCTCGCTCCGGTGACCGACTGGCGGCAGTTGCGGGAATTCGCCGCCGTGAAAGAGCGGGACGATGTGGCGAAGCTGGCGCTCGATCACTTCGCCGACGCGCTCGCGGGACGCCCGGTCTACATGGCAATTGGCAATCGGGACGAGCGGGTCGGAACAGACTGCTGCACGCGATTCGCTCTGAAACTGTTCGAGTCGGAGGAGCGAATGAAACAACCCGAGTCGAAAATTCGATTTCTGGTCGTGGACGATTCGAAGGGGCACGCCCTCGATTTGAAGTGGCGCGACGTCGGCAGCGAATTCCTGTTGAAACTGGCGAAGTGAGCGAACCGCGTTACGAACCCGAATCGGCTTCCGGAAGTCGCGTCCCATCGTTCTGGTTTTGCCGTTTGTCCATCACCTGTTCGATGCTCTTTCGCAGCTCGGGGACGTGTGCCAACAACGAATGAAAATCCTGCTGCCGCAGCGCCAACAGCGTGATGGCGGTCTTGGCACGCACGGTCCCGCTGCGTGGCAGATGTTTGAGAACGGCGATTTCCCCGAAGAACTCCCCCGAGCGCAGCGTGGCGACGGGAACTGTGGGATCGGGCGATTTGCTGGTCAACACTTCGACTTCGCCATCGAGAATCATGTAGAACGCGTCCCCCAGATCCCCCTCGTGGAAAACGACATCGCCCGGTTCGTAGTGCAGTTGGGTGAGCGAGCTGCCAGACTCGGTCTTGAGCTGAACGGTTTCCGCCGGGAGCAGCAAATCGAGAAACCACGACGCCCCCACCTTGAGTTTGCGTCCGAACCCCGGGAGTTTCATCCAGTAAATCGTTCGCCAGGCGAACCACGCGGTCATTCCCGAAAGTCGAATCTTAGAGAAGAGTTCCGCGACCGCGCGACGGCGGCCGAGCGACCCGAGTTTTCCCAAGCCTTCGAACGCGAATGTCTTTAGGTTTCCCCCGCGCAGCGTCGCCATCAGGTTGTGACCCAGCACGCCGGCTTCCCGCGTCGCGTGCTGTGCCGTGGGGGGCGCGAAACCACCCGATGGCAGCGGGATGAGAGCGCAGTCGCCAAGCGCCCAGACATGGTCGCTCCCCAGGACACGCAGATTCCCGTCGGTTTTCAGTTTTCCCTTTTCTTGCGTCAGTGGCAGAGCGGCGACCATGGGGTGTGGTGCCGAGGGGACGGTCGAGACCAGCGTTCGACAGGGGATCCGCTCGCCCCCTTTTAAGATGGCGGCGGCGGGACTGGCGGTCGCCAGGCGACTCTGGAGTCGCACGTCAACTCCCCGTTTCCTCAGGATATCCTGGGAATATTCCCCCAGGCTTTGCGGCAACTCTCGGTCGAGAATTCGTTCGCCGGAATGCAGCAGCACCACGCGAAGTTCATCCGCCCGGCAGATGCGTCGCTCGCGGGCGAGTTTCCGGACGAAGTCGTTCAGCTCGGCACACACCTCGACTCCCGAGAAGCCCCCACCCGCGACAACAAACGTCAACAGTTCACGGCGCAGCTCCGGATCGAGAACGTTCGCCGCCTCGTCAAAGACCCGAATCAGGTGGTTTCGCAGCGAAATCGCGTCGGCGAGATTCTTGAACGGCTTGGCGTGTTCAAACAGCCCCGGCATCCCGCGAAAATCGGTGACGTTTCCCAAAGCGATCACCAGATGGTCGTAAGGAATCTCCTCCACGCGTGGGAGAAACCCCGGCTGCAACCGCACCACCTTGCGTTCGCAGTCGATCGACTCGACCTCGCGGACATACAACCGGGTGCGGGGGATCATGCGATGCAACGGGCTGACCGTGTCGGTCAGCCCGATCTCGCCAGAAATCACCTCGGGGAGCATTGGATGAAACGTGAAGTAGTTCTCGCGCGAAACGAGAGAGACTTCAACCGTTGGATCGTTTCGAGTGAGACGCTCCAGGGCCTGAGCCGTGTAGACGCCGCCGAAGCCGCCACCGAGGATGACGATCCGACGCACAGGGGGTGCCATACGGGCCTTCCGGGGATGGATGTGGGGCGAAGATCAGGAACCGGGTCGACGATCCTGCGACTCACCTCCCTGTTCTCGCGGGCGAAGCGTGTCAGCCGGCGGGGGACGACAGAATCGCCTTGCACACATCGGCACGCGAAATGGTGCCAATCAGTTTGCCACCATCCACGACGGGGAGCCGGCGGATCATGCGCGAGGCCATCAGCGCGGCCGCTTCCAGCAAATTGTCGTCGGGCTTCAGGGTGATCGGCTTGGCGATCAGGATGTCGGCCAGTGGACGTTTGCGGAGAGCGCTCGCTTTGTCGCCGAAAATCTCGGCGGCATTCATCGCTCCACCACTGGCGGCGATCTCGTCGATTTTGGGGAGCGTCGCGCGGATCAGGTCGCCTTCGGACAGAACGCCGACGAACATGCGATTCTGGTCGACAACCATGAGGTCGGACGCTTGTGAATTCGCCAGGACGGCGGCCGCCTCGGGGATCGACGCGGTCGGAAGGATGACGGTGGGATTCAAATTGACTGCGTCGCGGACTTTCATGCAACCGGGCTCCTCAGGCTGTCGTTCTCGATGTGACCCAACGGACACGCGACCACCCAACTACCCCCAAAGGGAGCCCCCGGGCGATACGAATCCGCCGACTTCGTGCCTGTTTGATATCGCAAGAGGACGGAGAGTGCAATCGGGAGGGGTAAAATGTGGTTAGGACGAGGCGGTCACTCACATCCATCAACTATTCCGCGGTTCAGCGGCTGGCCGCTTTTGGTGGATTGGGAGCCCGCAGCCCCTGGAATTTCTTCACCGCATCACGAAACTCCACGGGACGGTACCGGGCCGACCGGGAAAGCCCTTCCGCCAACCGCGTTTCATAGTCCGCCAAACGCTCCTCGCTTGATCCGGTGGCCGCACCGGGAAGTTCCAGCCCCAGAATCTCGTCGACTCCTTTCAGATCCCCCCGCGCCTGCTCCACCGAGTTTCTGCGAATCCCATCGCGCCACGCCACGAACTGCGTCCAGTTGTGTTCTTCCACCTTGCGACGGGCGGCCACCGCTGCGGCGTCCAGGGGGGCTCCGGCGTCACGTTCCGGCAATGCTTGAAATCCACCCGGCACACCCGCCGCCGATTCGGAATCCAGAACTACCAGCGCCCAGGCGAGTTGCCGCGCCGAGTGGTAATCGACAGGCTGTTTCAGCGCGACCGCTACCAATTCGTTCGAAAGGTGGTTCACCGTTTCGGAATCCAGTGGGACGTGTCTCAATTCATCACCTGCGATTCGTAGACGCTGGCTGAAACCACCGTTTCCATTTTCGCCATAAACGGCGCTCTTCAACAACTCCGGATCGCCAAATGGACTTCTTTCGAATGCTCGCGAAATCTCCTTAAGGCTGATGTCCCATTCTTGCCGCAAGTTGGTGACACCGTACGCCGTATTCGCGAGTAACTGCGACCATTCATTCGAGCGGAGTCGCCCAATCTGGCCCGGGAATTTTCGGACCTGTCTCCAGGCGGGCGACTGCAGTTCGTGATGACAGGCCTGGCAGTCGAATTGGGCGAAATCCAGAAACTGCGGCTGTTCCGCTGGCCCCGCGACAAGCAACAGCGTGGCGCGAAATGACATCAACCCCCCGATGAGGAGATCCCGGGTTTCCGGAAATTCGGGGCGATTCGCTTGGTTAATGAAGCGGTCACGGAATTGGAAATCTCCCTTTTCCTGCGCTCGCCGCCAATGCGGAGGCATTCGGCGTTCGAACGTCGCCAGTTCAAACGCGGGCAGGGGAGGGTGCCCGGCCGCATACATTTTGTGGGTGATAAACCGCTGCTGTCCGTGGTCGCCGATATGACACGACGTGCAGATCTCGGCGCGACGCACGGGATCCCGCACATCCCACATCCCCAGGTCCGATTTCTCCTTGGCGGAACGAATGCGCCACGTGTTGTCGATGACCTGATGTTGATTGTCCCAGAGACTGCTCGGTCCATGGCACGCCTCGCAACTGACTCCCATTTCCAGAGTCGGGGGGCGGGTGTCACCATGATCCGGGTTCCAGTCCGCGTGGCAATTCAGACAGCTTCGTTCCGTCTTGAGATCGATCTTTAGCCGCGCGGCCATTTGCTTCGCAAGTGGAGAATTGACCAACAACTCGTACGCCTGAAAATGCCGATCCTGCTTCTCAAAAATCGTACTCTCATTCAGCCGGCAGAAGTCCCGGTTGAACTGGGATTCAGGACGATCTTCATGGCACTGCGCGCACAGTCGCATTCCCTTGTAAGCTGGCTTGGCGGCCGGTGCCGCTACGGCGGCATCCTGGGCGAACACTCCATCGCGATTTGTCAGAAACACCGCGCATGCGAACAGGGCGACGCCCGACGCGATGTGTGCCAACCGGAATGAACTCAAGATGGAATTCATGAATCGCTTTTCTGGGATCACGGTGCGGAAAGCCCCCGGCGCACAGCCTCGACATGTCTCTGGAACTGCTCCGGACTCTTGTCGATTCCATCCTGATTCTTGACTGCGAAGTCGAACGGGCTGTCGAATCCGAGTCCGCTCGGTTTTGACGAAAACCGCAGTTGTTCCAGCATTTCGTTCAACGCGGTGACCACCGCCGCTGCGGAATCCGCACGCAATGCCTGCTGTTCCCGCAACGATTCGCTCAACGCGAACAGTCCAAGATAGATTTGCGTCGCCCGATCCCAGTCGGCGAGCGATTGCGCCCCGGGGTCGGTCAGAGCGACTCCGAAGTCGGTCACCGCACCACTCGGAATGGGAATCCCGGTGGAGAACCTGTGACGCATCCCGCCGATACGATCGCGAAGGTCAGATGCTTGTTTCGCGACCAGTTTGCGATCGGGCAGCGGTTGCCGCATTGTCGACTGCAACGCGGCCAACTCGGTACCAATGCCCTGCGATCCCCCTTTCTCCAACACGCCCGCCAATCGTTCGACCGCCGAGTACTGCCAGTTTCCCCAGGGGGCGTCCCCGAAATTCTTGGAGAAGGGCTGACTCTGCCTCCAGCTCGGGATCACCAGGTCGTGATGACAGGCGAAGCAGCTCAATTCGGCGAACTCGGGCCAGGGAGCGGTCCCGGCAGCCGGTTCCTTCCCGCCCCGAGCCAGCCACGAACCCGCTGGCTTCTTTGTCGCCCGATACTCCAGAAGTTGCAGTGCCGCGTCCGCGGAAACGAGTTGTCCCACGAGCCACAACCGGGCGTCGAGCGGGGTGTTGAGTTTCACGTCCTGCTTCCGGCTCCAATGGCGGGGGAGTTTGTCCTGATACGCCGCCAGCTCAAAGTACAGCCGGGGATGGCCGGCGGCGATGAGGTCGTGATCGACATCCCGGCCGGGGGCACCCACATGACACTTCACACACGCGTTGGCGCGGACCTCGATTTTTCGGACGTCGACGAATCCCAGGCCGTTGATCGAAGGGCTGGTTCGCCAATTCAATTGCTTATGCGGTTCCAGCCAGCCATCCGCCTCCCCATGGCACGACTCGCAACTGACTCCATCCCGAAGCTGAATCAGCCGGTCGTTTCCATGGGCCGAAATCTGGTCCGGGAATGACTCCAGTTCCGAATCGGTCATGGTCGCATGGCAGGCGAGGCAGACTTTCGCCTCGTGAGCGGCGGGGAGACCGAGCTTTTTGGCAATCCGGACAGATCGCTCGCTGAACAGCGTCGAAAACGCGATCGCGTGCGGATCTTTCTCAAGCCACACACCGTACTCCGTACCCAATTCGAAGTCGGCTTTTTGACCTCCATGCGAAGCGACGTTGGCCGCTGGCTGCCGCCGTTCACCCAAAGGTCCTTGCGCGTCGCGGGCGCGAAATCCTTCTCCACCGACACCGCCATGACAGTTCGCGGCGGAACACGATCCCGCTCCCTTGAGAGACGCCGAGCTGACCGCAAAGTTCGACGAGCTGCGCGATTGTGCCGCGTTTTCCGGGGCAGGAGCGGGAGGCAACGGCGGAACCGCGTCGGCCGACCACGCCGGAGACCACGGGAGCAGTGCCCACGACAGCACGACAACCCACAGCGGCGCGGGACAGCGTGCGATCCACTTGGGTGGTAGTCTCGTCATGGCGACTTTCCGGATGGCGACTTGTGCAGGTGATCTTGTGGTTTCCAGACCGCTGGAGGTAACGCGTCGGTTCCGTCGGCCAAGCGATTCACCAACGGGTCGCTTGGCGCGTGGTACTTGTGACATTCGACACAATGCGTTCCCGCACCGTGAATCTCCGCGTTCGGCATCAGCCGTTGGACAACTGGTTTCCCGGAGTGGCAATCACGGCACACGGTGATTCCGGGGATCAACACGTCTTCAGTCCGTCCGCTTTTGCTGACGGGATCTGACGGTTCTTTCCCCGTCCAGACCCGGTGACAATCACCGCACTCGACCATCCGATGTGCGTCGTGATCAAACTCGGCGTGCTGGAACCAGCGCTCGGGAATCTGCGGTTTTTCGATCGTCCACAGCGGATCATTGGCGGGTTGTTTCACTTCATGACAATACTGGCACCCCCCCTTGGATTTCAGGCGCGCTGCGACAAACTCCGGAATCAAAGGATCCAATGGTGGCGACATGGCGGCGACAACTCTCTCGACCTCCTCTCGGACGGCACGAACCTTGTCGGTTGGCAGGCGGGAAGGCTTGACGACGTTGGGTTCTTCACTGAAGGGATCGTCGACCGTTTTTGTCGGTTGCGTTGGGGGGGCCGTCAGCTTGCGCGAGTAGAGTTCCACCAGGAACCCTCGAACCGTTGTCGGCATTTCATGCGGAACGGTCTCACCGGGAAAGTTCGAGTTGTCGAAATACAACGGATGGCACTGCGCACAGTGCTGTTCGTAATTGATCGGGCGCATGTAGCGGCCACTGGCGTCCGGCTCGTGGCACTTCTGACACTCCTGCGACCAGTCCACAAGCTGGCGATTCTGGTCTCGCAACCCCTGAATCAAAACCCCGTCCTTGTACTCCGCCTTCAAGTGGATCGCGTGGTTGAACTGAATTCTCCCCCGATCCGCAAGGCTTTCACCATCCACAGCGCGTAGTCCTCGATCGTCTACGATCGGCGGTGTTGGATCTTGAGCAAGATCCTTGTGGTTGCTGCCATCGTCAGACACCGCGTTGCCGCTGGAATCGCCCCCTGCGGAATTGTCCTTCCACACTTTGCGAAGATCGTTTAGATCGGGTTCGCCAGCGAGATTGTTCGTCGTGGCGACTCGTCCTAATAGTCGATCCAGCGCGAATTCGGGATGTCGGCCCCGCCCTTCGCGATCGAAACTCGTGATCTCCAGTGCGAATCGCTCGGAACCCCCGTGGGAATTCAACTTCCCGTGGCAACTTACACACTGGCTGTCGCCGATCTGGGCGAGCTGCTGCTGGCCGCGATGCTCGCGGTGGCACTCGGCGCACGACATTTGCGCATGTGCGGGAATCTGTCGGGCATGATGCTGAGCCCCATCGTGACACGCCAGACATTGCTTGTTGTCGACGGTCAGAACCGGGGTCGACACGGAAGTCAGGCGATCCCACAGCGTCCAGTTCAGATGACAGCGGGCGCAGTCGTTCTCGATCATGTGATGGGCATGCGACACCGGACCGGCCGCGTAGTTCGCGTAGGTGCCACGGATCATCGGCAACAGCGCGAGCGCGAAAACCACGAGTGCCAAACCGGCGGACCATTGCCAGATCCGGCGGTAGGTGTGGTTCGGCTGGCGGTGAAAGTCGAGTTCGACCCGTTCGGCCAGAAAGCGGTGATCGCGGTGCAACGACATCGAATGCTTCGGAGGGTTAGAACGAAAACGGAACAACCCGCAACGCGAGAACAACGTGAACAACCAGCAGAACCAACACGGCCACCGACGCCGGGATGTGGACCACCAACCACAAATGCAACCACCGGTGCAGCCGTTTCGCCCGCAAAAGCTGCCGGCGTTCATCACAGGCCGCTTCCAGCTCATGGAGTTCGTGGTGCAGATCTTCGTGCATTTCGGCCCGTTCCCGGCTGAACAGGGCGCGTGCGGAATCGGGATTCCGCAATTCGAGCGGGGGCTTTCCCGGACCATCCAAAAACGGCCGCACCCGTGCCAGGTAGAATTGTCGCAGCGCTTCCAGGCGATGTTTTGGAATGACTACCGGGGGAGCCGCCGGGGTGGCAGCCGGTCGTCCGGCCAGTGGACTGGCAGCTTTTGCGGGTGCCGGCTTCGGAGCGGGGGAAGGGGAGACTGTCTGGGCTGGCCCGGCGGGAGGCGGTGGAGCCGCGACACCGGCAGGAGAGTTCGACTCGGCCGCCGCTGCTTCCGCCTTGAGGCGATTCGCCGCTCGCATCTGTTCGATGGGTGAGAGCTTTTTCGCTGGCGGACTGGCACCGCCATCGGCCGCCGCCGCCTCTGGGGACTTGGCGTTGCCCGCGACGGCGGGGGTTTCGGCAGTCGGCGACGCGGGAGCCGACGAGGGTGGCGAGGTTGTCGCATCGGCGGGCGCGGCCGACTGAGCGGCCGCGGCTGCCGCTTCCGCCCTTAATCGGTTCGCCGCCCGTATCTGTTCGATGGGCGAGAGCTTTTTCGCGGGTGGGCTGGCACCGCCACCAGCAGAGGCTGCCTCTGGGGACTTGGCGTCGCCCGCGACGGCGGGGGTTTCGGCAGCCGGCGACGCGGAAGGCGACGAGGGTGGCGAGGTTGTCGCATCGGCGGACGCGGCCGACTGAGCGGCCGCCGCTGCCGCTTCCGCCTTCAAGCGATTCGCCGCTCGCATCTGTTCGATGGGTGAGAGTTTTTTCGCCGGCGGACTGGCACCGCCATCAGCAGTCGCGGCGTCTGGTGCCTTGGTATCGCTCGAGGCGGCAGGCGTTTCGATTGTACCGGGAGCGACGACGCCGGGGTCGGCAGGCGACGCAGCGGGACTCGCAGCCGCCGCCTCAGCTTTCGCGCGGTTGGCCGCCTTCATCTGTTCCAGGGGAGAGAGCTTTTTGGCCGGTGGGCTGGCAGCCACATCGGCGGGTCGCGCGCCCGGATTTTTCACTTCGACCAACGGCCCAGAGACGTCAATCGCGGCGGCTGGCGAGGTGGTGCCAGACGATTTCGGGGAGGACGGAGCGGGGGATTCCGGGGGCGGCGGTAACCCCTCAGGCCAACCATAGATCTGCGACAGCGCGAACGGAAGGTCCGACGGAACCCGCACATTGCCGGCTTTTCCTTCTTTGAAGGCCGGCCAATTCTCCTGTTTCGCGATCCGCGCGATGCCTGCGAGCAACGTCGTCGAAGTTTCCCCCGCATGATCGAGCCACGCTTCGCGTTCCTCTTTCGAAGTCGCCTTCAAGAGCGTACCCAACATTTTCCGCAAGGAGGCAATCAGCGAATCTTCATTCAACGCTGGGTCGGTCGGATCCAAAGGACCGCACCGAACGGCGATCATTCGATCGCAGATCACGCGCTGCCGATCGACCAGAAAATTCATCTGCTGGAGAAACGTTTCCTGGGGCACTTCCAGTCGCATCAGCCGGGGAATGAGGTGCTGCGCCACCACCCCGTAGATTCCCGTGACCAGCACCACGCCAAAGAGTGCCATCAGCCATTGTTCGAGTGGTCCACCGAAGCCAAATCCGGAATGGAACAGCGCGATCGGGGCGGCGAGAGTCCCCAACCACAGATGGCCCCGTAACCAGAATTGAGCGCTCCCCAGCAACGTCGTCCGTTTGAACCGGCGACGCAGAGCGATCAGAAACGCGTAAATCATCAAAACGGCGGCGAACACGCCAAACCACAGACCCGGCCGGCTGCCACCGCTGGGCCCCAGCGGAGACTGCCAGCAATAGACGACGTAGGCCACCGTCGAAGCGGCGAGCAATCCCAGCGTGATCACGCACCACCGGATATGGGACTTGTCGAGAATCACGGGTGTCGGTTTCCGTAGGAGGGCTTCACGGCGGGCTTACGAAGGAATAGTGGTCAATGGGGCGAACAGATCGCCATCCAGCAGCAAATCGCGGCCCGAGACGCGATGCGCGGCGTCGTGCGGGCAGGCGTAGACGCACATCGGCTGTCCCCCGGATGTTGCGCTGCACAAATCGCACACCACCGCTCGCGATTCGACCTGCTTCAGGTTCACCCCGGCGGGCAACGCACGCTGCTGTTCGGGAGACAAATCGACTTTTGCGATCGGGTTGAGCTGAATCGAACCATAGGGACATTGCTCGGCGCACATCGCGCACCCAATGCACCAGTTCTCAATCTTGATCTGTCGATTCGAACCACGCTGAATCGACCCGACCGGACACCCAATCATGCAGACCGGATCCAGGCAACTGCGACAGGTGAGCGGAATCAGGTATTTGTCGAATCGCATGCCGTCGAGGTACAGCCGACTGAAACCGTCGTTGTGCGATTCAACACACGCTTCGACACAGGCACCGCAGCGAGTGCAGCGGTCGAGGTCGATTAACATCAACCGCTGCCCCTGCACAAGACCCAGGCGTTCGAAATCGTCCCCCAGCATTCCCCGGGCACCTCCGACTCCGGCGGTCGGGGCAGCCAGCGACTGGTTCATGCCCGCGCGCTCCGTCGCGATCACATTCAAACGATTGCGCAGCTCTGGAAATCGGCCGAGCAGTTCATTGAACAGATCCCGTCCGATCTTGATCAATTCGATTCGCGACGGAACCGCTCCCGTCCGTGAATCCGGAACGCGCTGGTTGTAACCATCGGGATGGTCGTAGGCGACCACCGTCGCTCCCCGCGGCTGATTCGTCAACAGCCCCATTTCTCCCAGGACTTCGCCCCGTCCCAGGTAATTCAGAATCAACGGCGGGCCGTACAGGTCGAGTCGCGCCGGGATTCCCCGCGGGCAAAGAACTTCGAGCAATCCCCGGCCAAAAACCCGCCCCTCATACTCCGACCAACTGTCGATCGCCTGCGGGAACGGTGCGAACGACTCGGTGACCTGCGCGTTTTCGATCAACTCCAGCAACTCATCCAGCGTCTTCGCCGTTTTCGAGCCAACTTTGACCTTCAAGGCAAGCGCTTGCCCTTGGTGAATCAATTCATTGAGTGCGCCGAGAAGCTTTTCACGAACAGCCGGGTCGCGACCGGCGTCCGGTTTCAACAAGCCTTTCACCGCTGCCGGGATCGCCTGCCAAAGCGCCGTCGCCAGGGGATTGTCCGCCGACTCGACAGCCGCCATTTCCCCGATGAGACTGGACCAGTGCCCTTCTGTGAAATCCTTGGCATGCAGCGTGTAGCCACCATTCTTAATGACCTTCGCCAAGCCGCTGCGAATGATGTAGACAGCGTCCGACCCTGCCCCCTCTTCCATCACGACGGAGCCAGCAGGAAACTCGACCAGTTCAATCCGCTTCTGGATGTCGACGAATTCTTGTTCGGACAGTCGATCGAACGCCTCGCCAAAATACTGGAGTCGTCGAACGTCGGTTTCCAAAACCCGCTTGCGATAGTCCGCGTCGATGCGGGCCTTGTACCGGGGATCCTTGTGCAGCATGTCGAGTACATTGCGCAGAAACTCGATCATGTAGCAGTCACGGTCGGCGATCACCGTCGCGGATCGCGGCGATCGGTTCAGACAGCTCATCTCGCCAAACAACTGCCCTTCGTGCAGCGTCGCCCGGAACTGGTTCTTGCTCTGCAGGCCGACCGGCGCGTCGACGGAAATTGACTTGGGTGCGGAGACCGGCGCCGCCACCGAACCTCCGCCGCCAAACAACGAACTGAAGAATCCCGAGATTCCCGACTTTTTCTTTTGAGGAGTCTCCAGATTCGGCGTGAGCAGGACGGTCGCGGCGGCTCGTTGGCGATCCAGGTCGGGACCGGGGACCGGGAAGCTCGCGACACGTGTTTTGAGCGCGGCGATTTCGTTCGTGAGCGCTGCGATCCGTTTTTCGGGAGTTTCCTCC
Source organism: Planctomicrobium piriforme (assembly GCA_945860955.1). Taxonomy (GTDB): domain Bacteria; phylum Planctomycetota; class Planctomycetia; order Planctomycetales; family Planctomycetaceae; genus UBA10511. The sequence continues at coordinate 100,707 of CAMATH010000009.1, forward strand.
CGAAAGTCTGGGAGTCTTCGATCGGTATTCCCCGCTGCGATTTCGCGGAGCGTCGCCTGAAGTTCCGCGAGTTGATGCTCCCGGAGCGCCAGCACGTCTTCGGTTGTCAGAATGGAATACGCGCTCGCGCCGGCGTCCCCCTGCCGGCAGATGACGTCGCCTGCCGCGTAACGTCGAAGCACACTGGTTCCCGAGTACTTCGTGAAGTTCGGGATGTTCTTGTCTTTCTCGAACTCCTCCGTCCGAAACAGCGACAGCATCGTCAGATCGCTGGCGGACAACCGCTCATCTTGAGAGCCGAATTCACCCAACTCCGCAGGCAGCATCGCCTCGGGTCCGCTGGAACTCTTGGCGGCGGCAGGCGCGACCCCCTCCGGTTTGGCGGGTGTGGTTTTGGGAACTGGGGGAGCCATGGCGCGGTTTCACGAGATCCAATCGATCGGCGACGGCTCGACCGACAGCCGACGCCCGAGTTTCAGTGTCCTTCACACTAATCGCGGGCCAAAGCGGGGGCAAGGGATCCCCCGACTATCGCGACATTTCCTGCCCGAAACTCAACCGCATCTGCGGATCTTTGTGTTCCTCAAAATCCTTGAACAGCAGGCTCGGCTGAATATCCCGATTGTTCTGGTATTTCCCCCCATCGTATTCGGTGATGCTCCCTTCAATCGTGTGATAAAAAATCTGCGCGATGGGGACGTTGGGGTAAACACGAATCGGCTGGACGGCGAACATTTCCAGCGTCCAGAAGCCCCGAAATCCCACATCGCCAAACCCTGCCGTGATATGGACGAACAGCCCCAGCCTGCCGACTGAAGACCTCCCCTCAAGCATCGGGACGAGGTTATAGGTTTCGGTCCGCTCGACCGTCCGACCGAGGTAGAGCTGATTCGGACTCAAAACCAGCCCCTCTTCTGGAATCGTATAGCGGCGGTAACGGTTCGGCCGCCGCATGTCGAGGACGATCTCTTCATACACCAACAACTCGTTGTGGAGCCGCAGATTGTAGCTGTTGGGGTTCAGTTGGCTCTCGTGGAACGGATCGATCACGATGTTGTTCCCGAGCTGGGCCTTGATCTCGCTGCCGGTGAGAATCATAGAGCGCTGCGCGATGCGAGAAAGGGGAATCGTGATGCCGCGCGGAGGGCTGACCGCGGGAGGAGACCGGGACGAAAGTCACCAGATGCAGTTACGCTACGGAAGCCGGCGCGCGAGTGCAATGGAAGGTCGAAAATTCCGGTGACTCCACGCGAGGTGTTTCCAATTCCCGCATTGGTCTGCGTCGCCTGAATTGCGCGCCGGAGTTCGACCCACGCACCCATTCGGTCTCAGTTCAAGTCCACAGTTCGCCTCGTCGTC
>CAMATH010000010.1 GCA_945860955.1 Planctomicrobium piriforme
CTCCGCCGCGACTCGCGCGGCAATCGCATTCTGCGGGAACAACTCGCCCCGCTGGTCGCCGAACGGAGCCGGCACTTTCAGAAAACGGTCGAACGGCCGCTCGATGACCGGGTGATGGAGACGCTGCGGGAGTGGTCGGAATCGGACGATCGGGTTCGCCGCCAGTGGGCGCTGGTGATGCAATACCGCTACCTCGACGGCATGCCCTACGCGGAAATCGCCCACATGCTCGGCATTTCGGAAGGAACGGTGCAACAACGCCGCTCGGCGGCGATTGAGTGGTTGCGGGAGAATTTGAAGTAGCACACGTTGTCGCGTCCCCCGACGTGTGGTGGCAAGGAAACGCTCGATGGGAGGGCGAAGCTCCTGTTGAGCCGCCAGTGTGCGATCGCATTCCGAAAACCGTCCTCCGGGGCGCAATCGACCCGAACTCGGCGGGCTGTACCACAAATCCGTTGCGGCGAACCCAATGTGTCTGCCCCGATAAAACGCGAGGACGGGAAGCAATCCGGGTCACGGGAGGGCGAACGTCCTCGTGAGCCGCCAGTGTGCCAGCGCATGCCAGAAACCCTCCTCCGGGCAGCGCTCGACAACCAACCGAACCGTCTCGCCAGCCTTCAATCAACGTCGTCGGCGGCCCAGATACGCGTTCGGGCCGCCGCAAGTCCAGCGGCGGTTCACGAGGACGTTTGCCCTCCCGTGAATTCGACGGCCTTCCAGACACGCGTTCTGGCGGGTGGTTGCACAATGGATGTCGTCGTGTGTCCCATGCGCCCCGCCACACGGCCGCGCGGGAACGATCACGCCGGAGCGTTTGACCGCGTGTCGCGTGGATTCAAATCCACGCCACGCTCCAATTTCCCGCCCGTCCCCGATTTTGTTTAGAATTCCCCCCGCCGAGGTTCGTTCGTTTCGCGTCCATCGAATTTCGTCCCGCGAGCTTCCCATGATTATTCCCCCCTCCAGTTCCGAACCTCCCAATCTGCATGCCGGCCTCGGTGCCGACGACGCCGGGCGGCGTTTGTTGTGGCCGGGGACGATCGCGGAACTTGAAAATCGTGGGTATCGACTCCAAGGCGAAATCTCCCACGGGGCCACCGCCGTCGTCCATCTGGCGAAAGAGGAATCGACCGGCCGAAAGGTCGCCGCCAAAGTCTGCTTCGACCCCGGCGATGGCCTGGCGCTCGATCTGTTCGAACGCGAACGGCAGATTCTCGCGTCAGACAACGTGCCGCACGATGTTCTGCCGCACTATTACACCGGCGTCGAACGGCCCGGCCCACCCCGCCCGGGTGCCGACCCGTGTCAGTCGTTTTTGGTGATGGAATTCATCGACGGCCGCAAACTCCCCGACTACATCGCCGAGTCGCGCGATTTTCCGCTCGTCGACAAAGTTCGGCTGCTGGCGCGATTCGCGCGGTGCGTGCAACGGCTGCACGATTCCAACCTCATTCACGGCGATTTGTCCCCCAACAACATTCTGGTCCAAAAGGGAGATCGCATTCGCCTGATCGACATGGGTCAGGGAGGTGAACTGGCCGAGGGGTACCAGTCGCTGCGCTCGGTCTCGGGACGGGCGGGGACGGACGGCTTTTCGCCATCCGGGCTGCTCGCGCGCAAACAAAAACCCGGCCGGCCAAGCGACATTCGGCAACTGGTCGCCGTCGCGTACCACACGTTCACCGGCCACTCGCCGGGTTCGGATACCGAAGATTCGGGAAAAGCCCGGCGGACCGCCGAACTTGACCAGGCGGGGTTGCCGCCGGCACTCGTCCGGTACATTTTGAAAGGGCTGCGCGATCGCAATTCGCGACTCGATGACAACGCCCCCGACCCCCGGCTCTATGCGACCGCCGGGAAGTTCGCCGACGATCTCGAAGGCTGGTGCGCGGCTCGCGAAAACCGCCAGAAGCGGTGGCGGGTCACCGTGCTGGTGGCGGTGATGGTCGCACCGGCGCTGGGGCTGGCGGGTTATTTCTGGAACCAGTCGGAAGTCGCCCGTCAGGCGTATGAAAGCCGGCAGGTCGAGGAACTGGTCGACCAGTCCGACCGGCTCGCCAACGCGTCGCACCCGGCGGTGAAGTCGCTGCTCGACACCAGTCTCGAAGAGAAGCGAGCCGAGGAACACGCCCGGCGGACCGGAAACCCAACCGAGGCCAAACGGCACCTGGTGGCGCGTCGTGAACTGTTGCGGCGGGCGATTCGGACCAGTGAAGAGCTGCTGCGGTGTCAGCCGTTGCGGGAGCATCTGACGACCGTCTTGACCAAATCCCCCTGGACGATGTCGGCTCCCAAGATCGCGCGTTCGGTCGAGTCGCTACGAACGATGAGCGAAGAGATCCGGCTGCTGTTGGAACAGGGACAGACCGACGAGGCGCTGGAAAAGCTCGCCCGGTTTCATCGCCAGCTCGCCGAGACTGCGGATGAAAACACGGCCGCTCGAGTCGCCGCCGACTCGCGGGACGGGTACGAGCGGTTGAAGAAACAGATTCCCGAGCGACTGCAATCGCATGCCGGACTCGCCTCGATCACCACCGACTTCGCACGGGCGGAACAGACCTGGACGGCGGGAGAATGGGACGCGGCGACGTTGTCGTTTGGGCAGTTGCAGCAAACGCTCGATGGGTGGCTGAAAGAGAACGCGAACGCGGAGGAACTTGCGGCGTTGCAACAGGCGTCGGTGGAGTCGATTGAGCGGTTGGAGCGCGAGAAGGGGGAATTTCGAGCGGAGATTGCCCAGCAGAAAACGCGGATTGGCGCGTTGCAAACGCAAATCACCGAATTTACCGCCGACGCGCTCAAGAAACAGCAGCAACTTGAAGCGAAGCAGACGGAACTTGAGAACAAACTGACTGCGGAAACGAAGCAGCGGACGACGGCGGAGGGGGAACGGGATCTGGCGCACACGGAGAATGGAAAACTCATGCAGCAGTTGACGTCTACGTCAACGGAACGGGACGAGGCCAAGGCGGAACTGAAAACCCAGAAGCAACTCGTTGCGGCGGCTGACGATGACGTCGAGAAATGGAAGAAACACGCCGAAGCGAGTGCGAAGCTGCTCAAGGAGCTGCAGGCGCCGAAGATTCCGACACCCCCAAGGCCGCGGCCGCGTGTTGATACCGGAACGGCGAGTATGCAAATCACGGAAGGGAAGCAGGCGGAGGAACGGTTGGTGTTGACCCTGAATGACGTGGAATTCGCGTTTCGGTGGTGTCCACCCGGTCGATTCAAAATGGGAAGTCCGAAGAGCGAAACCGGGCGTTACAACGACGAAGATCAGGTCGATGTCACGTTGAGTCACGGCTTCTGGATGCTGGAGACCGAGGTCACCCAGAAAATGTGGATCGCGGTCATGGGAACCGCCAAGGCCGCTAAGTGGACGGAGGAATATGGGAAAGGAGACAACTACCCTGCCTACTACATCGATTGGACGGAAGCCAAGAAATTCTGCGAGACGCTGACCGAGCAGATGCGGAAGGCGGGCGTGGTCCCCAGCGGGTGGAAGCTCGATTTGCCGAATGAAGCGCAATGGGAGTATGCCTGCCGGGCGGGAGGAACAGGGCGATTCTGTTTCGTCGACGACGAGAAGCTGCTGGGCGAGTACGCGTGGTACAGCGCGAATGCTGGAAACACGAATCATCCGGTCGGGACGAAACAAGCCAACGCCTGGGGTTTGTTCGATCTCCACGGGTCAGTCTACGAATGGACCGATTCGTGGTACGACAAAACGCTGAAGGCTGGCACGGACCCGCGTGGCCCTGCAGCCGGCTCGCTCAGCGTGAACCGCGGGGGCGGTGCCTGGAGCGACGCGTCGTACTGCCGTTCGTCCCACCGCGGCGGAAACGTCCCGTCCTGGTCCAACGGCTTCTTGGGCTTCCGCCTGCTTGCAGTTCCGGTCCGCTGAGCCATGGACTGCGGGATCTCGATCCCGCCTTTCGTTCTTCCTCACAAGACCTCGCAGCAAGCAGAGTCGGCTCCCTGCCGACGCGGTCTCGGTCGCAGGGCACGATAGGTTGTGTCGAGGAACAGCGTCACGGGAGGGCGAAGCTCCTGCTGAGCCGCCGATGTGCTTTCGAGCGCCATACGACGTTCTCCGGGCAGCCATCGACCCACGTTCTCTCGAAAGCCGCCGCTGGATTTGCGGTGGTCCGAACGCGTGCTTGGAGTGTTCATGACATCGGATTCACTTCGGCAACACGGTTTGGTCGGGTGCCGAGCGCTGCCCAGATGGCGGTGCTTGGCGGTTGATCGCACACTGGCGGCTCACGAGGACGTTCGCCCTCCCGTCGCGTCGGATTTTGTCCCGTCACGTGGTTTGGTTGGCGGTGACGCATGGGTTCCCGCGACCCGCGAATATCCAAGTTCCTTAAGAGGCGGTCGTTCCAACGCGGCTCAACGGCACATCGAGCGGCGATCGAAAACTTCGGCCGAAAGTCGTCTCTGCCTGTCGGCTGTCGATGTCGGATGAAGGAAAGGCGGGGACAAGGCCCCGCACTCCAAGGCGCGATCCGGCTTTTCGTTCTACCTCACAAAACCTCGCATCGGTGTGCGGTGGGGACACCCAGCACGCCGGGGTGATTCGGACCATCTACGACCCGGCGGTGATTTCGTTCGACACGCTGCTCGACCTGATTTTCGACGCTCACGACCCGACGCAACTCAATCGCCAGGGAAACGACATGGGAACCCAATACCGATCGGCGGTGTTCTACGCGGATAATGCTCAAAAAGCGGTCGTCGAAGCCAAGATCGCGGCCTTGAACGCGTCGGGAAAGTACCGGAAACCGATCGTCACCACGCTCGAACCGTTGACCGTGGTCTACGCTGCCGATGCGTACCACCAAGACGACGCCCGCCACAACCCGACACAGCCCTACATTCAGGGACACGCGATTCCCAACTCTTGCCAGTTCCGAGTGCGACACCCGGAGTTTTTTTCGCCGCAGGGGTGAATGGACGGTCGTGGTCCGTGAATTTCGCCGGTACGCCGTCCCCCTCAACCGTCGCAAAAATCGTGGTGTTCCTTACCAAACCGAAAGCCCCGCCGACAAAAATTGTCGGCGGGGCCTTTTTCATTCAGCAGAGCGCGGGAAGCTCAAGCAGCGTCACCCGCGACATGACGGACCTCAGAGTCGTAACGATCAGGACTTCCGGTTGCGACGTGCGGCGATCACCAAGCCGATGGCACCCAGACCGAGCAGGGCGATCGAACTCGGTTCGGGAACCGCTTGCGGAACGTACATGGCGAACAACTGCCCGCCCTGAACGAGTTCGCCGGTGATGGAATAGTGGGCTTGAGCTGACGCCAGGAACCAACCTTTACCCAGGAAGTCGGCCGGGATGATTCCCGAAGCCTCTTCGTCGCGGTTGAACGGCGCCGTGGCCAGAATTCCGGTTCCCAGATTCGCAGAGACAGGGTTGCCGTCGCCGAATCGAGCGACGTCGAACTTCGCCAGTTCCAGAAAGTCGTCTCCGGCAACGTCGTAGATCCAGGTCTTGCCTGACCGAGCCGTATTCCCGAGGTCTTCCTGCAACAGCAGGCGGGTCATGCCATTTCCGACGTCGACGGCCGTCATGTTGTCAAACATTTCGTAGCCTTCGGTGCCATCGGTCAACGCCGAAATCGTCCCGCCCAGGGTCGGGTCGGTGATGTCGTTGTAGGTCAATTGCCAAATCTGGCTGCGACCACCTGCCGGCGTCAGCCTGTCTGTTGTGACGAAGTAGAACACATTGGCGTTGTTCGGATCCCAAACGCCATCTTCGACGCGGCGAAATTCGGTGATCTGGTTGGCAATCGACGCGTTTTCAAGCGCCACCCCGTTGACATCTTCGGAAACGTCGATGGCGCTGTTCATATTGAACAGAGAAAACGCGTCGCCGTTCACGATCTGGTCTTCGTTGATTCGGTCCGCGACCTTGATTCCGTACAGCGTTCCGTTCGTCAGACCGGCCCGCTGGACGGCGTCACCCGTGTTGGTCTTCGTACCCACATACGTATAGAGCTGGCTGGGGCCTTCGTTGTTGCCGACGAATCCACCAGAAATCTCTGAATTGAACTGCCTGGACGCGTCGTCGAGACCCATCACGACGGTTTTGTCTTGTGCGAAAGGGCTCGCAACGATGTTTTCGAAGGCGATATCACCGAGTTCGGCGAGTTCCGTCGCGCGACCCGCGTTCGAGCCGTCAACCTCAACGGCAAACCCTCGTCCGTACCGGGAACCGAAAGCGGTGCTTGCTTCTTCGCCGGTCGTGTAGAGGCGAATCTGAGTTCCCATTCCGGTGCTGGCGTTGTAATACGCCGACTGTTCCGCAAGGTCGGACGAGCAGAATCGATCGAATGCGGAGGTCTGGTCGACGAACGAATCGGTCGCGGTATTCCACAACCGGACGTTCTGAATCAGGTCGGCACCCCCGACCACGGACAGATCGGACTTGTTGATCACCCATTTGGAAACGAACGAACCGATGCTGCCGTGATCTCGGGTAATGCCGGCGGTCGCCCCCGCCTCATGACTCGCAAGCAAAGTGAACGTTCCATCCCCATTGTCGAACGCCCCCAGACCGTCGGGCAGGCCGACCAGGCGGTACGAGCCACCGCCGATCTTATCGTAGACTTCGTTAGGAGTCGTCGTGCCGTTCCCGTTGCTGATGATCGACTTGGTGATCACCCCCGGTGCGACAGGTACGACGTAGGGTGTCTGCGACGTACTCGGTCCCTGAACCTGGGCTGACGCGACGTTCGCGAGCGCGAACATGACGGCGGAGGCCGCCAAAACACGAAAATGGGTCTTGACCATGACGCTTCCAACACTCCTGGCACGTGAAACAAAAGGGGGTGCGGACCGCCGGCTCCATGCCGCAGTCTCGCGAGCGGGATAGACCCCCCGCGAGAAGGGGTGTTGTTCAATTCGCGAAGATTCCGCGAACTGCCTCTGGCAAGGAGGCTCCCGTCCGTCGTTACCCCGAAAGTCCCCGGCAGTGAATCTTGTAATTTTTTTGGGCGCATCCTGAACAGCGAAGATCCCCACCCTTCGCCCGAAGGTACCCCGGCAGGGGGGGAAACCGGGGCAGCAATCCGGGGAGGGCCACCCATCATCCATCCGCATTGGGGAGTCGTTGTCGAAAGCCGGGGCGAATCGATGCGGGGTCAGTGAATGACACGGCGCGATTTCGCTCCGGAGTCGCAGGCGTCGCTGACGGGCACCGCCTTCACGAAAACCGTCCATCCGATCGAACGGGCCGGGTCGATGTCGTCTCCGCCGCTGGCAGCGCTTCCGGAGATGGGATAGCATTGGGGGTAGCGAGAGTCGAATCCTGCAACGAGTCCACCAACGTCGAAGAGAATGATGTACCGTCGTGATGCGATGCTTCGGTTGGGGACAGCCGCCTGTGGCGCGCTGTCGTTGCCCCAATTGCTGGACACGGAACGGACGGCGGTCGCGAATTCGCCGGCGAAACCAAAGGCGCGGTCGTGCATCTTTCTGTTCATGTGGGGGGGCCAACCACAGCAGGACATGTGGGATCTAAAGCCCAACGCCCCGGTCGGAATTCGCAGCCGATTCGAACCGATTCAAACATCCAATCCCGGTGTTCTGTTCAGCGATCAGATGCCGGGGATCGCCACCCAGGCGGACAAACTCGCGATCATCCGGTCGTTGAATCACACCACCACCGACCATGGAGTATCGGTTTATCACGCGCTGACCGGTCGGGCGATGTCTCCGCCACGCACATTCCCGGCGAATGGGAGGCGTCGGACCGATTTTCCTTCAGTCGGGTCGATGTTCTCCTATTTAGGGGAAAAGTCCGCGATCCCCGCGAGCTTCACTATTCCCCGCCCTGTCGCACACGACGGCCTACGCTACGCGGGGACACACGCCGGCTTTCTGGGATCGCTGCATGATTCGGTCGAGCTGGGTCAGGTTTACAACCATGTGGAGGTGGGACCGCGCCCCGAGTCGGCGCAATCGACATTTCGACTCTCTCTGCCCGACGACATGTCGACCACCCGGCTCCTGGCGCGACGGGGACTCTTGAATCTGCTCGAAACGCAAGACCGCGCGCTGCAGCGGAACCCGGGAACGACCACCTTCGACAGCGTTCACGAAGACGCGTGGCGGCTGTTGAATTCCCCCGCCGTGAAAAACGCCCTCGACCTTGAGCAGGAATCGCCGGCCGTCCGCGATCGCTACGGGCGGAGTGAATATGGAGAGAGTTTTCTGACGGCGCGACGGCTGGTTGAAGCGGGAGTGCGGCTGGTGAACGTCAACTGGATGTTCATCACGCCGGCGGCCAAGGTGTACAACGTCTGGGACGTGCATGGGGGACTGGGGGATCTGGAACATGGTGCCACGGGCTATGGCATGCTGACCGCACATTATTGTCTGCCCGCGTTTGATCAGGCGTTTTCGGCTCTGCTGGAAGACCTGGGCGGACGCGGGATGTTGGACGAAACGCTGGTCGCGTGTGCCGGTGAATTTGGTCGCACGCCGCAGATCAATGGCAACAACGGTCGCGACCATTGGCCGTACTGCTACTCAGCGGTCCTGGCGGGAGCGGGTGTACGGGGAGGCGCGGTCTACGGAGCCAGCGACAAGCACGCGGCGTACGTCAAAGAAAACCCGGCGACCCCGGGGGACTATCTGGCGACAGTCTGCCAAGCATGCGGACTCGACCCGGACCGAGAGATTTATGACCTGGAGGGGCGGCCCTACAAGATCTGTGACGGGACGCCGATCGAAGCGGTGTTGACTTAATGGCTGACAAAGTTGCCGTGCACTAACAGGATTGTGGTTCGCAACAGCGCGTGCCGCTTCGACGTCATCAAACGTACCGGCAAGTGCTGGCGAACTACTTTCGTTCCTTTGGTTTCGTTTTGCTGGCACCCGTTGTGGATTTCGCCTCGTCAGACAGTTGTTTAAGAAGCGTCTGAGCCTGCTTGCGATAGGCGAACCGCCCGAGCGGGGCTTCCAGGGCTTGATTCAGCAACCGGAGTGCTTCGTTCGTCTCGCCCAGTTTGGCGTGCCGTCGCGCGATGTAGTACGCGGTGTCGGGTGTTGCCGCGCCTTGAGAGAGCGCCCCCTGCAACGCCTTAGACGCTTCATCCAGCCTTCCCTGCCGCAATTGAATCCACCCCAGCGTGGCCCGGGCTTCGTTCGATTTTGGAAACCGTTGTGTGTTCATCTGAGCCAGTTGCAGCGCCCGCCGATGGTCCGCTTCCCGGGGCTGTTCGATCAACACGAGCGCCAGAAGATTGATCACCTGGAAATCGGTGGGATTTTCGTCGAACAACCGCTGAAGGTGTTTCTCGGCCGTGGTGTAGTCGGCGAGTTGTCGGCAGACAATCGCCGCGAGGAGTTGCGTCTGTCGCCCATTCGCGTCCAGTTTCAGCGCGTTCTCAATGGCGGGGAGGGCCTCTTCGGGACGCTCCTGTTGCGAGTGAAACAGGGCGACCGCGGCGTGCGCGCGGGCGTCGTCGGGTGATTTGCGCGTGCCCTCTTGCAGCCAGCGGAGCGCCACCTCGGGTTCCTTGGCGTCCGCATAGAGTCGTCCAAGCTGGGTTTCCACCGGCTCAAGTCGCCCGTCGTCGCGGACCGCCTGTTCAAGTTCCGAAGTCGCCTTGTCAACCTCTCCCGAGTTAAACAGCGCACGCGCCAGTCGCTGCCTGGCGGAACCGTTCGCGGGGTCGCGTTCCAGACAGTGGCGCAACGCGTCGGTCGCGGTTGTCCAGTCGCGACGCGCCTCGGCGACCGAAGCCAACCCGGACCAACCTCGCATCTCTAAGCGTTTTCGATCCGGTTGGTCTTTCGATTCCTCGGCCAGTCGCAGCACCTTTTCGTACTGAGCCTGCGCATCCGAGATCCGACCCTCCGCCATTGCCAGGTTCCCGAACAGCGCATAGGTCCCGAGGTATTCGGGTAGTTGTGACGCCACCTCTTCCAGCAGTTTTCGGGCGGCGTCGACCTCGCGATCGAACAGCAGCATGCGGGCGAGCATGACTCTTGGTGGAGGCAACTCGGGGTCCGACTTCGCGGCCGCCTCAAGTGACTTTAACGCGGATTCCCGTTCGCCACGTCGAAACTGACTGATCGCAGCGAGGATCTCGGGAGACTGCCCGGACAGCTCAAGATCGCCGGGCTGCATGATCGTCGTGGAGTCGACGGGACCTCCAACCGCTGGCACCGCACACAACACGGATCCCAGAATCAGCATCCCGAGCAGAACGAAGCCTCGACGTGGCGAGAACATGTGTTAGAAGAAACTCGGTAAGGAGGGATTCGAATCCATGGCTCGAATTGGAAACTTGATCATGCTGCCGCGACGATAGCCACCGATTGAGTAGGTTCGTTGTCTGAACCGAGAAGATTCGACGAATCGCCGGCCGCACCGCTTGAGGCGGAGCGCGGCAATGCCGGCGGTTCCCGCGGAACTTTTTTATGAACAGAGGGTTCAATCCCTGTACGCCGCGTGTCGCGGATCTCAATCACACACCGACCTCGGAAGCTCGAAAATGTCCCGATTGTTAACAACTTGTGGAATGGCGCTGCTCGCCTTCACGATGACAACTCCGTTGCTGGCGCAGGGGCCGGATCGGCCCGAGGGGGGACCGGGCGATCGACCTGAAGGTCCGGGTCGCCCCGGGATGCGGATGCCGTTGATGCGCGTGCTGGATGCTGACGGCGACGGAGTGATCTCGGCGGAGGAACTGGCGAATTCGGCCGCCGCGCTCAAGGCGCTCGACAAAAACGGTGACGGCAAGTTGACGGAAGAGGAAATTCGTCCGGAACGGCGGCCAGAAGGGGGGCCTGAGGAGCGCGATGGTGAAGGGCGCGGACGGGGCCGGCCGGAAGGTGGCCCGGAAGGACGGGGGCCGGGTCGTCCGGAGGGGGGGCCGGACGGTCGCGGTCCGGGTCGTCCGGAGGGTGGACCAGAAGGGCGCGGTCCGCGACGTCCCGAAGGTGGCCCCGAAGGGCGCCGTCCGGGGCGACGTGAGAGAGGGCCGGAGGGACGAGAAGGCGCACGCCCCGGGCGCGGTCCACGAGACGGGGAAGGCCCTCTTGGTCGAGGCCCGGAAGGACGCGGCCCCGATGGAGATCGTGGTCCGGGTGGAGATCGTGGTCCGGGTGGGGAACGTGGACCGGGTGGGGAACGTGGCCCGGGATTTGCCGGTCCCCCCTCCGTTGAAATGATGCTCGAACACTGGATGGAATTCGACGCGGACAAAGATGGAAAACTCTCCCGGGACGAATTGACCAAACTGGCGGCTGATATGCGGGAACGCCGGATGAATGGTCCGGAGGGCCAGGGCGGTCCCGGCGGGGGGCGTGGTCCTGGTCCCGGCGGACCGGAAGGGGGACGGCGCGGAGGTGAACGGAATGGTCCCGGTGGTGCTGGTCCGGGGGGCGATGGGGAACCTCGCGGCGAAGCCCGTCCCGAGCGGCCCCGCCGCCCGGAATAACGATTCGAGAGATTGCGAACCCGATGGCGTGTCGGTTCCAATGATGGAACCGACACGCTGCGTTTGTTTCCGTCTTGCAGTTCTCGCCATTCGCCTTTGGCCGTACCTTCCCCCCCCGGTGATTCACATGCTTGTTCGTTCCACTCGCGCCTGGCTGGCTGTTGCAGTTTTCACGCTGTCGGTGAATTCGTTGCCCGCAGCAGATTGGGCTCGTTTTCGCGGACCGAATGGGACCGGCGTCTCGCCCGACACCGCGCACACGCCGGTGAAATTTAGTCCGACAGAGAACCTCAAGTGGAAAACCGCGCTTCCCGGGCCAGGTTCTTCCTGTCCGATCGTGGTGGGGGACAAGGTGTTCGTCACTTGCTGGTCGGGCTATGGAGTCGATCGCGGTGAACCCGGGTCGCAATCGAAACTCAAGCGGCACATGGTCTGTGTCGATCGAAGTTCGGGGAAGATTCTGTGGAATACCGCAGTCGACGCGGCGCTTCCCGAAGACCAGTATCGCGGTATGTTCGCCGAAAATGGCTACGCGTCACACACCCCAGTCAGTGACGGTAAAAATGTCTACGCATTCTTTGGAAAGTCGGGCGCGGTCGCGTTCGACATGACCGGCAAACAGCTCTGGCAGACAAAAGTCGGTTCCGAATCGGACCGCAGGGGTTGGGGATCTTCCTCCAGCCCTGTTTTGTACGAGAATCTGGTCATTGTCACCGCGTCGGCGGAGAGTCAGGCGCTGGTCGGGCTCGACAAAGAGACCGGCAAAGAAGTCTGGCGGAAAGAGGCACAAGGATTCGGCGGTACCTGGGGCACACCCGTGCTGGTGAAAGTCGATGATACCCGAACCGATTTGGTGTTGGCTGTCCCGTATGAAATCTGGGGTTTCGACCCGGCGACCGGAAAGCTGCGCTGGTTCTGCGAGGCGATGAACACCGATTCGTTCTGTTCGAGCGTCACTGCGGAAGGCAACGTCGTCTACGCCGTGGAGGGAATGGGTGGCGGATCGATCGCGGTCCGGGTTGGCGGAATGGGAGATGTCACCAAGACCAACGTCGTCTGGAGCGGTCGGCACAACAGCCGGATCAGTACCCCCCTGTTCTCCGACGGTCGGATTTACTTCATCAACTCGGGGGTCGCGAACTGCCTCGACGCGGCGTCGGGAGAAAAAGTCTACAAAGAGCGGTTGAGTGGTGGAGGTTCGGCGGCTCCCCCCGCAGGTGGCAGTGAACGGCGTGGTGGTGGCCGGCGCGGCGGACAGAATTACTCTTCTCCCGTGGCCGCCGACGGCAAACTGTATTACGTCTCGCGCGGCGGCGACGTTTCGGTCGTGAAGCTGGGAGCCGAGTTTGAACTGTTGGCGACCAATCGCGTCACAGAAGACACGGAAGATTTCAGTGCCAGCCCCGCGATCAGCAACGGCGAAATCTTCTTGCGATCGAGTAAGAACTTGTACTGCGTGGGAGAGAAGTAGTCGTCTCGGCAAGTGTCGAGGTGCGAAGTGGATGCCGGTGGCAGGTCAAGATCGGTTTTCAAGGGATCGCCAAAGCGTTCCATGAATTCCGAGACTTCTCCGTTATTCGACCGTTGGAGCTGGAACGAGACGACAAAAAACGTAGTGTGGAGCGGAGTCCACACTACATTGATTCACGAGACGGCTGCATTCGAAGTGTTTTCGCCGAGCCGCGCCCGTCAGGAAGCGGAAATCGTTGGCAGCTTCCTGACGGGCGCGGCTCGGGCAAAGTGTCACACTTGCTGCCGCGCTGAGTTCCGCGAACTCAGTTCGGCACTCGCATCACATCAATCCGCGAACGGATTGCGGGGGTTGTCTCCGGTCAGTTTTGAGACGGCCCGGGTGGGGCTGGATGTCGCTCTCGACCGTTCCGGCTGCGTGTTGGATTCGCCGTAGACGGGGTATCCATACGCCGGTGCGCCGTATCCCTGACCATAGTAGCCAGGCTGGCCCCCATAGCTTCCCGGGTTACCGTAGTAGCCACCGACCGCCGGGGTTCCCATGATCGGCTGACTGATCGCCGGTGGAATCACAGGGCCAGAGTAGTAGCCACCGGCACCGACCGGCGGACAATTCCCGTAGGCTCCGACTGGGGCATAGGGAGTCCCATAGCCCCCGACAGGTGAGCAGGCTCCTCCGTAACCCGCGACGGGGGCGCACGAACCGCCGTAGCCGCCATAGCCAACGGGGGAACAGGCACCGCCGTAACCACCGTAGGCCGGACTGCACCCGTAGGAGGGGGGGCAACCGTAGGCCGGGGGGCATCCGTAATTGACGGGCGAGTAGACGGGGGCACAAACCGGTCGGCAGACCGGCCGGCAGGGGGCGCATCCGAAGCCCCAGCCGAAGAACGCGGTCTTTTCACCGGAAGCAGCGGAGGGGAGTGAGTCGTGTGTTCGAACGGCGTCACGTGGAACAGCCGCTTCGATCTTGCGAGTGGCTTGAGTCCGTTGCGACCGTTGAACCGGGGGGAGGAAACCGTCGTCCGCGACGGCCCAGGCACCGGTGAGGCAGACGAAACCAACCGTCAGAAACTTAGTCCAGAGAGAATGGGTAGCCATGACGCAACTCCTATCAGAAACTCGACTTGTGTTTCGCGGCGCCGAGGCGTCTCGAACTGTCGCGACGTGCGGCAGACGGTTTCAGGAAAGTGCATCATTCGTGCCAATCGAATGGTCCAATAGATTCATTTTCGCAACACACGATCCCGCAACGGGTTACAAACACTGCTCCGAACGGGCCATTTCCGACCGTGTTCTGCTTTGAAGAAAGTCTACAATCCGTACGTGGCGAGTTGAAAAGAATACATTCAGAATTGGATAGTGTAGTCATTATTGCATTACCTGTCGATGGAATCATCGGCACCGTGGCGCAGGGAGATGGGCTGCGTCCATCGAGTAGGCTCTCACGGCCGGCTCGACAGTTTCAATACTATAAAACATGGATATACTGCGCGCTTCTCGGATCCATTTTTGACAATTGGCACGACACCTGCATTGTTCGCGAGCAGTCGAAACCAGCGTGATGCGTCATCAAAATGACACGGTTTCCGACGTTCAATTCCCCGGGGATCTTCGGATCCCCAACATACAGGAGAGCGATCATGTTGGTTCTGGCACGAAAACTCACAGAAGTGATTCACATTGGAGATGACATTGTCATCAAGGTGCTTCAGATTCACAACGGCGTGGTCCGGATTGGGATCGACGCCCCCGATTCGATTCGAGTTCTCCGGGGAGAACTGAAGTCGACCCAGCCCGTTCTGACCCCGGCCCCCGCACCACTCGCGGATGCGGTTCGAACGCATCGGACCAGGATTCCCGATGGCGACTCCGTTGTCCTGCGACGAGTCGACACCAGCCGCAATTAAGCCCGCTCCCCATTGAAACCGCCAACACGTCTTCCGAATTCCAAGCCGCACCTCTCATCTGCCCGTCGGAATTTGTGACCCCTGGCAGACAAGGATTTCCGCCATGTCCCCGCTCATCAATCCCACTTCTCCCTGCGGACGGTTGTCTCTGTGGATGAAACTGTCCCTGGCTGTGGTCATCGTCGCTGTTGCCTGCTGCCAGGAATCATTCGCGGGACCAGGTTACCGACCGACTCGCGAATACGATTCTCGAAGCGATGCCGAGTCCACGAGACAACGGTTCGATGCCTACAACTCCTACGAAACTGGCCGGCGGGAGCCAGCCGTCCGACGGCCCCACCGGGACAGTTTCCAGGCGCTTCCCGTCGTGCGGGAGAATGCCTGGGCCCCGGAGGAAGGTGAGGGTGAAGTCCCGCTGCGAGCGACCCGGTCAGGAACTCCTTCGCGGCGATTCCATACCGTCGACAGCTTTGGATTGAGTGCCGACGACGACGTGGTCGACACTCCGCGAAGCCGATCTCGATACGACCAGGACACAGTCGAGGAACCGGTCCCCGCCCCTCGGCGACGACGGTCCTATTCTCCAGCGGATGCGACCAGTGCGCCCCGGGGATCCGACAGCCAGAGCCCCGCCTGGAAGGGACATCTCGCCCCCGCGCAGGATCTGATCTCCCGACGGTACCAGGATCCTCGGATCGTCGCGTTTCTCGCTGGCGTCAATCCCGATCAGAGCCTGTCGCTGTACGCCGAAACGCTGCAACTCGTCGCGGAACGGCACCTCTCTCCCCCGGCCCCGGCGAAAATCGTGAAGCGGGGGCTGTACAATCTGGTCGAAGCGTTGCGGAATCCCGACTTTCAGCAGGTCAATCGACTCAATGTGTCGGCTGGTCAATTCCAGCAATTCGAACAGACACTGGTCGGCCAGTTTCAGCAATCACAAGTCAACTCGAATGAAGACGCGGTCGCGGCCTTGCGGTCGACAATGCGATTGGCACAACAGGCTTTGGGTTTGAATCCCGCAGTGGTCGGTCTGGAGTTCGAGTACGGTGCCATCGAATCACTCGACCAGTTCTCGGCGTTCGTTCCTCCCGAAAACTCCCGGCTCAACAGCGCATCGCTGCAACAGGAGGTGGTGGGAATCGGCGTCCAAATCGAGCTAGTTCCCCAGGGGTTGCGGGTGTTGCGAGTGTTACCGAACGGCCCTGCTGCGAAAGCCGGCCTCCAGCGGGACGATCTCGTCGTCGCGATCGATGGTCAATCGCTCGCCGGCCGGGATCTTCACAGTGCGACGGCACTCATCACCGGCCCCGAAGGGAGTCCTGTCACGATCACCGTCGCGAAGGCGGGAGGAGCGACTGCCGCCGTGGTGGTGGCGCGGCAGCGGGTCGACGTGCAGTCGGTGGTCGATGTGCAGATGCTCGATGCGCAGACCGGTTATCTGAAGCTCGATTCGTTCGCGACAAATAGTGCGAACGAAATGGAACACGCCCTGGAATCGCTGGCCCAACAGGGAATGCGAAGTGTGGTTGTCGATCTGCGAGGGAACGGTGGCGGCCTGTTGACGACCGCGATCGACATCGCCCGGCTGTTTGTGAAACAAGGGACGATTGTCTCGACGCGAGGACGGACCCCCGAAGACAACACCGTGGAAACGGGAAACTCCGGCGCGGCCTGGAATGTCCCCCTGGCTCTGCTGGTGGACGGAGAGAGTGCCAGTGCCAGTGAGATTCTCGCCGCCGCGATTCAGGAAAACGGCCGGGGTGTCGTCGTGGGACACACCACCTACGGCAAGGGGACGGTACAAACGCTGTTTCCCCTGAAAGCACTTGGCGCGAGTGTCCGGTTGACGACGGCGAAGTTCTATTCCCCCGCGGGTCGGGAAATGGCGGGAGTCGGAGTCCAACCGGACATTCCTGTGGACGCGGGACGGGCGATGAACGGACTCAATGTTGTTGACCCGGTCGTTGATCGAGCCGTTCTCGCGGTCCATAGTGGATCGCCGAATCAACCGATGGGATCCTTCGGCGGAAACGTCACCGGTCGGGCGAATCCGGGACTCCACGCCCGAGTCCATTCGGCTCGATAGGCCACAACTCCAGCCTGGTTGGAGGTCGCGAGCAATCACAGGTGATCTCCAACGGCTGGAAGCCCTCGCGTCGCGGGACCGACGGGATGCGTCAATGCGGACGTGGCGGTGACTGTGGTATCCTGCCACCCACGTAAGTTGTCCCTTTTCCCTGCCGCTGGAAGTGTGATCCATGGCCTCCAACAGTCCGGTCGATTTTGTTGTGATTCTTCGGCTTTTTCAGTTGGGCATCGTCATTGCGGTCGCCGCCGTGGCGTTGTTGTTTTGCCTGTCGAAACGCCATGTGTCCCCCTGGATGTACTGGGTCGCGTTCGGACTGGCGGGCACCATCGCAAGCAGCATCCCGCTCCTGTTACTCCAGTTGCTTGAGATCTCCGGTTCGTTGAACGAGGGATATTTTCGTTTCACCTGGATATTGACGCTTATGGGAATCGGCGACACGATCGCGGATCTCGCGCTGTATGGCGGTCTCATCGGACTGATGATTGACATTTCGCGTCAATTGGAAATGTGGAAGGAGATCAGCCGGGACGGTAGGACGAAGTCGAGTTCCGGCCGGGATGAATGATTGATTTCGAGGGCATTGCTGACGACGTCTTTGGAAATGTATTTCCAGTGCGTCGGGGTGAGGGGGGGAGCGGCGGCTGCGCCGCGGTTTGTTTCCGACACGGCGTTTCAATCTGTCTCCACTTGTCCTTGCCGAAGATGTCCAGACCGCGGCGTTGTAGGAACGCTGTCCGCTACTTGAGCTCCGGCGGGACCGTACCCAGCACCTGGGTTCCCGACTCGAGCATTTGCACCCGGGCCTCCAAAGACTCGATCCTCTGCTCCAAGGTCGCGTCGACTTCGTGAACCTCTTTCGAGCCGAAGGACAGGGCGATGCAGCCGGAACTGCCGCAGAGCGCGATCAAACCGACGGCCAACGCGCCGCGGGAGCGGAGTGGATTCATGGCAGGGCGGGGGAGTGGGGAGGAAGGGGGCGTGACGCAGATTGGTCGGACAAGAAACCGACCCGGGGGGGGAACTATGTTGTGCCCCGTTTTTCGAGTTTGGTCAATCCCAACTTCGGGACACCTAACCCCGCGCAAGCCGATGAACCGCCAGTTCCTCCGCGGGAACCACACTCTCCGCGAGTTCCACCAGGCGCTCATGATGCGTGAAAAACAGCACTTGTGTCTGTCGCGCGAGATCGGCGAGAACCCCCAGCGTCGCTTTCGAACGGGCGTCGTCGAAGTTGATGAGAATGTCATCGACAACCAGCGGGAGCCGGGCCTGCGTTTCCATCTGCCGTTCCAGATTCGCCAGTCGGAACGCCAAGAAGAGCTGGTCTCGCGTGCCGTCGCTCATTCCCTCCACCTCCACGACGGCCCCGGACGGCCGAACCCCCAATAAAATCGGTTCGTCCTTGTCGTTGAAATCGGACTTGATGCCGCCAAACGAATGGATCGACAACCGCGCGAACAGTTCGCTCGCCCGCTTCAAAACCGGATCCTGCGTTTCCTGGCGATAGCGCTCCAGATACCGGCGGAGAATTCCCCCGGCGATTTTGAGCCGAACGTATTCCTCGGCCTGTTCGCGGATCGTCGCCAGCGTTTCCTGCGCCTCCTGGGCGGCCACCACCGCCTCTGCCCCTCCGTTGCGTCGATCCAGCTCGCTTTGCAGTCGCCCCACTCCCTCCTGACACTCCGAGCGACGCCGGTCGAGATCGTTGAGTGCCTGAGAGATCTCTTCAATCTGCACCGGCACCCGGTCGGCGTCGACCAGCGAGACCTCGGTCAAAAATGCGTTTAAATCCGCACCCGCCGCGAATCCGCTGAGGACTTCGTCCACTTCCTTCAGCCTCTCACGCAGCTCTCTCGCCAGCACGGATTTTCGTTCCAGCTCCACCAGAGTGGCAAGATCAGGACAGTCGGCCCGGCGGAGCAGCGCATCCAATTCCCCTTCGGTCAACGCGATCCGTTGCAGCGCCTTGTCGCGGGCCTGGCGTTCATCGGCAAGCTGAGACTCGATTGTCTTTCGCTGACCATCCACCCGCTGGGCCGCCGCCAACCGCCGCTGAAGTTCCGCCGCCGCCTCATCGGGACGCGTCCCTGCGATCTCAGGTGCAATTACCGCTGCCAAGCCAGCGACCGCAGCGCGAAACTCGTCGATATGCGCTTGCATTTCTTGAATGCGGGCGTCCTTGTCGGCGATACTCACCAACCCCTCGCACACTTCGTCAATTGTCGCCAACATCGACTGCACCTCTTCCGGGCGCGCATCCGGTTCCGCCGCCGCCGGCCGAGTGATCTCACTCCAGGCTGACCGCCATTTCTCCAGGTCACTCCGCAGCTTCTCGCGGTCCTGCCGGAGTCCCTCCAATTCCGCCGCTTGCCGGTCGGCTTCCGATTCAGCGGCGGCCCGGGCTTGCCGCTGTTTCGCCAGCCGCGCAACCTCGTCCTCCGCGAACTGCGTCAACAGCGGATGCGATAGTTCGCCCGGTTCGACGATCCCCAGTTTCGCGAACTCGGCACGAATCGTCTCCGACTGCTGCCTCAACCGGGCCTCTAAGACCTGAGCCGTCCTCTGGCGTTTCTGCAAGTCCACTGTCAAGGTGACCAACTGACTGTGACGTGTGAGCCAGCCTCGCATTTTGACCGGGGTCTCCGGTTCGATTCCCACCGGCTCCCACGTCGAACGCCAACGGCTGTTCCAATCATCGAGTTCACTGGCAAGATCCCGTTCGTCCTCCTGCAGACGCGCCAGTCGTCGTTGGGAACGTTCCTGTTCCAGATTCAGTTTGGCGAGTTGCGCCACGCGGTCAGCCTCGGTCCGCAACCGGTCGGCGATCTCGTCGGCGGTCGCGATGTCCCGGGTGAACGCCCCTTCCAACCCCAAATCACCCGCATACGCCTGTTCCCGCACTGTGTCATAAGGAACGCCCTTCGAGGAGAGTCGAGCTTGAATCAGTCGCCATCCCTCGTCCCGTTTTTGCCGGGCGGTGGCGAGCGCCGCTTCGCTGGGAACCGAATCGCCTCCAACCAACTGTCGAATGGCTGCGTCGGCCTGTTCGCTCTGCTCTTGCCACTCGCTCAGTTTCTGTTTCAACTGCGATTTGCGCGACTCCAACTGAGTCCACTCCGTCTGAAACGCCTCCACCACTTCCGCGGTGGGAACGGCCAACGGTTCGAGTTCCTCCATCGTCCCACGCCAGGGGGCGAGCTTCACCAGCTCGACGCTGATCTTACGGGTCAACTCCGTGATCGCCCGCAGTTCGATCTCAATCTGATCGAGCGAGAGTCCCTCACGCCTGAGAACCGACAGAACCCGCTGCAGGTCGGCGGGGTCGGCCGGCGGGGGATTCGCCGCGAGCTGCTCACGCTGCCCGCGTGTCGACCGTTCGAGCGAATCAATCCGTTCCTGATTGCCACTCAATTTCGTTTCGAGTTTCGCGAATTCCCCGACCAGCCGCTGGATTTTTGTCCGTTCCGGCGCGGTGAGCCGCAGGCCGCGGGCTTGGTCGAGCGAAAGATCGGGCCGTACGTCACTGAGTTTCGCGCGGGCCTCGGCCTCGAGCTGAATCCGTTCCTTTTCCCGTTTCGGCAGATCGCTCATCGCTTTGCGAAAACTGTCGACCCGCTGCACCACTTCTTGAATCTCCGTGGCGTGATTCAAGACTTCGAGCGGTGCCGCCAGGCCGGCGATTTGGGTCTCCCAGTCCGCGATCTGTTTGTGCGCCAACTCGCTGCGCTCCCGATCCGCCGCCAGTCGGCGGGTCGCCGCCTCACGTGTGGCGATGTCAGCCTCGGCAATGCTCGGCACTTTCCCCAGTTCCTTCAGGCTCCTCTGCAGTTCCGCACGTTTGGTCGCCTGCTGTTGCGCCTGCCGAATTCGTTTGAGTCGCTCCCGTTCCGCCGACTTGTCACTGTAACTCGTTTGATATTCTTTCAACCGCTGCTTGCTCTCGTCGAGTTCCGCCGCGAGCTTCTTCCACTCCGCGACGTTCAGCGACGCGTCGCGAATCGTCTTCTTTTTGTCCTGGAATTGCTGCAATGCCTTGTTCAACGGGGGATTGGATGCCCGCGACTTGAAAATCCGGTCAGCTTCGGTGTCGAGGTCCGCCATGACCTGCCGGACTCCCAGAATGCCCGCCCCCGCCTGAAACAGTGTGGTCGCCAGCTCCCCCTTACCGTCCAGCAGCGCGTGTCCCCCGTCCACCAGGGAGTCGTGATCGATCCGGAACAGCGTTTCAAACAGATCGCGGGGCAATCCCCGCAACAGTCGCGCCAGGTTCGCGTCGGGGACCACCTTCCCCTTCGTGTCGCTCAGAGTGTCGCGGGTTCCTTTGCGACGGACGAATTCATGCTCCCGATCGTCCTCGTCCAGCAGCCGGGCGGCGACGCGCAGTTCGGGATTCTTATGCAGGAAGTTGTCAGTGGAGCGGGTCGGGATTCCATAAAGAAAATCGGTCAGTCCGCGCAAGGCGGTGCTTTTTCCCGCTTCGTTGGGGCCATAGATGACATGCAGCGCGTGACCGTGCTTCGAGAGATCGAGCCGGTGGTTGGTAAAACAGCCGTACGCGAGGAAATTCAGTTCCAAAAATCGCATTCTATTTCCCCTTCTGGGCGCGCAGCCGAGGCTGCAATGTCTGGGCGGCCCCTGGCACAAACCTCGCGAGCATCACGAGATCGTCGAGATCGAACGGATCGGGATCAGACTTGAGTTCCGGCGGGAGCTTGTTCACCAGGTCGGTGATGTCCTGTTTCAACTCTTGCAGGAACTCGGGGCTGTGCGCCCCCTCGTGGATGAATTTCAACAACTCGCCGATCGCGTCGGTCCGTCCGTCGAGATCCGCGGCCTCTTCAACCGGAGTGGTCTCCAGTCGGATCTTCTCGATCCAGACCTGCCCCGCCCCCACATCGGTCGCCAGCGCCCGGCAATCGTTGGTGAATTGCTCTCGACTCGCCACGAGCGCGGAATGGGACGGGGATTCACCAATGAGCCGCAGGCGAACTGCCAGCAACCGATCCCCCGCGTCCGATTGAGCCCGTTCCAGCGCGGTCCGGACGGCGTCGAGTGCCCCGCCCGGGTCGGTGGCACCCTTCAGATCGACGACACATTCCGTCCACCGCAGGACGTCGAGTTCACAATGGTCGACCGCAGTCACCCGACCGTTTTCGACACTCACCAGACTGCACCCTTTGCTGCCGACCTCGCGAATATGGCGTCCCTGGATATTGCCGGGAAACACGATCCACGGATCACGCTTCAAAATTTCCCGCTGATGCACATGCCCCAGCGCCCAATAGTCGTACCCTTTGTCGCTCAATCCTTCGGGTGTGCAGGGGGCGTAGTTTTCGTGTCCGGGTCGACCACCGGCGCTGGTGTGCAGCAACCCGATGTTCAGATATCCCGATTTGGCCGGCGGATAATGGGCCGACAGGTCTTCAGTCACCGATTGGGAGGCGAACCCCTGTCCATGGATCGCGACTCCATGCTCGTCGAGAGTGACGGTTTTGGGACGGTCGTGAGGGAACTCGAAGACGTTCGCGGGGAGACGCAGTTGTTTGGAAATCTGACTGGCTGCGTCATGGTTCCCCCGGATGAGGTAGACGGGGATCGAGGCGGCATTCAGTCGGGCCATCTGCTGCGAGAAGAAGAGCCCGGTGTTGTAGTCCTTCCAGTCGCCGTCGTAGATGTCGCCGGCGATCAGCACGAACGCGACCTGTTCCGCTATCGCGAGTTCCACCAGATTCTTCAGTGCTTCGCGGGTCGCTCCGCGCAGTTCCTCCACGGGCGCTCCGTCATACCGTTCCAATCCGCGCAAGGGGCTGTCGAGATGCACGTCCGCCGCGTGCAGGAATTTCATGTTTCGCTCCCTTCAAAGTGACAGTCGCCCCCCCCACGTCTCAGGTTGCCGCCGACTCGCCGCGGAGTGCGAATGGGGCTTTCGCGCGGCCGATCTTAACCTACGCGCCGGAGAAAATGAAACGTGACAATCGCCGGAGCCGTCTGGGGAACGATTGCGAAGCGGGCGCATTGCCCGGTAATCTACGGATCCATGTCTTTGGATTCATGCAAACGGACTTGCTTTTGGGAGCTGTGACGATGCGCGTGTTGAATTGGTCGCGAGGGGTGCTGTTCGCCATTCTGGGGATCGGCCTGGTGGTGAGCGTCGGCGGGGCGAAGAACGAAGATGTTTCGTGGCCGCAGTGGCGCGGGCCGAAACGGGACGCGGTCTCGACCGAGAAGGGACTGCTGAAGGAATGGCCCGAAAACGGACCCCCGCTCGCGTGGAAAGCGGATGGCATGGGACGCGGGTATGCCAGTCTCGCGATCACCGCTGGCAAGATCTTCACTGCGGGAAAATTCGACGATGGGGAGTACCTGCTCGCTCTCAAGCTCGAGGATGGGAGCCAGCTTTGGAAAGTCCGCATCGGCGACGCCACGGGAGACGGTCCCAGCAGCACCCCCACCACCGACGGCGATCGGGTCTTCGCGGTCGGCGCGAATGGCGATCTGCTGTGCGCTGCGACGGACAGCGGCAAGGAACTGTGGCGGAAGAGTTACACCAAGGACTTCGGCGGGAATGTCCCCACGTGGCATTACTGTGACTCGGTCCTTGTGGATGGCGAAAAGGTGATCTGCACCCCGGGGAGTGAGAAGTCGACCGTGGTCGCCCTCAACCGCGCCACCGGTGACGTCATCTGGCAGACGTCCATTCCTGGCGGCGGCGGCAGCGGGTTTGGTTATTCGTCGCCCGTCGTTTCGCAAGGTGCGAAAGTCCGCCAATACGTGCAGCTCCTGGGAGCCGGGACCGGTGTGGTGGGCGTTCGCGCCTCCGACGGAAAACTGCTCTGGCAGTACAAAAAAGTGAGCAACGGCACTGCCAGCATTCCCACTCCGATTGTCGAGGGGAATCTGGTCTTCTGTTCTTCAGGCTACGGAACCGGCTCGGCGCTGCTCGAACTGAGCAAAGATGGCGACGGAGTGAAAGCCGACGAAAAGTACTTCCTGAACGCCAACTCCCTGCAGAATCACCACGGCGGCATGGTGCGGATTGGCGATTATGTCTACTGCGGACACCGCCACAACGAAGGCTTTCCGATCTGCGTTGAGCTGAAAAGCGGCAAGACGGTGTGGGGGGGAGACAAGCGGGGGCCCGGTTCGGGTTCCGCCGCCGTCGTTTACGCCGACGGGAAACTCTACTTCCGTTACCAGGACGGGTTGATCGCGCTAATCGACGCCACGCCGGACGGCTACACCATCAAGGGGACGTTCAAGCTGCCGGAAGTGGGTGGCCCCAGTTGGTCGCATCCGGTCGTTTTGGGAGGGAAGTTGTACCTCCGAGAACAGGGAACGCTGTACGTTTACAACGTCGCCGCTAAGTAGGGTCGGCGATCGCGCAGGCGAATTCCACCTGCGCGACTGTTTTGCCGTCGACCTGCAGTTTGCCGGCCAGGAAGAACGCCTGGCCGGCCCGATCGGTCAGTTCGACCAAGGCGACGACCGTCGCCCCCGGTCGAACGATCTGGCGGAATTTCACGTTATTCAAGCGCGTGGCGACAGGGACTTTTCCCGCCGGCACGGAGCCATCGCCACGGCGGGCAATCAGTGTCGCTCCCGCCTGCATCGCGATTTCGCAGAGCAATACGCCAGGGAAGACCGGCTGGCCTGGGTAATGGCCCTGAAAGACGGGCAGTTCGGGCGACAGCCATTTCCGCGCGACAATCCGGCTCTCTTCGATTTCATCGACTGCGTCGATCCAGAGAAAGGGATCCCGGTGGGGAATCAGGGCTTCAATCTGGTCGCGGGTCAGAGCGGGCACGGCGGACTCGGAAAAATGGCGGTCTGTGAGCGAAATCGTAGGATAGCGAACAAGTCCGTCACAAAGAATGCCGCGAGGCGGCTGGAACACCAGCCGCCTCGGACACTGTTTGTTCATTCAGCACCTGCCGGCGCGATTGGCTCGCGAACCGGCATTTGTCTGAACACTCGTCGTCGCGACAATCTCAGTTGTCGTAGTACAGAGCGAACTCGTACGGGTGGGGCCGCAGGCGCATCGGGTCGATTTCCTTCTCACGCTTCCAGGAAATCCACGCTTCGATGAGATCCTGCGTGAACACGTCTCCCTTAGTGAGGAATTCGTGGTCGCCTTCGAGAGCTTCGAGCGCTTCTTCGAGCGATCCGGGGGTCTTGCGCGTCTGCGCCAGTTCCTCGGGGCTCATTTCGTAGATATCGCGTTCGAGCGGTTCGCCCGGGTCGATCTTGTTGGTGATCCCGTCGAGGGCCGCCATCAACACCGCCGAGAAGGTCAGGTACGGGTTGCTGCTGGGGTCCGGACAGCGGAATTCGAACCGCTTCGCCTTGGGATTGGCCGAGTACATCGGAATGCGGACCGACGCCGAGCGATTCCGCTGCGACATCGCCAGATTCACGGGGGCTTCGTACCCGGGGACGAGTCGCTTGTAGGAGTTCGTCGTCGGGGCGGCGAAAGCCAGAATCGCGCGGGCGTGCTTCAGCACCCCGCCGATCGCGTACAACGCCATTTCCGACATCCCAGCGTAGCCATTCCCGGCGAACAGGGGCTGACCCTTGTTCCACAGCGAGAAGTGGGTGTGCATCCCGGAGCCGTTGTCCTGGAAGATCGGCTTGGGCATGAAGGTCGCCGACTTGCCGTGCTTGCGAGCGACGTTGCGGATGATGTACTTGAACCACATCATCTGATCGCCCATGGAGAGCAGGTCCATGAACTTCATGTCGATTTCGCACTGGCCGGCGGTCGCTACTTCGTGGTGATGGGCTTCGACCACGATGCCGATCTTGCGCATTTCCGCGACCATCTCGGCGCGGATGTCACCCAGCGTGTCGAGCGGCGAAACGGGGAAGTATCCCCCCTTCATCGGAATCTTCGAGCCGGTGTTCGCGACCTTCTGGCCCAGCAGGCCCCCCTCGGACTTAGCGGAGTTCCACGCACCTTCGCTCGAGTCGACTTCGTAGAACTGGCCGTTCGGGGCCGACTTGTAACGAACGTCGTCGAAAATGAAGAATTCGGGTTCGGGGCCGATGAAAACGGTGTCGGCGATGCCCGTCTGCTTGAGGTACGCCACACCCTTGCGGGCGACGTAACGCGGGTCACGGGTGTATTCCTGACGGGTGATCGGGTCGACCACGTTGGCGATCACGCTCAGGGTCGGCTTTTCCCAGAACGGGTCGACACGCACCGTCGACGCGTCGGGAATCGCCAGCATGTCCGACGCATTGATCGCCTGCCAGCCACGAATCGACGAACCGTCAAATCCCATCCCTTCGGTGAAGGTCTTTTCGTCCCACGTGTCGATGGGGTAGCTGCAGTGCTGCCAAGTTCCCAGCATGTCGACGAACTTCAGGTCGACCAACTCGGCGCCAACCTTCGTGGCGAGTTCAAAGAAGTCCTTCGGGGTACCAGCCATCAACGATGTCTCCTGTCTCTCGGAAGTAGTCGGCCAGGTGGAAAAAATCGAGCGCGTGTCAACAAAGTCAAGCTCAACAAGGCTCCGGCTGCCTATTTATTCAGCAGTCGTTGCCGCAGAAGTGCGCGAGCGCCGCGCGGAGTGGGCAGATTCTGGCCTGATCTCCATTCATCTGGGCATGTGCGGAGATGTTCCGCAAACAGCGTGCCACGCTCGCGCGGTCAGAATAGCCGGAGGGGGTAATGCGGTCAACTTACTACCTGCTGGAGGCGACCGGTGTGACGCGGAGAGTCGACAATCCACATCAACGCGAAGAGGTGAACGGGCAGGCATGAAGGGCTGCGCAGATTTGTACGGACCACGGACTGCAAAGCAGGATAAAAATCGCAAGCCAAACCGAGCTGAAACCCAACAGGCGTACAGGCAACCCAACGTCCGGCGATTGATCGTGGTCAAATGCCACAAACTCAAACTCCCTACATCGCCGACTCTGCTACCGAAAATCACTCGACAGACGAAATCTCCAGTCGCTGTTTCGCCAGGAATTCTTCCAGCTCCAACCGGTTGAACACACCGGTTGTCGCTCCGGGAAAGCGGACGCAACTCGCGCCAAGGGCGCTGCCGATTTCGAGACAGCGCGGCGGTGACGCCCCTTCCAACAGGCCGACAATATAGCCGGCGGCGAACGCGTCGCCGCTTCCGGTGCCGTCGACATAATCCACAGGAAAGATGCCACTCTTCCAGATGTTGTCCCCCGCATGCAGGATCGCGCCGCTTCCTCCACAGGTGATGACCACCGTCTCAGCGCCGGCATCCCGAAACTTGCGGGCCTGCGCGATCGGGTCGTGCAGGTTGGTGAGCAGGACGGCCTCGTCGAAATTCGGCAGGAAGACGTCGGTCTGGGGCAACACCGTTTCGAGGGCCGGCCAGGTGTTGGTCGGATCGGGGATGACTACATCGAGCACCGTCTTCAAACCGGCGGCCCGCGCCGCGCGAAAGAGCCGCGCGACCCGTTCCCCAGTGAGCGCCGGCATCAGGAAGAATCCCCCGAGATAGAGAATGCGGGATTGCGCGATGAGGTCGGGGGGAATTTCGTCCCCGGTAAAAGCGGCGTTCGCTCCAAACGTGTGAATGAACCGCCGGTCTTCACCTTTCACGTTGATCACCAGCGTGCTGCTGGTTTGCAGTCGCGGCGTCTGACTGAGCAGAGACGTGTCGACCCCCGCTCTTGTCAGACTGTCGCGAACAAACGCTCCTGCCGGGTCGTCACCAATCCGACCAGCGACCGCCGAGCGGATCCCCAGCCGGGCGAGGTCGGCCGCCACATTCGACGCGCAGCCACCAATCGCCCAGGAGATTCCGGGGGTCATCACCAGCGCCCCCGAGGCGGGGAGTTTCTCGACCGGCTCACAGATGAAGTCGGCGACCACAATCCCTGCGCACAACACGTCGGCTGTCATCAATTCGTTCGCAAAATTTCGACGAGGTAATCAATCACCCCCTGGGGGTCGATTTCGGTGACCACTTCGGTGCTCGCGCCCCCCGCGAACTGCGGTCGGCGGTCGGCGACAGTCGCCCCCCGGGTCAGTTCCCCTTCCGTCTCAACCGACACTGGCATCGGCTGCGAGCGGACCAGTTGCGGTCGGGCGACCACCGCCAGCGCCACCACCTCGGCGATTCGAATGCTCTCGATTCCCAGCAATTGGCGATGCGTCCGAAACGAAACCGGAAGCAGTTTGCTCAGAAACTGTGACGCGGGACTGTCGGTCGCCGTGATTTTTGGAAACTGTTCCAGCGTGAGTACGGCCTTGTTTGTGACATCGAGCGGGACCAGCGTCTTGGCGTGCTTGCCCGCGACGACGTACCGCGCCGCCTCAGGATTGAGGAACATGTTCGTTTCGGCGGCGGCCGTCACGTCTCCCCCTACTGAGATCGCCCCGCCGCAAACGACCAGCCCACCAAGGGACTCGAGAAAATCGGGAGCCCGCTCGGCGGCCGCGATGACATTCCCGAGCGGTCCAAGGGTCAGCAGGGTGACCTCATGGGGATGAGCCCGCACGAGATCGACCAGCACCTTGACGGAATCATGTGGGTTGTGAAGTTGGGCGGCGGGGAACTCAATGTCACCGAGACCGGTTGGACCGTGCAACTCGCCCAGTAACGGTTCGAAGACGTTGGGGGAGGCATCGATAAGCTGGGCGGGGCCGCGGGCGGAACCGAGCCGGGGCCACTTGGGGGGATCGAGATGCGCGACGATTGCCTGGACATTGCGCGTGGCGACCGACCCGGTGACGCAACCCGCGCAGGGCGTCAGAGCCAGCAGGTCCAGGCGGGGATCGAGCAGTGCCAGCACGGCGGCGAGGGCGTCGCCAATGCCGGGATCAAGATCGATGATCAACTTTCGCACGGTGTCGCCAAGCCTGGGAGAAACGGATGGGCTCGTGTCGGAACGGCATTTTACCCAGAAGATCGAAACGGGGGAATGACTGCGAGGAGTCGCTTAGAACCTGTCCAAAATCAAATTCGTATTCTGGTGATTGTTTTGCGCCTGGACCGCCCAAAACGACTGCCGGTAGATCCAAAACGAGGCTTCGATCGCATTCAGCACTCTCGAAGTCGCTTTGAATTTACCCCTTCGGGGTAGACGCGCATCACTGAATTCGATGTCACCTGACCGCCAATTTTGCTTTACCGCTGGTGGTTTGGTTTGTTCGAAAGATCTCACAAACCACGAATTTGATCTTGGACAGGTTCTTTAGACCGACCCGCACGTTCTGAACCGCTATAATTCGCGTTTCCACTCTTCGAGCGTCTGATTCAGCAGAGGCAGAATCCCCAGTTCAGCGGCCCAATCACGCATGTAGGCTTCGTCGAGCTGGCCCTGAGCGAGGAGTACCTTGTGAAGTCAAGAAACGGCTGAATCAGGTACTCTTCCATGGGTGTCTCGCGTAGGGCCAATCGCTACTCGCATTCGCTCGTTTCGATCGTCATTTTGACGACGCAAAATCTCGAATCGCCGGTCAACCATCGCCTCCGATCCCGCGAACATTCGACGCGAGTTTTCGCGCACCATCTCCAGCGCCATTTGCAGC
The DNA here is from genome assembly GCA_945860955.1 of Planctomicrobium piriforme. Lineage (GTDB taxonomy): Bacteria > Planctomycetota > Planctomycetia > Planctomycetales > Planctomycetaceae > UBA10511. The sequence goes on from CAMATH010000010.1 coordinate 29,448, forward strand.
CGCTCCGCCGGAGTCATTCGGCGATACGCTTCGAGAGTTTCGGGATGCAGCATCATTCCACTCAGGGGAATCCAGAGCAATGGGACGGAAACCCCGATCTCGGAGGAAGACCAGATCGGGTGTCGACTACCCGATTTTCGCACGCCGCCCGTCGAAACGGAAGTGGAATCTCAAGTGTCGGTCCTACTTCATCCGTTGTCGCCACGCGTCGAGCGGTGCCAGTTCCTGTTTCATCCGGGGACGCGATTCGCCGAATTCGATTTCACGCGGCGCGACCAGTGCCGCCAGTTGCAGGATGTCGAACTGTTCCAACAGGCCGAAGCAGAACAACTCGGGAGCGTCGTCGACCTTGCGGTTTTGTTCGATGACCTCTTTCAGACTCGCCAGCGACTGATGCAGTTCCAGTCGGAGAATCGAATCGGGATGCAATCCCGCGGTCGCGAGTGCCGCCAGTGATTCGCGCGGGCCGTACGCGCACAGTCGGACCGGTCCAATCTGCCGTTCCTTCACCAGCCAGTCGGCGACCCCACCCAGTTGCGTCACCTGTACCCCCAGCGGACGTTGGCCCACAGTCGACACCAGCAGGGCGAACAGATAGTCGCGCTTGCCGAGGCTCGATTCGCCGATAAAGAATGGATCAACCGCGATCACCCGTTCTCCCTGCCGGAGCAGCGCGTCGATCTGCTCCACCAAGTCTTTGCGTCCCTTGTCCCCGACAATCAGGGTCGTTCCTTTGGCTGGCCCCCGAGTGAGTTCCACAACGGGTGTCGTCCACTCGTTGTTCATCCGCAGCTTCCACAACATCGCATGGGTCGTGCCGGCATCGGCCTCACCGGCGACCTCGATCGAAATTTTGGCGTCTGTCGCCTGAATCAACTTTGCGAGCTGTGATCGCCGGGTCCGCTGCCATTCCCGGGCCGCGTCGCGCCCTTGGGGAAGTTCACCCCCGCGCGGCAGATCCTTCGCGAGCGCGAGCGCCAGCGTATGAAAGTCGGCGTTGTCGGCGGGAACCGGAATCGCGAACTGGTCGGGCGTTCGCAACTCTCCTTCCGACGGAATCTCCCGCGGGTTGTAATCGCGGTCGTCGGGAAAGAAGTGGACGCCAATCATTTGATACAGCGCTTCCCGGTTTTCCTTCTGGAAGTTGTGATCCCCCGGCTCGGCATTGATGTGATACCGCAGATTGTCGTCACGACCGTAGAGCCGAAAGAACGGGCGGCCCGCGTCCAACAACGGCGGCAAGGCGTGATCCGCCTTGAAGCAGCAGTTGTCGTTGAGGTTGTACGTGAGCAGGGTGGCGCGGGGGGCCATCAGCGCTGTCAGGTGCGAATAGTCGGCGACCGTCGCCAGATCGACCGGCGTCTGCTCCGAATCCCCCAGATCCGAGAAGTTCTTCCCCCGCGTGATGAAACTGGAATAGCCGGCGACCGGGTTCGACAACGTCACCCGCGAGTCGAGCGAACTGATGATAATCGTCTGCCAGCCTCCACCCGACAGCCCCGCGACACCCACCCGGGTCGGGTCGGCCTGTTCCAGCGACAACAGCACATCGAGACCTCGCTTCATCGCGAGATAGAACGGGGCCAGTCCGCTGGTGCCGCACAAATCGAGCTGATTCATCCGGCCATGCGCGAATCCCTCGGTGCGAAACTGCCCCATTCCGAACCATTCGGGATTGAGCGCGATGATCCCCCGTTTCGCCTGGTTGATGCACCGCATCTGTTTGTAGTCGACCGCTTTGCCGATCGGGTCATGCCCGTTGACGTTGAGAAAGACCGGGGCTTTGCCAACGATTTTCTCGGGAACGTACAGCAGCGCGGGAATCCAAAGGCCGGGGAGTGCCTCGTAGCGGAGTTTGCGGATCGTGTAACCCGGCCCACCCGGAACGTGATCGAGCCATTCGACTTTCAACGGCGAGTCACGCCACTTCGCCGCCTCTCCCCGATAGACCGCTCGGGCCAGCACTTCTTCGCGAAGGGCTTCCGCCTGTTTTGTCCATGCCTCCGCTGACGTCGCCTGTGGGACGGGTGGAATGCGCGAAGCACAAAACTTCTGGACTTCATCCAGCGTCTGTTGCGGGGCCAGAATCGTACGTTCGACGAGGCTGCGAACCTCGCCCGGTCCGTCACCGCGGACTTGGCCTGCGACCGCAATCATTGAAAGGCAGACTACGAAATCGCGCAGTTTCACTGTCGACACTCCCGACTCGGCGAAAACGAATGCCGGCGGGCTACCACCGGCGTCACCAAACCACACATCAACGGATTCGTGGCGCCTGGAACGATCGCGGTGAATCTACAGCGTCGGGCCAATCGCCCAGGGCGCGAATTCGTCGTCGCCAACCCCCTGTGCTTCGCTCTTGGTGTGTTCCCCGCTCGCGACCGCGATGATCCGCTCGAAAATCTCGCGGCCCACGTCCTCAATCGTCGCGCCGTCCAGAATCACCCCCGCGTTGATATCCATGTCTTCGATCATCCGCTCGTACATCGGAGTGTTCGTCGCCACTTTGATCGAGGGGACCGGCTTGCAGCCGAAACAACTTCCCCGGCCGGTCGTGAAGACCACCATGTTGCAACCACCGGCGACCAGTCCGGTCACCGAAGTCGGGTCGTAACCCGGGGTGTCCATAATCAGGAACCCCTTCGACTTGATCGGCTCGGCGTAATGGTACACCCCGCGCAGCGCCGTCGTTCCCCCCTTGGCGATCGCACCCAGCGACTTTTCGTAAATTGTCGTGAGGCCCCCCTTCTTGTTGCCGACGGAGGGGTTGTTATTGATCTCGGCACCGAACATGGCGGTGTACTTTTCCCACCAGTGGATCCGCTCGACCAGTTTTTCGCCCACTTCGCGCGAGATCGCCCGGCGGGTCAGGGTATGTTCACCGCCGTAGATCTCGGGGGTCTCGGCGAGAACACTGGCGGCTCCGTGCGCGACGAGCAGGTCGCTGGCATAGCCGAGCGCGGGATTCGCGGTCACGCCGCTGTTACCGTCGCTCCCGCCGCAGTTGGTTCCGAGGATGATTTCCGAAACCGGAATCGGTTCGCGATGGACTTTGTTCGCCTCGGGGAGCATATCGCGCAAAATCGAGACGCCGTGGGCGACCGTTTTGCGAATCCCCCCTTCTTCCTGCATGTTGAGAATGAGCGGGAGTTTCGGCTTGGCCACCCCCGGAATTTCGATCTGGTGCAGTCCCTCGCTCTCGGCGAGAAATGACGCCTGCCCGGTCTCGCATCCCAACCCGACCAGCAGATACGCGCCGATATTGGCGTGTTTGGCGAAGCCGGCGAGCGTGCGGGTCAACTGGAGGTGATCTTCGCCTCCGTATTGCATCGCACAGCCGTGCTTGTGAACGATCGGTACCACGCCATCGACATTGGGAAACTGCGCCAGAATATCAGGTGTCAGCGCCTGGCAGATCAGTCGCGAGGTGAACGCTGAGCAGTTGACTGTGGAGATGACGGCGATGTAGTTCCGCGTCCCCGCGCGACCATCATGGCGACGGTATCCCTGGAATGTTCGGCCATGGATGGGGGTTGGATCTACCGGGGTTTCGGTGGCGTGAGCGTAGTCGAGGCTGAGCGGGCCGGCTTCGCAATTCTGGGTGTGGACCCAGGCACCGACCGGAATGTCGGTCGAGGCGAAGCCAATGGTCTGGCCGAACTTGCGGACCGGGGATCCCCGTTTGATCGCCCGGGTCGCGACTTTGTGCCCCAAGTCGATCGGTTCCCGTGAGGCGATCGTCGTTCCGCCGACTTCCACTGTCGTGCCGGTTGGCGCGTTCCGAGCCGCGACGGCGATGTTGTCTTCCGAATGCAGAACAATGAAAGCGGGGGCGCTGCGGGGGGGCATTTCGAAGGCGGAGTGGAGGGAGGTGCGGCGGACCCGTTCGCAGGGTTCCTGTGGTCTGGTGCGAGCGTATCGGGTTGGGGGCGGGGCTGCAATACGTGGAGATCGGTCGATGTGGCCCGAACTCCAACAGGAATGTCCGTTGATACGCGCGCTGTTGACTCACTGCGCTCGCGGGCCGTTGAGCTTTTAGACAGGATGAAAAGGATGGACAGGATTGCTGAGGCGACAGTCGTTCGTGTGGATTGGGAGTTTTTCGATTTCAGCAACTTCTCCAGAGAGCAGGAATGGCGGGCAACTCCATCCTGTTCATCCCTTTCATCCTCTTCATCCTGTCAAATTCTATCCGTCCGTCAGCCTCCAAGCGGGCCGTTGAGAAAAACGCCCCCCATCCTCGAACGAGACCCCAACCCCCCCGCTTCAGATTCCATCCCCCTCGGGTTCAATGTCGCGTTATCGGCCGGGTGGAGTATCGCCTCCGATCTCTTCAACTTTCCCTTCAATAGGGGCAGAGCGCTCAAGCTGAAAAGTCCCAACTGGTGTGGCGTTTTGAATAACCGCCCGACTCTGTTTGCGACCTCGCCGGTTCGCTACGATTTCCCATCATGCGAGTTCTCCTCCTCATTCCCACGCTCGACCAGTCGGGTGCCGAGAAGCAACTGGTGCTGCTGGCACGGGGCCTGCCACGGCCCGAGTTCGACGTTCAGGTCTGCTGTTTGACACGGGGGGGACCGTACGAATCGCTGCTGGAAAAGGCGGGAATTCCCTGCACCGTCTTGGGAAAGCGATTCAAGATCGATCCGCTGGCGCTGTCGCGGTTGAGGGGACTGATCCGCCGGGTGAAGCCGGACTTGCTGCATACCTGGCTATTTGCGGCGAATTCCTACGGGCGTCTCGCCGTCGGCTCGCGGCCAGCGTTTCCGGTCGTCGTGTCGGAGCGGTGCGTTGATTCCTGGAAAGCGGGGTGGCAGTTCTGGGTCGATTCGCGGCTGGCAGGCCGCACGCAGGCGCTGGTCGCGAATTCGAACAGCGTCGCCAACTTCTATCGGGAACGGGGGTTTCCCGCAGAGCGGATTCAGGTGATCCCCAACGGGATTCTCCCCCCCTCAGAACTCCCCAATCGCGAGCGGATTCGCGAAGAACTGAACGTGCCCGCCCAGGTACCGGTCGTCTGTTACGCCGGCCGACTCGCCCGCCAGAAGCGGGTGGAGGATCTGATCTGGGGTTTCGAGTTGATCCGCGCGATTCGGGCCAACGTCCTTTTTCTGATTGCCGGGGATGGCCCGGAACGACAACGGCTCGAAGAATTCTCCCGCGGTCTGGGATTGGAAAACCACGTCCGGTTTCTGGGGCATCGCACCGATGTCCCGGCGTTGCTGGCGGCCAGCGATCTGTTCTGGCTCGGGAGTGATTTCGAAGGCATGTCGAACAGCGTGATGGAAGCGATGGCGTGCGGCTTGCCGGTCCTGGCCAGCGATATCCCTCCCAATCGTGAACTGGTCGTTCCCGGAAAAACCGGTTTTCTGGTTCCCGTCGGCGATCGGGCCGGGTACGCGCAATTTGGCGAGAGACTGCTGTTCGACCGCCAATTGGCGACGACACTGGGGGCTGCGGGAAAGGCCCGCATTTTGGAGGAATTCAGCGTCGAGCGAATGGTCGACGCCCATGTCGCGCTCTATCGACAACTCGTCACGTCGAGGCAGCCATGTGCGGCATAGTCGGTGCCGCCTGGGGGGCCGACGATCGGCCGCTCGAACTGCGCGTGCTGAAGCGCATGACCGACGCGCTGACTCATCGCGGTCCCGACGACGCGGGGTATTTTCATTCGTGGCTGCCCGCGAAGAGCTGGAACGGCGACGAGTTGGTTTCCGGTGATCTCGTTCCCCGGGGTCCGGGATCCGCGCTGGCGTTTCGCAGGCTGTCGATCATCGACCTTTCAACGGGACACCAGCCGCTGGCGAATGAAGACGAGACGCTGTGGATCGCCTTCAACGGCGAAATCTACAACTATCGCGAACTGCATGCCGGTCTCGTCGCCCGGGGCCACACGTTTCGCACGCAGAGCGATACCGAGACGATCGTGCATTTGTACGAGGAACTCGGACCGGCCTGCGTGCATCACTTGCGTGGCATGTTCGCCTTCGCCATCTGGAACGAACGGGATCGCAGTCTGTTTTTCGCTCGCGACCGTCTGGGAAAGAAGCCGCTGGTCTATCGATACGAGGGAACGCGACTGCTGTTCGCGAGTGAACTGAAAGCGCTGCTGGAAGTTCCCGGGATCGCGCGCGAGATCGACCCGCGTGCCGTCTTGGATTACCTCACGTATCAGTACGTCCCACACCCGGGATCGATTCTTCGCGGGTTTCAAAAACTCCCGCCGGCCCATTGGGGCTTCTACCGCGACGGTAAATTGCGGGTCGAACGATACTGGCGACCGGGTTATGAGTCCCCCTGGTACGCTGGCTCGCCGCCGGGCGGGTTCGGTGCCGCCTCAAACGGCGGGACGCTGCCGGCAGATCCATTCGAAGCGGAAGAGCCTGCGGATCTCGCGACACCGCCGCGCGATCTTCCCGCCGCCCGCAAGCTGTTGCGGTCCACGTTGACCGAGGCGGTGCGATTGCGGTTGCGAAGCGATGTTCCTCTGGGGGCGTTCCTTTCGGGCGGTGTCGATTCGACGATCATTGCCGGCCTGATGCAGCAACTGTCGTCGCGCCCCGTGCAGACCTTTTCGATTGGCTTTCCCGTCAAGGCGTTCGATGAACGGGAACACGCCCGGGCGGCGGCGAAACATCTGGGGACCGACCATCACGAACTGGTGGTCGAGCCGCACGCGCTGGAAATACTCCCCAAGCTGATCTGGCACTACGACGAGCCGTTTTCCGACAGCTCGGCGATTCCCAGCATGTACCTCAGTGAGATGACCCGCCGGCATGTGACGGTCGCGCTCTCGGGGGACGGGGGAGACGAGCTGTTCGCGGGCTACGACCGCTATCAGGCGGTTCTGCTCGGCGGCCGATTTGATCGACTTCCGGGATTCGTCCGTAGCCTACTTTCGAGCCGGCTCTGGCAATGGCTCCCCGCCTCGACGCGGCAGAAATCGCGGCGGCGACGGTTCAAGCGGTTGCTTTCTGCGCTGCGGTACTCGCCCGAGCGGCGGTACCTAAAGTGGGTCAGCATTTTTGACGACGAACGTCTGCCCGGGTTGCTCTCGCCGGCGCTGCGCGAGACGCTGAGTTCGCACGACCCGGCGGAATTCCTGCTGAAAGCGTATGGTGAGTGCCCTCACCGGGATTTTGTCACCCGCACCACCTGCGCCGATCTTCTGACGTATCTTCCGTGCGACATTCTCACGAAAGTCGACATCGCGAGCATGGCGAACTCGCTGGAGGTTCGCGCTCCGTTCTTGGATCAGCAGGTGGCGCGGCTGGCGGCGCGGATGCCGATTGAATGGAAACTCCGCGAGGGTCGCGGGAAACGGATTCTGCTGGAGACTTTTGGCGACCTGGTTCCCCCGGCGATCCAGACTCGGCGTAAAATGGGGTTTGGAGTTCCGCTGGACGTGTGGTTCCGTTCGGAATTGCGTCCCCTGTTGGAAGGGACGCTGCTCGACGCGCGGAGCCTGTCACGCGGATGGTTCGAACCGGCGGCAGTGCGCCAATTGGTGCGCGAACATGTCGAGAACCGCTGGGACCATTCCTACCGCCTCTGGTCACTGCTGGTTCTGGAGTTGTGGCAGCGCCGTTTTGTTGATGCCGCTCCTCTTCCCTAGATGCGTGTCCCCTTCCGTACACGAGTCGCAACATGTCTTCGATGATCGCGATCGAATTGCTGCTGATTTTGTTGTTGTTCGCCGCGAATGGCTTCTTCGCCGGCGCCGAGATCGCCATCATCTCGGCGAACCGTTCACGGCTCAAAGAGCGGGCCGACGAAGGGGATCGCCGCTCGCGGGTGGCGCTGGACCTGGCCGAAAACCCCAATCGGCTGCTGCCGACGATTCAACTGGGAATCACCCTGGTGGGGACACTGGCCGCGGCATTCGGCGGCGCGGCATTGAAGGGGCAGCTCGAGCTGCTGCTTGAATCACTCCGCTGGGATTGGCTCACCTATTGGAGCGCCGAGATCGCGCTGGCGCTGGTCGTGGTCGGGTTGACGATTGGTTCGGTACTGCTGGGTGAATTGATTCCCAAACGGATCGCGCTGCACGACGCGGCGGCCGTCGCGCGGATCGTCGCGCCCCCCGTGGCGCTTTTGGGGCGGATCGCCCGGCCGATCGTCTGGATGCTGGGGACGGCAACCGACCTTGTCGCAGGGCTGCTGGGTGTGCGCGGAAAGCAGATCCACGGGACGTCCATGCAGGACATCCGCCATCTGATTGAAATGGGAACCGCGGAAGGGGTGGTCGATCCGGTGGAACAACGGCTGGCACTCGAAGCGTTGCAACTGGGGGACCAGACGGTCAAACAGATCATGAAGCCTCGGGTGGATATTGACGCGGTGGATGTCGAGACGCCGGCGGAAGAACTGCTCGGGACAATCTCCATGGCTGGTTTCACACGCCTGCCGGTCTATGAAGGGGATCTCGATCACATCATCGGATTCGTTCATCTCAAAGATGTGTTGAGACAGCATTACCTGGGATGGACACTCGATCTGCGTAAGCTGGTTCGCAAAGCGATGCTGGTTCCCGACACAATGCGGCTCGATCAGTTGCTGGTGAAATTTCAGGAGGAACACAATCAGTTGGCCGTCGTGGTCGACGAGTACGGAGCGACCCGCGGAATGGTGACCGTCGACGACGTGCTGGAAGAGCTGGTGGGTGAACTGCTGACCGATCAGCACAAACGCACCGAGCAGATGATTGTGCCGCGCGACGACGGTGGCTGGCTGATTGATGGATCTGTCAGCATTTCCGACATGCTGGAACGGCTCGGGCGGTCGCGACTGGTGGCGCATGCCCCCAAACAGGTGAGTTCGGTTGCGGGCCTGGTTCTGCACGTGATGGGTCGACTCCCCGCGGTGGGCGACCAGGCCGAATGGCAGGGATTGAAACTGGAGGTGGTTGATCTCGATGGACGACGGATTGACCGTGTGCTGGTAACGACTGTGCCGTAATTGCCGATTCTTTGGACAGATTTCTCGGTGAATCGCCACCGGCGTCGCTATGCGACTTTCATCGGCGTGGCTAGGATCAGAGAGAGTTGATGCCTGAAGCTTGTTCCGCGTGACTGGGAGCGTTCGTGAATGCGGGGATACCTGGCAACATTCGTCGTGCTGGCTGGCCTGGGAGGGGTGGGCTACTGGTACCTGAAGTCACCACGCGGTCCACGTGTGACCTACCGCACCAGCGAAATCACGCGCGGAGATGTTCAATCGGTGGTGAGCGCCACGGGGACCATTGAGCCGGAGGATTTAGTCGACGTGGGGGTGCAGGTGGCGGGGCGCGTTCACGAATTGGGGCGCGATCCAGGCGACCCGATGAAGTCGGTCGATTATGGCACCCGCGTTGCCGAGGGAACGGTCCTGGCAAAGATCGACGACGCGATGTACGAGTCGCAGGTTCAGCAGGCACGCGCCGCGGTGCAACGGGCAAGAGCCGACGCCGAGCAACAGCGGATCAAGCTGGAGCAGATGGAACGTGAGTGGAATCGGGCACAAAACTTCCGCAAGACACTGTCCATCTCTGAAGCGGACGCCGACCTTGCGAAAGCGAACTGGCAGATGGCGCAAGCGACGGTCGGGGTCGCCGAGGCGGGGCTGGAACAGGCGAAAGCCTCTCTGCACCAGGCCGAGATCAATCTGGGATATACCACGATTCGATCGCCTGTGAACGGTGTGATCATCGATCGCCGGGTGAATGTGGGGCAAACTGTAGTGGCGAGTTTTAACGCGCCGAGTCTGTTTCTCATCGCGAAGGATCTCAGGCGGCTGCAGGTTTGGGCCTCAGTGAATGAAGCCGACATCGGGCAGATTCACCCGGGACAACCGGTGAAGTTCACTGTCGACGCGCAGGCGGGCGAAGTGTTTCGCGGGGTCGTCGCGCAGATCCGCCTCAATGCCACCATGACGCAGAATGTGGTCACCTACACGGTGGTGGTATCGACCGATAATCTGGACGGAAAACTGCTACCGTACCTGACCGCGAATCTGCAGTTCGAACGTGCCACCCAATCAGACGTGCTGCTGGCCCCCAACATCGCGCTGCGCTGGCAGCCGAGGCGCACCGAGGGCGGCAAGGGGGCAGGAGGAACGAAGTTCGACAGTGGCGGGGGAAAGAAGCCGAAGGGACCGGGTGACCCCACGTTGGGCAAGGTCTGGGTGCGCGATGGGGATGGCGTGCGTCCGATCGACGTCACTGTCGGGTTGACCGACGGCGTCGTGTCGGAAGTTTCAGGAGAGGGGATTGTCGAGGGCCTGGAGCTGATCGTGGGTGATGTCGTCAACGAAACCGGCGGACAGACGAGTCCGTTCGCCCCGAAAATGACTCCGGGGGGAACCCCGACGGGGGGCAGCGGCGGTGGTCGCGGCGGCGGTGGGAAAACGCCATGAGTTCGCCCGTAGAGACTGTTGCGCCGGCGGGTGCCCCCGCGCTGGGTACCGAACTCGTCCGTCTGCGAGACGTCACCAAGACGTACCACCTAGGTGAACTCGATGTGCCGGTACTGAAAGGGGTGTCCCTCACGATTCGGCATGGCGAGTACGTCGCCCTGATGGGGGCGTCGGGTTCGGGCAAGACGACGTTGATGAACCTGCTGGGTTGCCTCGACCGGCCAACGTCGGGGAGTTACCAGCTTGAGGGGGTCGAGATCGCCAATGCCTCGGCGGACGATCGAGCGCGGTTGCGCAATTCCCGGCTCGGTTTCGTGTTCCAGAGTTTCAATCTACTGGCACGCACGTCGGCTCTCAACAATGTGATTCTGCCGTTGGAGTATGCTCCCGAACGGGTCACCGACACCGACCAGCATGCGCGAGCGATTGAACTGCTGAATCGTGTCGGGCTCGCCGCGCGGATGGATCACGAACCGGCGCAGATGTCAGGGGGACAGCAGCAGCGGGTCGCGATCGCCCGCGCGCTCGTCAATCATCCCCCGCTGTTGCTGGCGGATGAACCGACGGGGAATCTCGATTCCCGCACGAGTGTCGAGATTCTGGAGATGTTCGATCGCCTGCACGCCGAGGGAATCACGATCATCATCGTCACGCACGATGCGGGGGTCGGGGCGCGGGCCAAACGGGTGATCCGATTGCGGGACGGGCTGATTGAAGCGGATGGCCCTTCGTCGGCTGTTGTCGTACCGGCGGCTGGCAATGAGAGTTCAACGGCACCCAACACGAATGCGGCTCCCGCGGTCGATACTCCGTCGCCGGCAGCCCCTGTCACGTCAACTCTTGCTCCCCATGTCGCGTCCTCTCATCCCGCGTTTCGGAAGGTCGGGCGACCGCTCATTCCCCGCACGTTTCGTACGGCGTTCAAGGCGATTCTGCGCAACAAGCTGCGCTCAGGACTCACGATGCTCGGCATCGTGATCGGCGTCGCCGCCGTCATCGCCATGATGGAGATTGGACAGGGGTCGAACGCCGCCATCCAGCGGACGATCGCCAGCATGGGAGCCAATAATCTGCTGGTGCAGCCCGGAGCCGCTTCGAGTGGCGGGGTGACATTTGGCGGCGGAAGCGGTTTGACCTTGACGCCGCGCGACGCGCAGGAGATTCAACGGCAGGTTCCCTCGGCGGAGTTCGTCGCCCCCATCGTTCGCGCGCGAACGCAGGTGATCTACCGCAGCCGCAACTGGGTGCCGGTCTATATCTACGGCACCACGCCGTCGTTCCTCGACGTGCGCGACTGGCGTGATCTGGAATTCGGGGAGATGTTTGGTGACCGAGAAGTGCGGAACGGCAGCCAGGTTTGTGTTGTCGGGCAGACCATTGTTCGCGAACTGTTCCGAGGAGAATCGCCCATTGGGGAGGAGATCCGTCTGCAAAACGTCTCTTTCCGGGTGATTGGTGTGTTGCGACGGAAAGGGGCGAACATGATGGGGGTCGATCAGGACGATATCGTTCTCGCCCCGTGGACGACGGTCAAATCGCGGGTCGCCGGCAACTCGATGGCCAACGTCAATCAGTCGACGGCGGCGACGACCGATCCGTCACAAAAGGTCAACACTCTCAGCCAGTTGTATCCGGGCGCGCAGCCGCTGTATCCGGTCTCGTCGATTCTGCAACAGACCGACACCCCCCAGCCGGTGCGGTTCACCAACGTCGATCAGATACTGGTGAAGGTCGCGACGGCGGGTGAGGTTCCCGACGCGATCGCGCAGATCAAGGCGACATTGCGGGAACAGCATCGATTGCGGAAAGGCCAGCCCGAGGATTTCAACATCCGCGACATGACCGAAGCGAACAAGGCGTTGTCGTCGACGTCCGAGATGATGAGTTCGCTGCTGTTGAGCGTGGCGCTGATCTCGCTGCTTGTTGGATGGGTCGGGATCATGAATATCATGCTGGTCTCCGTGACAGAGCGCACCCGAGAGATCGGCCTGCGGATGGCGATTGGTGCCCGGGGTCGCAATATTCTGATGCAGTTTCTCGTCGAAGCGGTCGTGCTGTGCATGGCGGGAGGGGCGCTGGGAATCGCGCTGGGACGCGGCGGTTCCGTCCTGGTCCGCGAGCTGCTCGGCTGGCCAACGGAGATCGCACCGGGAGCGATTGTCGCTTCGGTGGTCGTGGCGGTGACCGTGGGAGTTGTGTTCGGCTTTTACCCCGCCTGGAAGGCGTCACGCCTCGACCCGATCACGGCGTTGCGTTACGAGTGACGGGAATGCCCCCTTGGGCCGCCGTCGCTTCAGCCCGTCAGTTCCTTGATTGGCGCGCCCGTGGTAATTGCTACGGGGCGTCCACCGCCGTCGGGGAAATGGGTCGTCAGGTCGATTCCCAGATGGCGGTACAGTGTCGCCAGCAGGTCTTGCGGATCAAGCGGCCGTTCGACCGGATAGCCCGCCTGGGAATCGGTCGCGCCGATCACCTGGCCCATTCGCAGGCCACCGCCGGAGATCAAAATCGACTGCGCGCCCGGCCAGTGGTCGCGACCCCATTGCAGTTGCTTCGTCGCCGTTCCCGGCAGCAAAGTTCCTTTGGGGGTTCGTCCGAATTCGCCGGCGGCGATCACCAGCACGTCCTGATCCAGTCCCCGACTGTAAATGTCGTTGATCAACGTGGTGACGATCTGATCGTAAACCGGAAGACGATGCCGCATGATCGTGGGGAGGTCAATGTTCACCGCGTGATCGTCCCAGCCGGGCGCGTCCATCGCCTTCACGCCCCCCGGGACACTGATGGTGACAAAACTCACTCCCGCCTCCACCAGCCGCCTGGCGACCAGCGCGTTCTGGCCCCATTCGTCGCCGTATTGGGCGACGAGTTTCGGATCTTCTTCGGACAGGTCGAATGCCCGCCGAGCCTTGTCGGCAGTGAGAATATCAAGCGCCGTCCGATGGAATTCGTCAAGTGAATCCATCACCCCGCGCTGATCGACCTCACGCCGCAACAGGTCGAATTGCCGCATCAGTCCGACCCGGTCACTCAGTCGCGCCCCGTCGACCGTCAACGTGGAATTCGGCAGTCCGTTCTTGGTGACAATCGGAGGTCGCCAGGCGCTGCTCCAATAGCCTTCACCAATCCCTGGAATGTACTCACCGAATGCGCTGTTGTAGATCACCAGCCCCATACCAACGGCGGCCGGCAAGCCACGGACGCGCGACTTGAGCGCGCGACCGACAACCGCCCCCATTTGCGGATGTGTCGATTCAAAAGTCCCCGTCTTCAAGCCGGGGTTCCCCGACATGAACCGACCATGTGCTTCGAAATGCCCCCCCTCGCCGTGCGTACACGACCGAATGATCGAAAAGCGATGGGCGAGCTGCGCATGAAGTGGCAGCAGCTCGCAAAGATCCAATCCCGAAACATTCGTCCGGATGGGAAGGCACGGGCCGCGCACATCGGTGCTGGCCAGTGGCTTGAGGTCGTACGTCTCAAGCTGGCTGGGTCCACCATGGAGAAACAGAAAGATCACCGAAGTCTTCCGTGGCTCATCCGGTGCCGCTTTCGCCCGGGCCTCAAGCAACTGCGCCAGGCCAAGCCCCCCCAGTCCCAGGACACCCGCCCGCAGCACGCCTCGTCGGTTGATGCGCGTCGCCGTCTTCGACTGTGGAGAACTGGCGGCCGACTTCGCAGGCGCGGAGGAGTGATGGTGAGCGGGCATTCGGGATCCGTGCGGAGCTACTCGTATCGCAAAGCTTCGATGGGATCCAGCATACTCGCTCGGCGTGCCGGGTAGAAGCCGAAAAACACCCCGACAATCGCCGCGAATCCAAACGCCATAATCGCCGCCGGGATCGAAATCACCGTCGGCCATTTCGTGCCTGTCGTGAACGAATTGATGAGCGCGGTGATTCCCAGCGACGCCCCGACTCCCAGCAGGAAACCGATGATTCCGCCAATGCACGAGAGCAGCACCGCTTCGACGAGGAACTGGCGCAGAATATCGCCGGACCGCGCCCCGACCGCCATGCGGATGCCAATCTCGCGAGTCCGTTCGGTGACCGACACCAGCATGATGTTCATGATTCCAACTCCGCCCACCAGCAGCGAAATGGCGGCGATCGCCGACAGCATCATGGTCAACGTCCCCGTGATCGTCCCCAGCACTTTGGCGATTTCCGCGGTGTCTTGAACGGTGAAATCGGGCGGCTCTCCCTGGTGGATCCGGTGTCTTTCTGAAAGCAACTGGGTGATTTCCGACTGGGCGTCTTGCGCGACCATAATCGACCTCGCCGAGACCAGAATCACGTTGACGTTGTCAAACTCCGACCCGTAGAGCCGTTTGCGGACCGTGGTGTAGGGAACCAGCACGACATTGTCCTGATCCTCCCCGACCATGTTCGCCCCCTTTTTCTCCAACACGCCGATCACGCGGAAGGGGATGTTCTTGATGCGAATGTTCTCGCCCACCGGATTGGCGGTTTGAAACAGCTTGGCGACCAGTGTGTGTCCGATGACACAGACTTTGGCGGCCCCCGCGATGTCGCGATCGGTGAAGAATCCCCCGGTTCGGACCGTCCAGTTGCGCACCGTCAGATGGTCGGCACCGACTCCGCTGATTTCGCGGGGGCTGGCGTTGGCGTTGCCGTAGATCACCTGGCCTTGAAATCCGACAATCGGACTGGCGGCGAGAACCGACGGGCATTCTTTGGCGATGGCGTCGGCGTCTTTGGCGGTGAGCGTGGGGACAGTTCCCTCGCGAACCCCCTCGCGGCGACGTGAACCCGGGAAGACCACGATCACGTTGGTCCCGAGTTGTTCAAACTGCCCCTGGACCAGACCGCTGGCGCTCTGGCCCAGCGAGACCATCGTGGTGACGGCGGCGATTCCGATCACCACCCCCAGCACGGTCAATCCCGCCCGCATCTTGTTCTTGCCCAACGCCCGCAGGGCGATTCTCATCGTGATCAGGAAATCCATGAACGGCTCAATCGAGAATCGTGGCGGGAGTCGGTGACTCGACTGGCTGCGGTTGTGCTTGAGGCTGTTGGGGTTGCGGTGGCTGCTGCGGCTGTTGCGGTTGCTGCTGCCGTTTCAGCACCTTCGACAACCGTTCCTGCAAGACCGTGGCGTCAATCTGGCGGCCGACTTTCATCACCTGCACGCGACTGACATTGGGACGCGCCGCCACGTCGAGCGCCTCAATCATCTCAGTCAGGTCGGACATCATCCCCTCGGCGGCGGAGACAACCAGGGTGTTCGACACATCGTCGATGCCAATCGAGAGCATTCCCTTGAGCTTGATGGGCGACTTCTTTTTGTCCCCGGAGTCGTCATCGTCATCGCCCCCTCCCAGGACGTAGGTGTACATGGAGGGGGTCGGCTTTTTGTTCTTGTCTCCCTCCCCCCCTTTCCCCGCGAGCGCGGGGTCGTTTTCACTCAGGAGGTCGCGGTAGACTTCTTTGATCGCCTCGGCGATGACCCGCGCTTTGGAGAATTTGATCGTAAACATCCGGGTGATTCGCATCGACTTCTTGTCTTTGGAATCGGGGACGTCGTAAATCGCGATCAGCTCTTCAATGATCGTCATTTGCTGCGAGTCGGCCCCGGTGACGATGATCGAATTCGAATCGGTGTCGGCGATGAATTTCAGCGGCCGGCGTTTTGATAACCGTTTCCGTTCCTCCTTTTTCGAATTCATTCCGTTCGCCCAAAAGGGACCGTAAAAATCGTTCTGGGAGTTCTTCTTCTCTTTCTCTTTCTCCGTGAAGAAATCCTTGAGGTTCTGCGCGACTCCCCAGGCCCAGGTGGAGTTGTGCTTCATCTTGAAAATCTTGTAGTCACGACGGATCGGGGCCAGCTTCGAAACCATGTCTTCCAACTGGTCGAGCGCTGCCGTGTCGTCTGACTGAATCACCAGCCGACCGTCCGGGCCCTGGAACACCCGCACGGGAGAGGGATCATCCGTCGGTCGAGGTGTGGAAGAACGGCGACGGGTGGTCGGTGGCGGGGGGCTGTCGTCGAACTCGTCGACTTCGGTTTCTTCCGGCGGCAGTTCCACGCGTTTTTTCGGTTTATCGCGTGCTGGCGGCGGGACTTCTTCGGGTTGGTCGGCAAATTCGGGTTGAAGTTCGTCACGTTGAGAAACCGCGATGAACTTCGCGTTCTCGTCGCGGAGATCGACCAGTCGGTGTTGGGCACCAAGCGGCACAGAGCCAGCCTGGGGAACATCACGGTTGCTACCGACCCGCTCCACCGACCCGGAACGCCGTCCCGCCGCCGGCGTCGTGCCCCGCGCGGGCTGTCGGCGGCGGGGAGATTCCGCTGGTGGCTCTGGCGGGTCAGCGGCCTCATCGTCGGCTTCGTCTTGGACATCGACCTCCAGCGGATTGGGAGAGACGCCGGGCCAGGCACGTTTCAGCCGTTTGAGGAATTCGGCCGCCTCGTCGGGCGAAATGCTCTCAATGACACGTCGGCGGGAGGCGCTCGCCCCTTCCGCGGGGATTTCTCCCAGCTTCACGAGCAGCTTTTCGACTTCCTGCAATTCGATTTCATTGGCCCACAGAAGCAGCCGGTTGTTTTCGGTGTCGGCGTCGACGCGGAATTTTTTTTGCTTCGCACCGGACTGCCCGCCCCCTTGACCGTAATAGAACACGAATGGGTTGTAATTCTGCTGGTCGTCCCCTTTGTCATCTCCCGCCATCATGAATTCGATCGTCCCCGCGACATAGTCGGCCTCGAGCCGACGCAATCGAACCACTTCGAATTTGCGGTCGCTCCCGTCGAGTTTTTCGATGAGCTGCTTCACGATCACGTGATCGGCCAGCGCCCCATGCACGATCAATGACCGGTTTTTCTTGTCCACCTGGAGCCGCGTCGTCGGTTCCAGTCCTCCCAACTCTCGCAGCATTTTGACGATCGGTTCGGGATCGATGCTCGTCAGCCGATAAACTCGCATCCGTGACATGGTCTGCAGTAGCGACGGATTCTCACTCGGCTGGTCGATGACTTCGATCGCCTCGGAAATTGTCGCCAAGTGATCGGCCGACGCGTTGACCAGCAGGGTGTTTTCGCGGGCGTTCACCACCATGTGGACCTTGGGTGGCCCCTTCGCTCCGGGCTGAGCGGCGGCGGCCTGCGAGGCGGCAAGGGCCTGCGCCTGCACCTGTTGGAGCATCTGAATTTGCCCCATCATTTCGGGACCGGTCGATTCGCTCATCGCGTGGGCGGCCGCCGAGATGGGGTCTTCGGTCAAGCCCAGCAAGCCTTCAATCTGTCGTTTGACCTCGTCGGCCCGCACATGCTTCAGGCGGAACGGTTTCACGAGTCGCTTTCGGCCGTTATTCGATTGCTCCTCCCGCAGCAGCGTCTGCATGTCACGCAGATTCACGACCGCGTCAATCGCCTCCAGCCGGTTGGTTGCTTTCAGTGAGGTCAACTTGCCATTCGGACTCATCAGTGGCTTGAGTTCCTCGATCGTGGTCTCGGCCATCAACCAGTCGAGCGGAAACGAAATCTTGACGAACTCATGCGGATCGCGTTCGGAAAGTTCTTCCGGACGAACCCGCGGCACCAAACTGGGATCGAGCTTTTTCGTGTTGACCAACGTCAACACTTCGCCATCCCGCAGCAGAGTGAATCCCCGGTCGAGAAGATGTCGGTTGATCACGTCGCGGGCTTCTCGAATCGTGTAGCTGCGCTGCGTCTTCAGATTCAAAAAGTCGCCGGGGAGTTCCTGCCAGTCGAGACTCATCTCCGAAATCTCGGCGAGCCAGTCCAACACCCCCAGCCAGGGCTGACCATGAAAATTGAATTTGACGCGTCCCTCTTTATCGGGACGTATCTGGAGTTCTTTGGGATCGGCAGGGGTCGAGGGTTTGTCGGGACGGGTGATTGGTTTTGCCGTCTCGCCGGCTGGTTTCGCTTCTGCCTTCTTTTTCTCCTCCTCTGCCTTCCTCTTTTCTTCTTCTGATTTCGCCGCGTCCGGTTTCGCCTCTTCCGTTGCTGCTTCCGGCTTTGGTTCCTCCGCCACGGGGCCCGCCGGCTTTAACAGTTCGTGAGCCCGTCGCACGGCGTCCTGCGGGCCAGGTTGAATCTGCCCGAACGCAGTTCGCTCAATGGGAACACCGACCACCAGGAGAATCCCAGCAGCCAACCAGCAAGCTGCCCAGGGAATTCTCCCCGCAGCTCGAAAGCGTTTCGGAATTGGCATCAACGGATTCATCAGCGTCTGACCGGGCAGGACGACAACAATTCGATTGGCGACGACCAATCTCCAGTGACCGTGGACGGACGACACGCGGCGTGGTACGCCAGCGACTCGCACCGAGCGCTGTCGCGGCGCACGGGGAGCGTTGTGGAGAACCGGGTCCGTCCATCGTACCAGATTCGCCACGCCAGACATTTTGTTTGAGGGGAACTGCTGACGACAAGGGCAGTTTTTGTTTCTTGTGGTAATTTCTGCCGACTTTGTCGACCAATTCGGTCGTCCCGGATCGGATTGCGAAGCCCCGTGTCAGCCGATAGACTCGCGAACGTTGATCCGTCCATCGCGCAACGATCGGAGTTTTTCCATGTCGACCCGCTCATCCCGTCGTCGTTTCCTGAAGCAGGCCGCCTTCGCCGGGGCGGCGGTTTCGTTCCCCGCCGTAAGTTGGTCGCGCGTTCTCGGAGCCAACGAACGACTGCGAATTGTCTCGGTCGGGACCGGAGGGAAAGGCTGGTCCGATCTGCAGGCGACCGCTGCCTGCCCCAAGACACAGGTCGTGGCTCTGTGCGATATCGACGAATCCAAAGATCATCTGGGACGGGCCGCGGAGACCTATCCGCTGGCGAAAAAATTCACGGACTGGCGGAAACTGTACGACGAACACAAGTCGTTCGACGCTGTGATTGTGTCCACCCCCGACCACATGCACGCCCCCATATCGCTCCCGGCGATGCAGCTTGGCAAGCATGTGCAATGCCAGAAACCGTTGACGCACACCGTCCATGAAGCCCGGCAGATGAAACTCGCCGCGAAGAAGTACAACGTGGTCACGCAGATGGGGAACCAGATTCAGTCGCACCAGGCGTACCGGACGGCAGTCAAGCTGGTTCACGACGGCGTAATCGGAAAGGTGCGCGAGGTGCATTCGTGGCAAAGCGGCGCGATGGGTTGGATTCTGGTCGACGATCGTCCCGCCGGCAGCGATCCGGTCCCCAGCACTGTGCATTGGGATGAATGGCTCGGCGTCGCGCCGGTCCGTCCGTATGTCTCCAAAGTCTATCACTCGTTCAACTGGCGTGCCTGGCAGGCCTTTTCGAACGGTCAATTGGGAGATTTTGGCTGCCACATTCTCGACCCGGTCTTCATGGCGCTGAAACTCACCGCGCCGCTGTCGATTCACGCCGACGCTCCGGCGATCAATTCGGAAATCTGGAACAAATCGTCGACAGTCTCGTATGAGTTCCCCGGAACCGAACTGACCGCCGGCAAAACCGTGAAAGTGACCTGGTACGACGGAGCCGGGCACATGCCAACGCCCGCTGCGCTGGGACTGGCGGCGGATGTGAAGTTGCCGGGGTCGGGTTCGGTACTGATCGGCGAAAAGGGAACACTGGTCATCCCGCACGTCGACATGCCGAAACTGCTGGGGGAAAAAGTCGCCGACCACAAGATTCAGGAAGTCCCGGCCCGCGACCACTATGTTTCCTGGGCGCTCGCCTGCCTGGGCGAAGACCAGACGACATCGCACTTCGACTACTCCGCCCCGCTGACCGAGACGGTGCTGCTGGGGACGATCGCCGTCCGAAATCCGGGGGCCAAACTGAGCTGGAACGCGGAGAAGATGGAATTGACCGGTTCCCCCAAGGCGCAGGCACTTCTGACGAAGCCCTACCGCAGCGGCTGGGAACCGAAGTGGGTGTGACTGAGGCTGGGCGGCGAGTGTGCGGCAATGAATACCCGCCGAACGGTTGTGGACAAACATGAACTCCTGGTGTGGGATTGAACCTGCCAGGAGTTCTGAGCGTCATGTCCCTTAGTGGTCGGCCCATTTTGCCCAATCCCCCAAATGCGTGAATTCTTTCAACCCCTCGCCCCACTTTTGCCGAAAGGATGGAATGTAGCGTCTGTAGCGATTGTGCGCCTGCATCTTTCGGAGAACCGACATGTCTCAGCCGACGAATCCTTCGGCTTCCCGCTGGACTCCCCCCCGTGAACAGCACGACTGGGGAGCCGCCCTGCTGACCTCCCCTTGGCTCTGGGGAGCGGCGATGACGGTTGGGTTCTACCAGGCGATTCCCCTGTTCCCGTCGTGGAACACGTTCTTCGACCGGTACTTCTGCCAGCACTGGATTCTCTACACCGAAACCGCCGGTGCCTTTTTCGGGCTGGCGATCCTGATGAAAAAACTCATCGGGCTGTTCGCCGAGCGCAGGGCGTTTGAATCTTTCTCGCTTGACCAGGTTCACTTTGAACCGCATGTCCCCTCGGAAACCCGGGCTCTCTCAGTTGCCCAGTCTGTGTCAGCCGCCCCCGCTTCAATGCTGCGAACGCAGTGGCTGAAGCGAATCATCCACGTTTGCGAATACGTGCTGAATCGCCGGTCGGCTCAGGGGCTGGAAGAACACTTGCGCTACCGGGCCGATCTGGCGCTCGAAAGCCTGACTGGCAGCTTCGCGTTCCTCCGTACGATCACCTGGGCCATTCCGATTTTGGGGTTCCTCGGAACGGTCATCGGGATCACGATGTCGCTGTCGAGTCTCAAATTCGATCCGAATCAACTGGCTGAGTCGTTCGAGCAGGCTCTGGTCGGGCTGGGTGTGGCGTTTGATACCACCGCCCTCGCTCTGAGCCTCTCGCTGGGGCTGGTGTTTGGAACGTACATGGTGGAACGTGCCGAAGGGGACGTCCTGGGTCGCGTGGAGGAATTGGGGGTCGCCCGCCTGGCGCCGCTGCTCCCCGCAACCGACGAGTCGGTCACCCCGCTGGCCGCAGCAGAGACTCAGGCCGCCAGCCACCTGCTCGAACGGACCGAGTCGCTGGTCAACTGGCAGACGGAAATGTGGCAGTCGGCCCTCGAAGGGATGCGCACCCGCTGGATTGAGTCGGCCGATTCTCAACAGGGTCGATTCAACGAGGCGCTGCAGCAGGGAATGCTGACCACCCTCACGGGACACGCCCAGGACTTGCAATCGGTCCGTGGGGAATTTCTCGAAGGTTTCCGCTCGGTTGCCCAGGAACTGTCTCGCGTCGTGGTCGCATTGCAGACGTCGACCGCACTGGCCCAATCGCAGTTTGGCGAACAGGTGGCGTCGACCTGGAAACAGCTCGAAACGCACCTCAACGGTGTTCACGCTCAGCAGCAGACGTTTCTCGCCGACGCCTCCCGGCTGCTGGGAGAGTCGATGTCGGGCTGGCACGGCGATCTCGAACGATCGACTTCCGCCATGCAGGCGCAGCTCACCGAATTGCGGCAACAGTCGCAGCTCTTGCTCTCTCTGTCGGAGCAGACGGGAGAACTCGAACAATTGCAGTCGACTCTCACGAACAATCTGCAGACCGTGCGAACGCTCAACGCTTTCGAAGAAACGATTCAGAGCCTGAACGCGGCGATTC
The DNA here is from genome assembly GCA_945860955.1 of Planctomicrobium piriforme. GTDB lineage: Bacteria > Planctomycetota > Planctomycetia > Planctomycetales > Planctomycetaceae > UBA10511. The sequence goes on from CAMATH010000010.1 coordinate 51,430, forward strand.
ACCTGCTCTCGGCCCGTTCCAAGGGCTTTTCGGCCGCCGCCTGATTCGGCCCCGTTCCTTCTTTGTGAGTCGCAGCCATGAGGCGGTCGTCCTCGCCGCAGAATTCGGTCTCGCTCTTTCCGTTCCTCGCGGTGCTGATTTGCACCATGGGGGCGCTGGTGCTGTTGCTGTTGGGATTGACGCAGTCGATGCGAACCCAGGCGGCGGCGGCGGCAACCCAAGCTTCCACCTCCGATCAGCCCGCGTTGCCACTTGCGTCGATCCGTTCGATCCGTCCGCCAGCACCACCGCTGCCGGGCGATTTCGATCACGAAGCGCTGTCCGCCGTCCGGGCGGATGCCGAGGCGAAACGCGAGTCGCATTGGCGCGCGATTCTGGCCAAGGCGATCGCCGACCGGGACGCCGTTCAGGAAGAACTGAACCGCCGTCAGGCCCGGCGGGCGCAGCTTGAAGCCGACCTGAAGGAACTCGAGAATCGACTCGACGCCGAGGCCGGGCAGATCAACGCGGCCCGCGTCGCGGTCGAAGTCTCGGCAGAGCAGGAACAGGATCTCGCGCTGGAACACCGCCGACTGAGCGAGCAGATCGCGCTGACCGAAAACAAGATCGATCAGACAAAGCTCCGGCAGTCAACCGCTCCGAATGAATACGCGATTCTCGCGTACGATGGACGTTCGGGAACGCAACGCCGGCCGATCTACATCGAATGCACCGAGTCGGGGTATCGGTTCTATCCCGAGAATATTTTCGTTGGCGCGAACGAACTCAAGGGGGGATCGGTTAAGTACAACGCGCTCGTGACCGGAACCCGCGCACTGCTCCGGTATTGGACGCTGAAACACGCCCGCGATCCCAAGAGGTTCCATCGCCCCTACGTGTTACTGATCGTTCGCCCCGGGGGAGTCTACGCCTACGACATGGCTCGCCAGTTGCTTTCCCGACTGGAAACCAACTTCGGTTACGAGCTGGTTGAAGACGACATCGTTCTCCAGAAGCTGCCTCCCGATGCGCAGTCGGTCGCGGTCCTGAAGGAAGCCATCGCGCTGGCGGTCGAGATGGCCGAGAAGCCCCCCGAGGCTTCTTCCAATTCGGGTCGCGAGATTCAGACCTGGGATGAAGAACGCGGACAGCCTTCAGGATCGGCGGGCAACAAATCGACCGCCAAATCCGGCGAAGGCCGCGGACCGGGCGATGGTCGCGGGAAGGGAGTCGGCGGTGATGTGGGGGGCGCATCCGGTGCTGTGGCGGAATCCACAGGTCAACGCAGGGGTTCCAAGGCGGGCGGAATTCCCGATACCTTTCACGAACCAAACTCAATCACGCCCGGAACACGTCCCGAAGGGGGCATGGCCGCGCGAGCCGGCACGGGCAACAGCAACGCCTACGGCAACGGCAACGGGAACAGCATCGGGAACGGGAACGCCAGTGCCTACGGCGGAGGGGGCGGCAACGGCATGAGCGGTCAGGGGGGCGCTGGCGGTCGCGCCCGCCCGGCGGATCTGCGTGGCGGACGCACTGTTGGCGACGATGCCGTCGATCAGCCCCTCGCGTCGGGCGACGTTGTCGCCGATGGGGAGACCGGCGGATCGGCTCCCGGCCGGTTGAAGTCATTGGAAGTCGGTGGGACGCAATCGCCTTCCGACAATCAACGTGGGGCGACGCCGTTACGGGGTTTTCCTGGCACAACCGAAAGACCCGGTGGAAAGCCGGCCGTCGCAGACGACGGGGCAACCCCCGAGTCGGGTGCCAATGTCACCGGCGGCCCGACTGGACCGCGACGGCGATCGTCCAAGTTGAAGGAACCTGTGGGGGCCCCTCCCGCCGATGCGGTCGGCTACGCCGAGATCAATCCCGGCGAAGGGGACATGAACGAAGAGTCGGCCGGCGGGACGAAGTCGGCCACTGCGGACGAAAGGCCACCGCAACGACTTTTTCCGCAAGAGAAGCCACTCAGTGAAGAAGAAGGTCTGCCGACCCGCGGTTCGGGGGGCGCACGGGGACAGCCTTCCAATGAACGCCAACCGATACACAAGCACGAATTCGAAACCGAAGAATCGGTTGGTGGTACCGGCCAGTCGTTACCCGGCCCCCGTGGGCCGCGCGGTGGCGGGAACGGCGGAGACCGCAATCTGATCGGTTTGGAACGTAAGATCCCCATACGGGTGGAACGCTATCGGGTCGTCATCGGCGACGAAGATCTGATCGAAATCCCAGTCTTGAAGAAGACCAGGAACGACGCGCTGGTATCTCAAGTGACCGGCGCGATGCGACAGGTGATTGACTCGTGGGGACCTGCCCCCCGGAAATTCTACTGGATACCGGCGGTCCGCTTCGAAGTGACAACCGCAGGCAACCCCGTCTATGAACGGCTGCGCGGGGCGTTTGAACGGCAGAAGGTCAAATCGACCGTCGACTACGTCGAGAATTCCGACAAGACTCCCCGACAGGAGGCCCGGTAATGCGTCGTCGATCCGCAGTGAGTGACCCCGGGTTCGGGTCCGATTCGTTTCTCGACGTTCTTTCGAACATCGTCGGCATTCTGATCATCCTGATCGTGATGGCCGGGATGCAGCTCAGCCGCACACCGTTGCCGTCGAAAGGCGTTCCGTCCACCACACCGGACTCCATCGCTGTCGTCGACAGCGATGCCGAAGAGGAACCGTCCGCAGACGACTCGCCCACTGTCGCGGTCGCGGAACCTCCTTCACTTCCCGATTTGGAACAGCCTCCCGCCGATCTCGCCCGCTCGATGGCGGAACTCGCACAAGAGCGCCGGCGGTTGGAAGAAGAAGATCGAAAAGCCCAGGCGGCGCTCGCCGAGCTGTTGGCCCGACACGATGACGCCCAGACGGAACTCGCGTCGGTCAACCAGGGGGCGGTGTCTCATCAGCAGGAATTGAAGGACAAGAAGCACAGACTCCAGGCCTTGAAGCGGGAGATTGGCGAAAAGCGGGAGAAACTCTCGGGACTGCTCGCCGACTTTGAGGAAGTCGAAACCTCTCAGCCCGCCGCCAAAACAATCAAGCACCGCCTGACTCCCGTCAGTCAGGAAGTGACGGGGGAGGAACTGCACTTTCGGCTCAGCGGTGGCCGGGTGAGTTTTGTGCCATTGACTGAACTGCTGGAACGGGTCAAGCAGCAGGTGGAACGCCGGCGCGACCTCGCGGCGGCGCGCGGCGGCTACAAGGGGATCGTCGGTCCGATCGAAGGCTACTCGCTGGAGTTCGTCATTGAAACGCGACGGATGACACCGCATGAAGAACGTGCCAATGGAATGCGCGAGGGATACAGCCTCGAGCTGTCCCGCTGCATGGTGATTTCCGACCCGAACTATCAGGGAGAAACCGTCGAGGAGGCGCTGAAACGGGGGTCACGGTTCGCGATGGCGTTGCGAACCGCATCGAGCGGCGCGGCACTGACGTTCTGGACCTATCCTGACAGTTTCGCACAGTACCGAAAACTGCAGGAAGCGGGACATGCCGAGGGATTCCTGGTCGCGGGCCGCCCACTCCCGTACGGCCAGAACATCATGGGTGACCGAAAACTCGGAACCAAGTCGGCAGGGCAGTAGGCAGATCTGGCGCAACGGCAATCGCCTGGCACGACGGCGAACAGCGCAACCGGTCTTGAATCGGATCCTTCTCCCCGCTTTCGGGGAGAAGGTGGTCGACAGGCCGAATGAGGGGCGATTTGGGAGAATGGCAATCGGCACCATTCCCACTCCGCCGAGCGATCTCAGGAAGAACCTCAATCAACAGGGTGGAAATGGCGCGTACCCTTATCCTGTTCATCCCTTTCATCCTCTTCATCCTGTCAAATCTTCTCCGTCCGTCGTCTCCATCCTCCGAGCCGACTGACCGAATCTCGCGGTTTGACGGATTGTTTTTGGACAGGATGGAAGGAATGAAGAGGATGAACAGGATTGTCAAAAAGTGTCGATCCAGCCAGAGTGGGGATTAAACGATCACGTTCCGCAGAACGTCCGGTAATCGCCGTCGTCCGCGGGAGGGGCGAGATATCGCTCGATGTCCGGCGTCGCGTCAAACGGCGAAGCCAGTGCCGCCAGCAGGCGGTGGAGGACCGACAAATCGTCGCGCTCTTCCGCAGCGGCCAGCGCCTCCTCCACCCGATGATTCCGTGGAATGACGGCGGGGTTGACGGTTCGCATCAATTCATGAATCCGAGTCAGTGGCTCCTGTTCACGACTCAGGCGAAGCTGCCATCGCGCATGCCACGCGCGGAACTCGGGTTCGTGGCAGCCGACTGTCGTTGGTGGTGACGGAGACGCGAGCGTTCGGAAGGTTGTCGTGAAATCGGCTTTGGCCGACTCCATCCAATCCAACAACGCCTGAATCAATTCGACATCGTCCGGCTCTTCCGTCTGCAAGCCCAGCTTTTTGCGCATCCCCGCGTGCCAGTACCGCTCAAACAGGGCTGGGTATTCGCCGAGCGCGTCGTTGGCGAGGGCGATTGCCTGTTGCCGATCGGGATTGAGAATCGGCAGCAGGCTCTCGGCGAGTCGCGCGAGGTTCCATTGACCGATGGCTGGCTGATTTCCGTACGCATAGCGGCCATTGCGGTCGATGGAACTGAACACCGTCCCCAGGCGGTAACTGTTCATGAAGGCGCAGGGACCGTAATCGATTGTCTCGCCCGAGATTGCCACGTTGTCGGTGTTCATGACCCCGTGGACAAACCCGACCAGTTGCCACCGTGCGATGAGCGCGGCCTGACGGTCCATGACCGCGCGGAAGAACTCGAAAACCTTGTTGGGAACGTCGGCCAGTTCCGGATAATGTCGGTCGATGGCAAAATCGACCAGCAGTCGCAGCGTCACTTCATCCCGCCGCGCTCCCAGGTATTCGAACGTCCCGACGCGCAGATGACTGGCGGCGACCCGGGTCAATACCGCCCCCGGCAATGCCATCAATCGGTGGACCGTTTCGCCCGTCGTGGCGACCGCCAGACTACGCGTGGTGGGAATGCCCAGAGCGGCCATCGCTTCGCTGATGATGTACTCACGCAGCATCGGCCCGAGCGCGGCACGACCGTCGCCATTCCGCGAGTAGCGCGTCGGTCCGGATCCCTTGAATTGAATATCCACGAGCCCGCCGGCCGGAGTGCGATGCTCACCCAGCAGGATGGCGCGGCCGTCACCGAGCATGGTGAATCCGCCGTACTGGTGTCCACAGTAGGCTTGTGCGATGGGGAGGGAACCGGTTGGCAGATCCTGGCCCGTGAACAGATTGGCAGCGGCTTCCGACGACAGCGTGCGAAAATCGAGTCCAAGCTGGTCCGCCAGCGCGTGGTTCAGGATCGACACCTTGGGGGCTTTGACCACCGCTGGCCGGGCGGGTGCGAAGAGAACTTCGGGCAGCCGCGTGTAGGTGTTGTCGAACCGCCATCCTGCGACGCGGCTGTCGGTGGACTTTTCGGTTGAGCCTGTCATGGTGTTCCTGGGGGAAGGCAATTGTGCGAATAAAGTATAGTCGCCTTCAACCAGAACGGTGACATTGACGACGCACTGAATCTCCGATTGGTTTCTCAAAGTTGTCAGAAACCTGACGGTCGAACTGCCGCAACGGATCACGGGGAAGATGATTCGGGTCAAGGAGTAGCGACGGGGGGCTGCTTCGCCAGTTCGGAAAACTCTTCAAACGCGGTCGCCGGGTTGTACCCCGTGTCGTGAGCCACCGCTCCGACAACCAGGCGGAACTTTTCGCTTTTGCGAACTGTGACCGCGCTCTTGGCCCCCTGCTTCATCGCTTCGCGGCCGAAGGGGTTGGCGACGAAGACGCCGTAGTCCCGGTTGTGCCACCAGCTCTCGCGGAAATTCCCGGGGCCACCCATCAACGTGAGTCCCGCCCGACGTCCCTCGATCGTTCCGGAATAATCGCACCACGCCGCCGGCTGGCCCCACGTTTTCGCCGCTGTCGTTCGGCCCGTCGAACTGGTCAAAAGGCCCCCGTTCTTTTCGGTGAACGGCGTCGCCACCCGGGCTCCGAATCCCATTTCTTCCTGGTCGCCAAACACGAGATCCCCTGCGAAGGCTTCGAATTCCGCATCCCAGACGATGATCCACGCCCCCAGACGGTCGGCGACGGTGATCCGGTTAATGAGCCGGCCCAGGGACTTTCCGTCGGGGGTCAACAATTCCGATTCCGTCGCGAACGTCGCCCGACCAGGTCCCACAATCGGTTCTTCCATAAACCGGCAATGTTCAATTCGGCCCTTGTTTCTCCAAAAATCAACTCCATTGATGTCGCCAAACGCCAGCCAGATCCCCGGGTGCATTGTGTCGTGATCGGTGGCGTCGCGCCCTTCGACGGGAGGATGGTTCCGAGTGACCCGTGCTCCCCCCGGCGCGTGGACATTCGCGAAGTGCGGCCGCAGAATCTTCTCGTCGCGAAACACAAAGTCGGCGACCGGCTTGTTCCCGCTGGTGATCACCAGCCGGTCGTCGCGCGTTTCGATCGTGAACGGATCCCGTTTCGCCGCCTCCAAGACAAACTCCAAAGCCGACTGACTGTCGTCGTAAGTCGTGCTGTGTCCACCCTGTTCGTGGTAAATCAGCTTCGTCGCTGGATTCTGCCTTTCGAGCGATCGGGCGAGCCGCACCACGCTTTCGGCCGGTACCAGCTTGTCCTGGCCCCCCGCTGTGATCGCGACCGGCATCGACAGACGTTCCGGCCACAACTCCGCCGACCGCTTTTTGTATTCGTCAGGAATTTGTTCCTTCGTACCGCCAAACGATTCCCGGATCGCGTCTTGAAACTGGTCGTATTCGACATGGTTCGCGGTCCCGTTTTCCGAAACGACTCCATCCACCAGTCGGGGATGCAGGGCGGCGAATGTCAGGACCGAGGAACCTCCCATGGAAGCGCCCAGCAGAATCACCTTGCGGATCTTGTACCGGGCTTTAAGTTCTTCCAGAATCTGCAGCATGTCGGCTTCGGCCTTCGACCCCATCCACGACGTGCGGGCGCGATAATCGGGCGAAACCAGCAGAATCCCCCGGGCGGCGGCGACGTCCCTGGCCGCCTGAAATTCCGCAGGCGCGTTTCTCACCGCCTGCCAACGATCGGAGCCATGGCCGTGCAAGACGAACAGCAGGTCGGTTTCCTGGTGGTCATGAAACTTGGGCGGGAAGACCAGGAGATAGCGCTGTAGTGTGCCGTCATTGCGCGCCGTCATCTTGACATCTTCGACGTGGAGCAACTGCTCGGTCTGCGCCTCCGCGCAGGAGGCGATCAGCCCGTGGGCAAACCCACCCCAGAGAGCCAAGAGACACCATGAGGAGAACGGTCGAATTGCGATGCGCATGGGACGTGGGCGTGCCAGGAGATGCGTGGGGTGACTGTCGCACCGCGAAGTTCTACTTCACGCGGCCGAAAACGAGACGTTTGCCTGGTAGGACGGGTCTCTGCCCCGTCCGATCCAACTAATCGACGAGCAGAAATCCGCGGCTGTTCAGCAGCGACCACATGATGTCCTGCGTCGCTTCGAGTCGTTTATCGGGATTCGCTTTCAAGTACTCAATCACCACGGCCGCTTCATCCGGACGAGGGTGTCGGGCGATCGACCACAGGTGCAGTTCGGTGGCGAGTTGTTCGTCGTTTAGTTTCTGGTTGACGAGCACGGCTGGTCGGGCGTTGGGGTTTGTCACCCGGCTGCCAATGCTGCTGCCGCTCGTCCCCAGAAAATGCAGCGCCTGAAGCATGTTCGAATTCCGGTCGCGCTCGCACTCGCAGGCATCCATGCGCTGCGGTTTTCCGAAGAGACTCAGGAATTGATTGTCGACCGTTCCATCCGGAAGTTGCGCCGCGCGGAAACCGCCGGGGACGCCGCCGAAGTTCTCATTCACACCGGTCGCCTGAATCAGAGAATCGAGCAACGCTTCAGCGGGAACGCGGCGTGGAATGGCGCGGGAGAAATTCTGCTGATCGCGACGGTTCGACTCTGTCGCCACGCTGGTCCGCTGATAAGTGTCCGACAGGACAATCATCCGCATCAGATGACGGACGTCAAACTGATTATCGATGAAGTCCCGTGTCAGTGCGTCGAGCAGGGCCGGGTTGATCGGCGGGTTGGTACTCCGCACATCATCCACCGGCTCAATGATTCCTCGATGGAAGAAATAGCTCCAGATGCGATTGACCATGCCCCGCGCGAAAAACGGATTGTCCGCCGAGGTCAGCCAGTTCGCGTAGGCCTCGCGACGGTCGGCGCCGGCGGGAATTGTTGGTTCGTTTCCACCCAGAAAATGCGGCGGCTGGGGCTGCCCGGTCCGAGGATGAATCGCGAATCCAGCAGTCGGAGTTACTTGGACGATTTTCGTGTTGGGGGCCTGGGGATAACGCGTGTCGGGTCGGGTACTCACCTGGGTGAAGAAACTCGCGAGTCCGTAGTAATCGGCCTGTGTCCAGTTTTCGAGGGGATGGGTGTGGCAGCGAGCGCACAGCATCCTCACTCCGCAGAATACCTGGGTGGCCCGTTCCACCGTGTCGTTCGTGTCCTTGCTGAGCGCGAAATAGACGCTCGCCGGGTCGTCAACAATGCCTCCTCGGGATTTGAGAATCCTCCGCACGAACTCGTCGAGAGGCAGATTCTCGGCAACCGCCCCGCGCAGAAATTCGCGGAACATGTAGACCGACGGCTGACTGACCACGTTTCGGGAGTTTTGCAGGAGGTCGCCCCATTTCAACGACCAGTGGTCGACGAACTCGGGTCGGGCAAACAGAGAGTCCACGACCGCCGCCCGCTTCTGCGTTGCGGTCTCCGCGAGAAACGCCCGGATTTCCTCCGGTTTGGGCTGCAGGCCGATCAGGTCCAAATAGACCCGCCGCAAGAACTCTTCGTCTCCCGCAAGCGGCGAGGGAGTGATCTTCAGGCGGTTCAGTTTCTCGACGACGGGCCGGTCGATCAGATGATCCTGAGGAACCGGCGTCGAAACGAACGCCGAGTCGGGCTGCAATACAAGAATGCTGGCGGCAGTGAAGGTGCGCTCAAAACGGCCCACGATCGCGGTCTCGCCCGCGTCGCCGGCGGTCACCAATCCCTCCTCGGTCACGTCGGCGAATTGGGTGTTGTTGGCCGAGAAAATTCCCAGCCGGGTGACGTCACGTTGAGAACCGTCGGTGTAGGTCGCGATCATCTGCAATTGGTGCTTTTGACCGGGGAGCAGGACCAACCGGTCGGGGACCAATCGGACCGAGGCGACCGCCCGCGTGTCGGCGAGATCGCCCGGTGCCCCTTGTCGAATCCAGGCCAGCAGCAGTTCGTTCGACAAGCTGCCGGCTTTGAAACGGATTCCCCCTTCGTGGGGCGTGGTTCCATTCGGTTTGGCCAGAACAAGGCTTTCTTGCGGAAATTGCAGGTTGAGCCTGCGTCCGAACTGTTCCTTGGTGATCGCGAGAAAGTCCTGTGCCGGGTCCGCTCCACGCAGACTCAGCTTGAACCCGTTTTTTCCCAGCGAATAACCGTGACATGCTCCCGAATTGCACGCCGCCTTGGAAACGACTGGCATCACTTCGTGTCGAAAGCTGAAGAGTGGGACCGCGTCGGAGAGCGTCACCGAGACCGGGACCGCGAGCGACTGTCCCGCGACCTCGATCGAAATCTGCGTCTGCCCCGTGGCGACGGGTTGGACCCAGCCCTGTCCGTCAACGGTCGCGACCTTCGGGTCGGCGGAACGAAACTGTGCCTGACTTCGCAAATCGAGCGAAAACCCGTCAGCGGTCTGGCCCAGAACCTGGAGCGACTGCGGCTGTCGGACGTGATTCAGCGACACGGTCGCCGGCGCAATGAGTATGGGACCGGCCGGCACAGCGGCGACGGGAGTCGCGGCCGGTGGATTCTCGGCAGCCTGGATTGGCCCGGCGAACAGGGAACCCGTGAGGGTCACCAAGCCCGCAGCGACCAGCACAGCAATCGCGCCGCGCACGGTCTGGGGAATCGCGAAGCGGCGGACCAATGGCTGGCGGAATCGCGTCGAATCAAGCGGTATGGACGTCATGTTCTTGGACTTCATGGAACGACAGCCGGGATCTTCACGACAACTTGCAACTCCACGTCGCGGCTCTTGACCCGCACGTTCGGCTGCTTCGGATCGGGTGGAAGTGTTCCCGAAAGTTTCAGGCCGTGGATTTCGCCAACGGGTTGATTGGCTGGCAAAATCAGGTTGATTGTGAATTCGGTGGCGTCCGCTTTTACGTTGACGGCATCGGCTCGTGCGCCGGGAGGGAGACCCGTCAACTGAACGGGTACGTCTCCCACCGCGCCGTCGAGTCGTTCCACCGCTCCCTGGATCGCGACGGTCGCCCCTTGTTTAGAATCGAGTGCGATTTCGGTTCGTGGTTCTTTGAGGCGGATCGCGACCGGGAGTTTCACCGGGATGCGTCGGACCGGCGTGAATGCCGTCGCCAGAACCAGTCGCCGGTCTGCAGAAAGGAGTTCCGCCTGAATCGACAGGTCGTATCCCGTCGCGAATAATTCTGCGGGAACCACGAGATTCACCGTCCCCTCCAGGACATTGGCCGCGAGTTCGACCGGCTGTTCCTGTCGCAGCATTCTCCCCAGATCGGGCTGGCCGTTCGTGAAGAGTGGCAACTGGCTGGTGAGCAATGTCAGTCGAACCAGCATGTCTCCCATCGGACGGGTGACTTTGACCGGCAACGGAAGTCGGATTGTCGGAGTGATCCCGACCGATTCCGGGATCCCGGGCCAATCGATCTGGAAGTCACTGGCGTTGTTCGTCGATGGGGCAACAGGAATCTCGGTCGCCAACCAAGGCTGAAGACGAGCCATCGGATGCCCAGTGATCGCGACGGTGCGCTCGACGCCGCTGGTCGATGTTCCCCGCCACTGAGGACTAACCGGACCCTCCACTGTCGCGGTCCGCTCAAGTGTCACCAGCGTTCCCTCGGCACCGGCGGGGACTTGTGTATTGAGCAGTCGGACTCCGGCGGGGAGTCCCGTGGCGGCGATTTCGATCGCGTCACTGTTGCCGCCCGAACGGTCGACCCACACGGGCATCACGCTTCTCCCACCGACCGGCAGGATCACTCGCTGGGTCGGTGTGGAAAGACGGAAATCGCCCGACTTCCCGGTAGGAAGTTGTGGTTCGACAACAAGCCGATAAATGCCCCGTACCCCCTCGCGTCCCTGGGAATCGAGGATACCAACAGTCAGCATTGTCATCGAATCGGGGATCACGAATTCCAGGATCGGATCAGTCGTTCCCGGTGAGTCATCCGCGCGCGCCAGCAAATCGCCTTTGTCGTTTCGAATCACGAGTGCCGCGTCGAGCGGTGACCCGATCCGCTCGGCGAAGAGGTCGAATCTCAGTCTTGTGCGAGCCGTCACGGGAATGCGATAGCGATCTTCTTCGCCGGCGCTCAACAGACGACCGCAGACACCGACCCGACCCACGGCCAAGGTCTGGAGCGGAATTGGCTCTGCCTCAGTGGTTGGGGACGGCAGAGTTTGTTCGAGGAATTCCGGAAACGGGCTGATGGTGACAAACGGCCTCGGGCCACTCGCCAACGCCGGGGCCGGCCACGCGATGGGGAACGGTCCGCTGGTTGCGGCCGCGACAACATCGATCGACGACGACGCATCCCCCAGAATCTCAAGTCGCTGAGCGAGATTCGATCCGATCACGGGAGGATAGACCTGATCAACAAATGACCAATTCCCGACTTTCAGCCGACAGTACCCTGGACCCGGTGTGCTGTATTCGACATCGTGAACGGCAATGGTGTATTCGCCGTCAACGGGGAGCTTCGCGTCGATGCGGGCGTCGCCTGCCAGCGAAGGATTGGCCCACGCCCAGTGCAGTTGTTTGCGACGCGCATCGTACAGATGGATGATCGGCCGGAGCTTGCTCCCCAGTCGCTGCGCCTCGACTTCGACAAGGACTCGCTCACCTGCTTTTCCCTGAAAGCGTGTTTCGACAACAGAGCTGCCATTAACGGGAAAATGCAGGGCGGCAGGCAGCGCGTCAACTTTTGGCGTTAGCAACCGCTGGGGCAACGTGTCGACACCAATCACAATCGGTGTGGTGATTCCCCCGTCGGTCACGACTCGGAGGTTGTAATAGCCCGGGATGGCATCAACTGCCGGGGAGACGTCAAACGTGGCTCGTTGCGGCGTGGTCCCGGGTTTCAGGTCCACCTGTGCCGGAAATGGCAGGAGCAGTCGGGGAGCCGCTCCGAAATCATCGCCATCGACAACGAGCGTTGTCGTACCGCCGATCTGAAGCCCGCGCAGATTGACATCGCGCAGTACTGGTTCGGCGGCGGACAGGCGATTCGGTGGAAGGGCAATGAACGCGAGCAGCGCCACGACGTATCGCAGCGATGAGTGGGGAACGGTGTTCACGAAGCGGCCTTGGAAAAACGGTTCATGCGCCAGTGAACAATTGACGGATCGGCTCCGCTTCGATCAGCCGAATGGGGCGTTCGCCCGGACCGGGAAGCATGGTGGTGTCGAGATTGATTCCCATGCCATGGTAAATCGACGCGAGAATCTGCGGTGGTTCTATGGGGTTGTTGACCGGGCGCGAGCCGGTCTTGTCGGTGGAGCCAATGACTTGTCCCCCGCGGATATTCCCCCCCACCAGGAAATTGGTCCAGGCGTTGGGGTAATGGTCGCGACCGCCACGGGGATTGAGTTGCGGCGTTCTGCCAAACTCGCTGAGGACGGCGACCACCGTTTCCTCCAGCAGCCCCCGTTGACTGAGATCTTCGATCAGCGCGGTGAACGCCAGGTCAAATTGCGGGCAGAGATGACGTTCGTAGTCGAGGTAGGTGTTGTTGAGTCCGCCGCCGTCGGCGTGCATGTCCCAGCAGGTGAGATTGAACACCGTTTCAAAGTGGTTGACCGTCACGTACCGGACTCCCCCCTCAATCATCCGGCGGGCCAGCAGACAGCTCTGACCAAACGTGTTCCGGCCATACCGGTCGCGCACGCTGTCGGGTTCGGCTTTCAAATCGAACGCCGCCTTGGCCTTGGGAGACGTCAGCAGTCGAAACGCGCCGTTGTAGGCGCTGTCGTGCATCTGGCCACTTTGCGATTCGGTCCGTTTTTGCAGACTGTCGATCTGGCCGAGCAGTTTGCGTCGCGAGTCGAATCGGGCACCCGACGGACCCTGGGCGACTTCGAGATCGGCGATTTTGAAGTCGGGCCGGGCCGGGTCGGAGTTCAGAAAGAACGGTTCGTGAGCGCTCCCCAGATAGGCGGCGGTCTGTCCATGCAGCGGCCCGGCCCCCGTGTTGCCGATCGGGCTGGGGAGGATGACATTGGCAGGCAGATCGCTCTTCTGGCCGAACATCCGCGAGATCGCCGCCCCCATGTGGGGCTTGATGCTGTCGGCGTTGAAGTCGTGCCCGGTCATCATCCACCGCTGGCCGTTTTCATGGGTGGCCCCGGTTTTGTGATGCAGACTGCGGATGAGGGCGACCTTGTCCATCATCCGCGCCATCAGCGGGAAGTGCTCGCAGATCTCAATTCCCGGTACGTTGGTCTCGATCGGACGGAATTTCCCCCGCACTTCGGCGGGCGCTTCCGGTTTCATGTCCCAAGTGTCGAGATGGCCGGGGGAACCGACCAGAAAGATCGTGATGCAGTTGCGAATGCGGGCCCGCTTTTCGTCGACCGCGCCGGCCGACTCGCGGTTTAACAGGGCGGGCAGCGTGAGGCCGGCGAGTCCCGCCGAGCCGGCCTGAAGAAAACTGCGTCGCGTCACACCATGACAGACGGGAACTGGTTCATTGCCGAGATGAAGCATGAGTGCGGTTCCTGGTTCAGATTGTGTACGAGACTTTGTTGGAAATGTCGACGAACTTGCTGTTCACAAATTCGCCATCCGGCTTCTTGAGGTAGTCGACGTACTTCCACATCTGCAGCACGATTTCATACGTGCCCGGGGTGGCGTCGGAGTGTTCGTAACTCGAATCGAGGCGGGCGGCCTGCGTGGCGATGATCTGTCCGTCGCGACGAACCTCCCATTGCAGGCGGAGTCCCCAGTCGTTGGTGACCTCCGTGCGCACGACCCGGCGTCCTTCCAGCCGAATGTCGGCGTGAGGCACCCCTTCGAACTTCTGATCCATGACAATGACCTCGGCAATGACCCGCAGACCGGACGCCCGTCCCGCAGAACTCGGGCAGGACGGAACGCATTCTTGCGTACTTATATATCATCCGCCGGGAGGCGAAGGCAGGGTAAAAACCGAAAAAACGATCGTCCATTCGATCATCGATTGGCGTTTGGGTGAGCCGGGTGCCGAAGCGAGCCGATGAACGTCGATGAAGTCGGGAATTTGATTGAACATTCGGACGCACTGCGGGATAATCGAGTGCGACTCACCCGTACCAGACACAGGCTGGATTTTTGTTTTCCAGAACTCCCAACGGGCAAACGGAGATCCGTTCGATGCGACGTGAGATGTTGATCGCGGTGCTACTGGTTGCTTGCATCGGGGTTTGCCAGTCGGGCTTGGCAGGGATGCCGGCGCTGCTCCCCTCGAGCTGGACTGCCGACAACCCGCACGCTGCTGGAGTTTCTGGTCGGCAGGCGGTCGCCGGAAACGACGCGAGATGGCAGGCAATTTCATTCTTTGTCGTCTGTGTGCTGGTGTCGGCACAAGGGGTCATGTGGCTTTGGAATAGTCTGGGAAAGGAGTTCCCATTTGTCCCAAGAATCGGTTACAGCCGGGCACTGATGCTGGTCGTATTGTGGGGGGCGGCGTTTGTCGTCGTACTGACAATGATCTCCGGGGCGCGCGAACTGATGACTCCCGGAGCATGGAAGAAGCAGGGCTGGACGTACACGCTGGAGGAGACGCCGTCCGTCCCGCTTGTCGAACGACGCCGCGAATCGCTGGAGCGTCTGCGGACATCGCTCTGGCAATACGCCGCTCTGCACGAGGGGAAATTCCCCTCCGATGAGGATCCGGCGGTTGATGCCGAACTCTGGAGCCCACCCAATTGGCCCGGGGTGCGGTACTTGTATATTGACGGACAGTCTGCGGAGACTGCGGGAAAGTTGCTGGTATGCGAGCCGGCGATCGAGGGGCCGGAACGGTTTGTGCTGCTGACCAATGGGTTTCTGGGGACCATGCGCACCCCCGAAATCGAGAGACTCCTGAACCGGGGAGAGACACCATGACAGAGTCGCAAGGACCAGCGGGGGCGGAATCACCCAATGCTGCTGCCGACAATTCCGCCAGGAATGCGGAGCGCATACTGGTACCGATCGCAATCGCTTGGATTATCGGACTCACTTGCTTGGTCGGACTCTTGTGCGGGATTTCCGCATTTGAACAGCTCCTCCTCGGCTGGATTTACTTTCCTCTGACGGTGTTGCCCAGAGTGACAGTCGACTGGCCGTCCGTTCTTGTTGGCGTGCTGGCACTGGGCCTATTTCTGGTCGTGCTGCATCGCACGTTGCGTTGGCTGTTGCGTCCAGGGGGCACATTCAGTCCGAGCGAGAAGCCACTCGGTTTATGGCGAGCCACATTCGCTGTGGCCGGGATCTTTCTCCTGATGTTGGGCGCGGGAACCGCGATTGTCGGTGCGGTGCATCAGGCGACGTGGATCGCTACGGCACGAACCAGCCCCGCGGCGGGACAACCCGTTCCGGAGCCGGTGTTTGGAGCGATTGCCAATTCCAAAGTGTCGATGCGCCGAAGCACGGTGAAATGGAAACTTCAGGAAATGGGGATTGCAGTTGAAGGATATGAGGAATCGTACCGTCAACTGCCACCCGGCGGAACAATGGATGATCAGGGGCGGCTGTATCACGGCTGGGCCACATACCTCAGCGGATTTCTCGGGTTTTCCCGACAGGGAATCAACTTTTCCATACCGTGGAACGAGGCCCCGAACGATCGCCTCTATCAATGCCAGTTGGAAGTGTTCGTCAACCCTCAAGTCGAGGAGATCTTCGATCGCGACGGTTATGGACTCAATCATTTCGCGGGCAACCTTCAGGTGTTGAGGTTTGCCCGCCTTCCCATACCACGCGACCCTCCGTTCACCGATTTCATCGAAACGGCAAGATCGTCTCCAGATGCTCACCGACGGAATTTGCCGTTACGCATTTCGGAGATTACCGACGGCGCGGCGAACACGTTGTTGATCGGAGAATCACGCGGCCGGTTCCGACCGTGGGGAGATCCGGCCAACCTCCGCGACCCGGCACTGGGAAATGGTCGATCCCTGGAAGGCTTTGGAAGCCCGAGTGACCGGTCGTCTGCGTTGTACCTGATGTGCGACGGTTCGGTGCGACCCATCGGCTATGAGATCGACCCCAAAGTTTTTGCCGCTTTGGGATCGCCGGCCGGCGGGGAACTCTTAGAAAATGAACAACGACCCTGAAATTCTGTCCCAACGTCTTCGCGACTCGCGGAAGACTCCGAGGCGGCACGCGAGCGGAATTAGAATCCCGCGGCGTGGCGTCCGGTCGCCCCTGGCGATGGAACACGGACTAACAGAATTTGGTCGGTGAGGAAATTGCCATCTGAACGGCCAACATTTCCGCGCGATAGACCGGTTTCGCAATTCATGAACGGCTTTCGCATGAACAATCCTGTCAATCCTGTAATCCTGTCCAAAGCGTCCGTCCGTCCGTCCGTCACGTCTAGGCAGGGGGTCGGTTGTGTTCGTTGGAAGATGGAGGGAGGTAGAACGAAAGGCGGGATCGAGATCCGCGCACTCCAAGTGAGTGGCTCGCTATTCACACTGCCGGCAGGCGTCGGGGGTGCATTTTTGCCGCGATTTTGTCGCTGTACGCGAAGAGGGCGGGGGTTCCGCCGGTGTGGATGAAGACCACCGAATCGGTCGGCTGGAATTTCCCGGCACGAATGTCGGTGATCAATCCCGCCATCGCTTTGCCGCTGTACATCGGGTCGAGCAAAATCCCCTCGGTCCGGGCCGTCAGTTCAATCGCTTCGATCCCCGCGTCTGACAGCTTGCCGTATCCTGGTCCAATCGAATCGAAGCTCACTTCCACATCGCTTTTCCCCAGACCAAGTTCCAGGCCGATCAATCGCCCCGCCTTGTCGGCGATTTCTCCCATGTCAGCCTGAGTGTCCCATGGCCACTGAATGGGGGCGACGCATTTCACTCGGCAATCGAGTCCCAACGCCTTCTGCGCCAGGACCACTCCCGCTCCCGTCGATCCCGCCGAACTCACATACAGCGCGTGGGGAGTGAAGCCCAGAGCTCCGCTCTGTTCCATAATCTCCGCCACACACAGCGCGTAGCTCACCGCGGCCAGTGGTTTGCAGACGTGTTTGTCCCAACCATACACCTTGCGACCTCGGGCGCGATGCGCCTCGGTCTCGCGGGCGATGCGTCCATCCAATTCGATCCCAATCGCCTCCTCGACGATATCCACGTACGCCCCGACCAGATAATCGAGCAGGAGATTTCCCTGGATTTGGTCCGGCTCGGCGGCCGGTCCGCCCCGTCCCAGCACCAGGTGAATGTCCAGTCCCGCACGGGCGCAGGCGGCCGCCGTCTGTCGGCAGTTGTTGCTTTGGACTCCCGCCCCCCAGACCAGCAGGTCGGCCCCCAGTCGGAGCGCGTCGGCGATCAGGAATTCGTTATGGCGGGTCTTGTTGCCGCCAAACGCCAGCCCGGTGCAATCGTCCCGCTTGATGTAGATGCGGGGACCGGCCAGCGCCGCCGACAGCTTCGGACAGAACTCCAGTGGCGTCGGATAGTGCCCCAATAGATAGCGGGGAAGACGATCGACATGCGCCCGAAGTTGCTGTGTCGACAACGGAGTGGTGTTGGTTGCGGGCATGGCGCGGAATCACAACAAAGAGTTGAACAGGATCCGGGGGAGGGTCACGAAACGGGATGATCGACGATCTCAAACGACCGACTCACTTCGGGGGAAATGCGGCGGGGCAGGCGACTGTTGAAATCGACGAACGCCCAATCGGTCGAGGCCGTCGCCAGCAGTGCTTCGTGCGGTCCGGTCTCCCGCAACGTTCGGCGAACGATGCGGTACCGTCGCAAGGAAGTGACCTTTTTCATGTCGGCGACCCAAGTCACCACCACGACGCTGTCCCCCGAGTAAGCAGGCTGCAAGTACTCAATCGTGTGCGAGCGAACGACCCACCCGGCACCCAATAGAACGTAGGCTTCGTGAGGCCAGCCTTGCGCCGCCGAATGGGCCAATGCCGCCGACTGCATCCATTGCAGGTACGTGACGTTGTTCACGTGCCCGAGCGGATCGATGTCTTCGAGGGCCACTTGAATGGGGAGTTCGTAAATCGCCGGCATGGAAGACTGGGTTGGCGGGAGGAACAGCGAAGATGCGGGAGTATACCGTGGCGCGGGATCGCACGTCATCGATCGGAGCTTTCCAGGTGGGAAATTCGCCAGACTGTCACGGTTCCGCAGTGTGACAGACGCGAGCCGCACAGGCGGAAAAATCTCGTGATTTCGTCTCAGAATGGTCTTGACCCTCTCGCGGAGTATTGACTATCTACTCACCCTCTCCGATCACTCCCCGATCAACCTCCCCAAGAATCCCATCGTCGTCGCGTTCATTGCGACAACTGTCCTTGTTTCGTCGTTCCTCGACGGACCGTGCGACACCCCACCTCGTCTTCGTCTTCACCACCCCAATCCCTTCGTCGTTTCCCATTCGGATGTTCTCAGTTTCCGTCGGCCGAACAGACACAGCCACGTTTCGCGCCAGACTGTTACCCGGTTCCGTCAAAAAGGAGGACGCAACCTTGCGCAGGACTTTTGAGTTCATTGCCTGGATCGGCGCGTTGTCGACCACAATCTGGTGCGCCAATTCCACTTTCGCCGCCGACAGACCCGCGCCGAACCCCCCGAAGGGAGGCGGAGCAACCGATTCTCCCCAATCGGCCCGTGGGCTGCTCAAGGCAGGCCGGCGACTGTTTCAGGACAATCGCTTCGCTCACGCGGTCGACCAACTGGAGCAGGCCCAGTCGGCCGGCGACAGACTCAGTGAGACCGAACGACGCGAGGTCCAGACACTGCTCGCCAAAGCGCGCAAGCAGGCCGCGTCCGAGACCAGTGTCGTCCGTGGTCAATCCGCGGGCGATCGCAAACCGGTCAACGCCAAGGAACTACTCGCCGAAGCGCGACGCGAATTCAATTGCGGGCACGACGAGGCCGCCGAAAAGATGGCCCGCGCCTGCCACGCTCAAGGGTTGCGGCCGCAGTTGTTCGGCGACAGCCCGGACAAACTGCTCGAAGACATCGCCGAGTTTCGGCAAGTCGAATCGTCCTGGAAAAAGGACAGCAGCTCGCAGGCCGCCAAGAAGCAACGGGTCGCCTACCTGCTGAAGCGGGCTCGCCAGGTGAACGAAGAAGCCGACACGGTCAACGCCGAACGGTATGTTCGACTGGCCGACCAGGCTGGTCTGGAGGGGGAAGGCCCCTTGCAGTACCAGATGGGTGTCGCCCGCAAAATGCTGGCGAGCCGGGTGACGGTCGCCCGTGGTGCCTCGGCCCGCAGCTCGTCTGCGAGCGAGATGGATGAAGAGGCGACGTTGCGGGCACTCGAAGCGAGCGATACCGAAACTCCCTCGGAAGCGGATGACGAGTCGCCGGAATTCGACGACGCGCCGGTCTCGGTTAAAAAAGCTCCCGCCGCGGACGAAGTCGAATACAAGAGCGCACCTGCCGAATCGCAGGATGAAGACGCCACTGATGAAGATTGGAACGACGAACCTGTCGCTCCCGTGGCGCAGCCCAAATCGGAAGCGCGGTCTACCAAGCGAGAACGGGACACCGGTGCGGCGCGTGAAGCTCTGGAAGCCCGCGTCCCACGTGACCGTGATGAAGAAGACGTTCCCGAATTGAGCGAGGAACCGGCCGAATTCGAAGATCGCCCGGCGGTCGAAACCGCCGACGTCGCAGACGAAGGATTGGCCAGCGCTCCCGCGTTCGAAGATCCCGGCGTGGTCGCCGGTCACGAATCGGGTGCCGACCTGTTCCGCCAGGGGAAAGAAGCCCTGCGGGCGGGAGATCGCGACGCCGCGTACGATCTGTACCTGCGAGCGTACAAATCGGGCCAGAAACTGTCGGCCCGGCAGATGAGCGAGATCCGCGAATTCCTGTCGACGCACAGTGCCAATCAGGCCGTCGCCAAGCGGAAGAAGAAGATCCAGCTCACGTCCGGCGAACATGCTGCCGCCGACGAAGCGACAGCCGACGACGCCGAACCGATCGACCAGGCCGACGACCGCCGTCAGGCCGCGGCCGACAAACTGCGGACCGAAGTCCGCAACGCCAAGTACAAAGCGGAAAAGTTGGCCGACACCGATCCCGACGCCGCCCAGGCGATTCTCAGCAAGGCACAGGAAGCGATTGAATCGTCGGGACTCGACGCCAAGGTCACCGCGCCGCTGCTTAAATCGTTGGTCGCGTCGCGGCAGCAGGTCGACTACTCCCGCAAGATCAACGGTCCCAAGATCGAACTCGATCAGCGGAACGCCGAGGTTCGTGGGAGCATCAAGCGCGAACGGGACTTCAAAGCCGCCATCGAGAAAGAATTCGCCGAGAAGGTCGACGAGTTCAATCAGTTGATCCGCGAAAAACGCTTCGAAGAGGCGGAAGTCGTCGCCAAGCAGGCGCAGCAATTGCTGCCCGGTAACGAAGTCGCCGAACTGATGGTTCTGAAGGCCCGGTTTGGTGGTCGCAACCACCAGAACGAACGGCTGAAAGAACGGATGGCGGACGAGTTCAACAAGCAGCTCGACGACGTGGAACGTTCGATCGCCGACAACCCGTACACCACCGACATTTCCTACGGCGATGTCGCCAAGTTCCAGGAAAAAACCGATCGACGTCGCCGGTTCCGCGAGAACTCCAGCAACTACCTCCCTTCGCCGGAAGAGCTGAAAGTTCAGCAGAGTCTGCGTCGGGATGTGTCGCTGCACTTCCAGGACGCGCCACTTCAGACGGTGATCAATCACCTGAAGACGCTGGCCGAGATCAACATTCGGCTTGACCCGACTGGGTTGGAAGAAGAAGGGGTCACCGCCAGTACGCCGGTCTCGATCGATCTGGATGGCGTGATGATGAAGTCGGCGCTCAAGCACCTATTGGAGCCGTTGCGACTCGACTACACCATTGTTGAAGGGGTGTTGAACATCACCAGCCGAACCCGTCAGCAAGGGGAATTGCAGACCCGCACGTACTCGGTCGCCGACCTGGTCGTGCCGATCCAGAGTTTCAACTCGCCCGACTACTTCAACCGCAGCGACATGCTGGGAGCGACGTCGAGCAACCTCGCTCAAAGCGGGCGTGGTCAGATGAGCGTCGCGAACAACAATCGTCGCGGCGGGCAGGCGTTCGCCCAGCTCGACGATGCGGAACGTGGCGGTTTCCCAGGTGTCGGCAAAACGAACGGTCGTGACTCGCAGGCCGGTGGTGCGCAGGTCGCCGACTTCACCGAATTGATCGATCTGATTCAGTCGACTGTCGATCCCAGCAGTTGGGAAGCGCTCGGCGGCGTCGGATCCATGCGGCAGTACACCACGACTCTCAGTCTGGTGATTCGACAGACGCAAGCGGTCCATGAGGATATCGCCGACCTGCTCAAGCAGCTCCGTCGGTTGCAGGATCTGCAAGTCACGGTGGAAGTGCGGTTCATCACTGTCTCCGACAGGTTCTTCGAACGTATCGGCATCGACTTTGACTTCAACCTGCACAACAACGTCGGCAATGGCGTGTTGCCCAACACGTTTGGTCAACCGCTGCCGCCATTCGGTGTCGGTTCCTCTGTGACGACGGCGCAGGCGGGCCAGGCGGGCCAGGGTGGTCAGCAGGCAGGTCAAGCGGGTCAGGCCGGTCAGGCTGGTCAGGCCGCTTCCGGCAACGCTCCGTTTGCCGCCGGTCCGACCCGCGATCTCATCAATCGTGATAACTACGGTCGGTACGGTGCGCTCGTTGGTTTGCAGCCAACGGGCACGTTTACCCAAGACCTCAACATTCCGTTCCGACAGGGTTCGTTCCAGATTGGTGTGCCCCAGTTCGGTGGCTTCCAGCCGGAAGCCGGCATGCAGGTTGGTCTGGCGATTTTGAGCGACATTGAGACGTTCTTCCTCATCAACGCCGCCCAGGGGGATCAACGGACGAACCTGTTGTTCGCTCCCAAGATCACACTGTTCAACGGTCAGATCGCCACGATTTCGGACCAAGTCCAGCGACCATTCGTCATCAGCGTGATTCCGACGGTCGGGTTTGGCTCGGTTGGCTTCCAGCCGGTCATTCAAACGCTGCCTGAAGGGATTAGCCTCACAGTACTCGCCGTGATCTCGGCGGATCGGCGGTATGTCCGCTTGAGCCTGTCGCCGCTGTTCAGCACGATCACTGACGTACAAACCTTCTCGTTCGCCTCCGGTATCGGTGGCCAGGGGGGTGGTCAAGCCGGTGGCCAGGGCGGACAGGGTGGACAGATTGGCGGACAGGGTGGTCAGGGTGGCGGTGGCCAGCTTGGCTTCGGCGGTATCGGTGGTGTTTCGGGCGGTCAAGGTGGCCAGGGTGGTCAAGGCGGACAAGGCGGCCAGCAAGGTCAGCAGGGTCAGCAAGGTCAGCAGGGCCAGTCGGGTGCCAACGTCACCGTTCAACAGCCGGTCTTCGGTTTCACGCAGATTCAGACGACCGTCAGCGTTCCCGACGGCGGCACGGTGCTGCTCGGTGGCGTGAAGCGGCTCAAAGAAGGTCGCGTGATGGCCGGTGTGCCGATCCTGAACAAGATCCCCTACATCAGCCGTCTGTTCAAGAACACTGGCGTCGGTCGCGAGGCGGAGAGCATCATGATGATGGTCACCCCCCGTATCATCATCCAGGAAGAAGAGGAAGAACTCCTGGGCGTTGAACTGAATTAAGACTCCGACAACAATCTATTCCCCGCGTTCGCTGGAACGCGGGGAAGATTCCTGTTCCTCAACCGCCGGTAACCTGCTAGGTTACCGGCGGTTTTTTTTGCGCTGCGGGCGGTTTGTCACATTTTCCAACGAACCGCCTCCAGTTCTCACGTCGCCCTGGTAGGACGGGTCTCTGACCCGTCCACCCAATTTGTGCCGGCGGGTCGCGCCGCCGCCGGACGGGTCAGAGACCCGTTCTACGGCGGCCTGTAGCGTGTAGCTCGGACGCGATTCGAAGACGTAATCCCCTCGTCGCCTCTCACCACATACGAGTCGCCATGGAAGGCACCGCATCCACCCGTTCCGAGCCGTTGGTCACCGTTTGCATTCCCCACTGGCAGGTGGGAGAAATGATGCGGGTCTGTTTGCGTTCGCTGCGCAAGCACTCCGCTGGCCTCAATATGGAGATCGTGGTCGTTGACAATGGATCCCGCGACGACAGCCTGGACTGGCTGCGCTCGCTGTCGTGGATCCGGCTGATCGAACGCCCCGAAGAAACGCCGGCGAACTGGCCGATGAACGTCTTCACCGCCTGGGATCGCGGATTGCGCGAAGCGCGGGGCCGATATTTTCTGACGATGCACTCGGACGTGTTCATCACTCACGATGGTTGGCTGGCACCATTCCTTCGGGAGATGGCTCGCGACTCCAACGCGGCCGCTTCCGGGGCCTGGAAGTTGGAACTTGAGCATCCTTTATACAGTTGGCAGAAACGAGTCGTTGGCGGCGCGGTCTCGTCGCTCAAACGCCTATTCGGTCGCCACGGTCGGGACGATTCGCACCAGGGGAAATACCCCCGCGATTACTGTGCCCTGTACCGCCGTGAACTGTTAATGAAGCATGATCTGACCTTCTGCCCAGAACCCGGGGAAATCACCGGAGGGCACGCTATCGCCAGGCAATTGTGGGCCGCTGGCTATACCACACCGGTTTTTCCCGTGTGGGAAATGTCGCAGGCGGTCATTCACGTGACTCACGCGACCGCCGCCGTCGCCACGGGGAATCGCCTGAACCATGCCCGCTCGCAGCGACGGGCCGAAGCCCGCGCCCGGCGGTTGCTGGAATCGGCCTGGGTCCAGGAATTGGGACGTGCCGACGAACTCGATGCCGCTTAGATCCACGAATTGCTCGCATCCACGCCGACTGATACCATAGCGACTGTCGATTGCCATCAATCCACGGCGTCTTGTGCTGGAGCGTCCCCATGTTGCGAGTCTTTGGCAGCCCGAATCGGTTCGGCCGACGCGATTTCCTGCGTATTGGCAGTCTCGCGCTGGGAGGCCTGACGCTGCCGCAATTGCTGGCGACCCAGGCCGCCGGCGCTTCCGGCCGACTGGCGACGGGGAAGTCGGTTATCTTCCTGTTCCAACATGGCGGTCCCAGTCAGATCGAAACGTTCGATCCCAAAATGACCGCCCCCGTGGGGATTCAAAGCGCCACCGGCGCGGTTCAGACGAAGATTCCAGGAATCTCGTTCGGCGGAACGCTTCCCAAACTGGCACAACTGGCCGACAAATTCTCGATCGTGCGGTCGTTCGCGACGGGGGATGGCAATCACGACATCAAGCCGATTGTCGGGCGCGATAGCGGCGGAGCAAATTTGGGGTCGCTGTATTCCCGCGTGGTGGGTAGCAACAGCTCCACCACGGGGATGCCCACCAACGCCGCCCTGTACTGCCGGGCGGTCGACCCGATGGCAAAACCAGTCATCAAGGATTTTGGCAATTTCGAAGCGACCGGCGGGATTGGCGCTTCGTATGCGCCGTTCGTCCCCGGTGCCGGTGGGGACTTGCAGCGCGACATGGAGCTGAACCTGCCGATGGATCGTCTGGGAGACCGACGGGCTCTCCTGGGCGAACTCGACCGCGTCCGGTTTCAACTCGACGCCAGCGGAAAACTCGATGGACTCGACCGACTGCGGGAACAGGCGTTTGGAACCATCGTCGGAGGAGCGGCGGGGGCGTTTGACCTGTCGCAGGAATCTCCCGCGACCGTCGCCCGTTACGACACCGCCCCGCTGTTTGGCTCCGACGGAATTTCGCGTCGCTGGAACAATTATCCGCACTACGTCGACAACGCCCGCAGTCTTGGCAAACTGCTGCTGCTGGCGCGGCGTTTGTGTGAAGCGGGTTGCGGCTTTGTCACGATCACCACCAGCTTTGTCTGGGACAATCACTCGGATGTGAACAATGCCGGTGCGGAAGAGGGGATGCGGTATTGCGGCATTCCGTTCGACCACGCTGTCTCGGCATTCATTGAAGATTGCGAAGCCCGAGGACTTTCAGACAAGATCCTGCTGGTCTGCTGTGGTGAGATGGGGCGAACGCCGCGTATCAACGCCAACGGCGGCCGCGATCACTGGGGGGGATTGGCTCCGCTGATGCTGTTCGGCGGCCGAACGCGACCCGGCCAGGTGATTGGCCAGTCGACCCGCGACGCGGGGGAACCATCGAGTGAACCGATTCGAATTCCCAATCTGCTGGCGACCATCATGCACACACTGCTCGATGTGGGAGAACTGCGGATCACCCGGGGGGTGCCAGCCGAGGTCGTCCGTGCCGCATCCGCCGCCGATCCGATTCCGGGTTTGTTTTAGCGGGTGCGGTCTTCCTCGGCACCGCGAAAAATGTAAACTGATTCCCGAACCGAGTCGTTCCAATTACGAAGCGTCGCAGCGACAGTGAAGTCGTCGGCGTTCCGCGACGAGTGCCGTTCAGGAACTTCGCAACGGGAGGAATGCGCCCCGCATTTCGCGGACAAACCCGATGCGGAAAACAAGCCACATCGACCGTGGAGTCCTGGGAAATCTGGGTTAACTTTTCCTAATCGGTTGTTTTTATGGTTTCTACCGTGAATTCGAGGGGCGGAACGGCGCGATCGGCAAACATTCTGGATCGTTGAATCCCGATAACAATTCCAGCAGGCGGTTTCGGCAATGCCATTGGGTGTGGCCGAGCGATTCAAGCCTTTCGTCTGGGAACAATGCCGATGTCGGACCCCGTTCGTTTCATGAAGCCGTTTTCGGTCTTCGCCGTCACCTGCGGGATCATGCTGGCGCCTGCGGGAGACACCTACGCGCAACTGTTCGGGCGCAGCAGTTCCCGAACTCCCGCCCCGGCCGCCTCGCCCCGAGACAGTGACATCAATCGCGAACTCGCCGACATTTATCGGCGGAACGGTCGCGAGATGCCCGACATGCCCGCCGACTCCGACGACGTGGTCACTCCCCGATCGGCGGCCACTCGCAACGCCCGGGCGGAAGTCCCGGCACGCGTTTCGCAACCCAAACCCGGCTTCTTTGGCAAACTGTTCGGCAAGGGGCGACCGGCTCCCGCTCCCGAAGATGAGGCACCTCCCGAACCGCGGCGTCGTCTGTTTGGTTCGCGTTCGCAGACTGACGCGGAGGCGAAGGCGGCGGCCGCCAAGAAGGTCGACCCTAAGACCGGGAAAAAGAAGAACTCCGAACTGCTCGACCCAAAAGAACTGGAACCCTTGCCCCCCCGGTCGGCTGACGCGGCTGGTCGGCGCAACACCCTGTCGGCGCCCAAATCGTCCCGAGAAGGGGCGGTCCGGCGTGAACCGGTTGGTTTGCAACCTGCCGAGCAATTCCCCGACACGGAATTGCGTCCCAAGTCGCGGCCCGGGGTCGTTCCTCCGTCGCCCGATGACGAAGACGGCTTCTTTGGCGACCCGAAAGAAGACACGGACGGCGACTCGCTCGATCTGTCCGTCAATTCGCCCCCCAGTCGGCAACGTGGACCCGAAAGCCGCGAGGTGGCTGCGAAGGAGGGAAGTCCGCGCAAGCCCGTCGACGAGGAATTCGGCTTCACCGAACCGCGGGAAGCGGCGGACGAAGAGAGTCTGGACGAGTCTGCCGATGGCGATGTACCGGGCGCGGCCCAATCTGAGGCCGACGTGGCTGTGACCGCTCCCCCCGAGGACGAGCCGTTCGAGTCAGCGTTCGATTCCCCCTACACCGGGGCCAAGATCTCGCCTCGCGAAGTCGAATCGCGCCGAGTGGAGGCTGCCGATACACCGGTGGCCCGGCTGGGGGCCGCGACTCGATCGGCCTCCACGGCACCTTCAAAAAACAGTGGCACGGTGAACCGTGGTGCCGTAACAAATTCCCCGAAACAAACCACCGTCGTGGCGAAAGCGCCTGCTGCCGACCAGGATGACACTCCCCCGTCGGCATTGAGCGATGAAACCGACGTGCCCGTCAGCAAGTCGGCACGCCCCGTGGCGGCTCCGGTTGAACGGATTCCCGCGAAGGAACAGCGAACAGCCCTCAAGCCGGTCTCACAAAAGTCCGGAACCACGGAGACCGACTTCGACTCCGCACCGGCAAGGACCGTAGCGAAGGCGATGCGTCCCCAGCGCGGCGGCTCGACTTCGCAGGCGGGGCTGATGGGTTATTGCCCCGTCACATTGAAAGACACCCGCCAGATGGCACCGGCGTCTCCAGAATTCGCCTCGCAGTTTGGCGGCCGGCGGTATGAATTCGCCTCGGCTGAGGCGAAGCAGGCATTCGACGCCAATCCTCGCCGCTACCTGCCAGCGATGAACGGCCAGGATGTGGTGCGACTCTCGCAAGGAGAACGCGGAATCGAGGGAACGCTCGATCACGCGGCCTGGTACCGAGGCAAGCTGTATCTGTTCGCCAGCGATGAGTCACTACAAGTCTTTGTGAACAGCCCCAGCGATTTCGTGTCGTTCCCGTAGGGTCTCCAACGGCCGACACATTCTTGACCACGGCGTGAATCCCCAGAATTCACGCCGTGGTTTTTTTTCAACGACCCGCTTGGAGGCTAAGTTCCAGCGAACGCAGCGAGTGGGCCGAGAAGCCGAACTGCGGAATGTGGTTGTGCAGCTCTGAGAGTGCGTACGACGGACGGAAAGAATTTGACAGGATGAAGAGGATGAACGGGATGAACAGGATGGAGATGCTCGCCATTCCTGCTCTCTGGATAAGTGGCTGAAATCGAAAAACTCCCGATCCACACGATTGACTGTCGCCCCAGCAATCCTGTCCATCCTTTTCATCCCTTTCAGCCTGTCTAAAAATTCAACGACCCGCAAGCGCAGCGAGTAGGCGGTGCGCGTATCAACGGGCATTGCTGTTGGAGTTCGGGCGATCCTAGCCCCGAAGCGGGCCTTTGTTTTTTTGTGTGGACTGTGGAAAGGGCTCACTCACCACATCACCCCACCCGTCGCAACCTGATTTGGATTCCAGGACTCTTCTCCCATGCCCCCGAGCGTGACCTATACCCCCGGCCCCGACCTGCGGACCGTTCGCACCAGCGACGGCAAAGTCGTCGATGTTCCTGCGGATTGGGAGTTACTGCCACCGGGTGACCCGGGTCTGACTCGGCGTGTCAAAGCGGCTGGTTCGCATTTCGCGGTTCAGGAGAAGGTGGGGCGCAAGCTCTTCTCGCGCGGCGTGTGGGCACCGGCGGCGACAGTTGCCCGGATCAAAGCCGAACTCGACGTGGAACGATCGACTGAACAATACGCCCGCAAACAGGAATTGGCCGCAAAACGGCGGGACAAGGCGCAGACCGCCTATGTCGAGGACTTTTTTGGGGCGGTCGTGGCGTTTCTGGCGTTCGATCCAAAGTATGCCGACCTGGCCCAACGGTTGGCGACCGCAGTCACCACGCATGCGACGCCGGTTGGCAGCGGAACCGTCGCCCGGACCGAGCGCATCCCGATTGAGCAGCGGGCCGAGGCGGCCGTCATTGCTTGGATGCGCCATCAGACAACTGGATACGACTCACTCAAGATTCCACGGATCCGGGGGGAACGCCGGGAGGTGCGACGCATGCTTGCGCGGCGATCGCACGATTTGCTCGAGCGATATCGCAGGGGAGAAGCGATTCCGGCGACTTGTCCGTTGAAAATTGCGTTGGGAACAGCCGAGAATTCCTGAATTCGACTCCACGCGACATGCCCGCAACCGCGTCGGCTCGGCCGGTAACCCGGGTGGCGCGCCGCGTTCGTATTCGAAATCCGCTTGATCCGAGGTCGGCCTGTCCGTCATACTTTCTGGTCAGGTGATGACAGTCTCGATCTTCAAAACGTCGACCGGCCCATGAACCAACATTCAAAGACCTGGGGAATAGCGGAATGGCAAGTCTTTAGTGGCTGTTGTGTCGTGTTTTTGTCGATCCTGGGTGTCGCGGTCTGGCAAGCCGTTGCTCAGAATTTGCAGGTACGTCAATCACCGGCTGATCGCGAAGCCCCCACGCGAGTCGAATTGGCTCAACCCGGCTCCCCTGCACCCACTCCTCCGGAGGAGCGCGCTCCCCTTCCGCCGTCGAGGGATCTCGTGGTGGGTGAGCCAGTCCGTCCCGACGGGCTGGCTGCCGACCAACCTCGGGTCGATTTCGACGATCCCGACGAGAGTCCGCCAGCCAGGGCAGTCGAACCCGATGCCCCCGCGACTGAAATCGCGAGCGACGAAAGTGAGTCCGCTCCGACCGTGGCGGACTCCCCCGAACCATCGATCTCGTTGGATGATCTTCGCGAACATTGGCTCGCTCGTTTCGATCCCACCGACGACATGCAACTTGCCGCCGAGCGAGAGGCGCTCATCGCAGGCGAACGGCACAACAAAAGCACAGAGCCGGCGACGCAATCGCGGATCAATCTGGCGATCCGGGAGTATGTGGCCAAAGGATTTCGAGAAGAGTCGCTGTCAGAGGACGAAGTCGACGAGGCGCTCGGCCGGGCGCGTAAGGCCGCAGCGGGTGATCCGCGTCTTGAGTTCGCCGAGGGGCTGGTGGCGCAGCGACAGGGAAAAATCGACGCCGCTCTAGCAAGGTTTCAACGGGCGGCCGATGGAAAACTCCTGCCGGCGGCGTTTGCCTGGCTGGCTTTCCATGACGAAAGTGGTGAGCCGGACGATGGACGGACCCTAACCGGCATCCGCCGGATTGTGCTGCAGTTGAGCCAGGAGCCTGCCGGCCTGACACCGACGTCGATGCAGTACTTCGCCCGGGAACTGGGAGGTTATCGCGAGTGCATCGGCGCGTGCCGGAATTCCAACGAGTTCAATGACAAATTGAAGGCGATCGATGAATTGGTGGCCGAGCGCTGGTCCAGCAATCTCGTGGAATCCTGGGATTTGGGACGCCAGCGTATTGCGTCGAGCCGGCAGCGATTGGTCCGACTTCAACAAGCCGATCCGGAGTCACTGGCGAGCGTCGTCCGGGCACACCTGGACGAATTGAATGCCGGCATGACCGCCGCCGAAAAGGAAGCAGCTCAGTCGGAAAACGAGTTGAATGACTCGAAGTCCGATGAGGAATCGGCGGGAAAGCAGTTACTCGCCTCCATTCGAAAGGACCAGACGCATGCGAAGGCGCTCGTCCGGCAGGGCGCACTGCTCCGGCAGGATTCCAGATCGCTGTCGATTCCCCGCAAGACCGCGCAGCGAATCATCGGCACCCGCAGGGTCCGCCGACGCGTCAAAGGGAGCCGTTCAAGGAAGAACGATGACAGGACAGAATACGAAACGGTGGAAGAACCAATCTATGAGTGGTACGAACCCGACAACGTCCGCGACGAGCGATTGCAACGTCTTGCCCGGGTCGAACAGCAGCTCCGCGAGGTGGGGTCGGCACATGCGGGGCTGATCCAGAACATTCGCACGGCGGAGGAGGAACGCAAGCGGTTGAAACTCGAAACCAAGCAAGACAGTCAGGAGTTTCGCGGGCGTCGCAATCGTCATTCGCAATTGAAGGAGACGATCGAAGAAGTTTCGATTCACGCTCCGACGCCAGAGAACATCGACCGCTGGATGAGCGATCCAGGCTACTGGGTTCGGTTCGACCCGGAGCAATGGAAGGACCGCCTGATGAGTGTCCTTAAATGAGGCCGCAACAAGTGCAGGAACCTGCACGGTGAGTCGGTTGGTCGATTATGAAATCACCAAAAATTTTGCGAACCCCCGTTCTCCTTAGTGCTTCGTCGGCCAGCTCAAATGCCGATGCAGGAACCGAAACGTTCCCTCACCGTGGATCGTGTGTGGTCCGTCGAAAAACTCGATCTCCGCTAGGTCGCCAATCTTCAGCAGATCGTAATGTCGGCGGACTTTGCCGAATTCGCCCGCGACCCATTCCGTCGGCTGTCCCCCGTCGCGATGCCCGGCCTCCACCATGAATGGTCGCGGCGACATCAGCAGCGCCAGCTCGGCATAACTGGCGACGTGCGCCATGTTCCACTCGGGAATTTCATGCTCGATGGTGAACAAATAACTGACCGGTTCCTCATTCGAAGCGATCGTGCGGACCCAGTCTGTGAAGTCCCCCGAACAAATCGACAGGCAGTACCCGTCGACCAGCGGCGGGACGCGCATCGCGGTCTTCCCGCCGTACGACAGTCCATAAAATCCAATCCGCCGCGCATCGACACAGTCGAGTGTCGCCAGCCATTCCAGCGTCCTGGCGTGTTGCGCGACGATGTAGCTGAACAACGTCCGCTTCAGAGGGTGCGACATCCGTTGTAAGACACGAAAGTTCTCCCCACCACGACAGGGATTCTGCGGCGAATAGACCAGAAAACCACGCCGGGCCAATTCGTCGGCGAACGCTTTGTAGTAGCCGAACGGTCTTGGATCGCGGGAAATCGTGTCCATCGGCACCCCTTCGAGACCATGCTGACAGACAACCACGGGACGCTTCTCGCACGGCGTCAAATCCTTGGGCAGCAACAGGATTCCCGACGCGATCACGTCGTCGGCGACGTCCAAAACAACTTCGTATCCAGTGTAGGCGTCGGTTTCCAGAACAACACGGGAGCGGGGATGTGCCGGCTGTGGTGATACAGGCAATCGACCAATGAGCTCGTCGTGAACCCAGTCGCGTAGCGCTCCGCGCGATTGCTCCCACTCGGCGACCGTATTCCGATTCGTGTGCCACTTGGCGTCGCGCGTCTGGTGACTCTGTCGCAGCACGCTTTGCACATGAACCTGGAGTTCGTCCATCTGTCTTCGCTGCCGGGTGGAGCTGTCGAACAGACTCACTTCCGACTGCGCGACCACATCGCGCCGCCAGGGACGGAGCGGAGCGTCAGAACTCACATCGATCCCCAAACCCGACGCGAATTGGCGGATCGCCGACTCTGAACCAGGGGAGTTTTGTCCGGTCTCTCCGCTGCGGGCCAAGATCAGTTCCTGTGACTTCCCCGCGCGCTCGTAGAAACCCTGTGCCAAGTTGTATTCCCGCTCCACCGACCCGAGTTCGATGGCGGCGATTCGTCCGGGCGCGGCGGTCTCCCGACGACCGTCCCGCCCCGGTGGGGGACCGGCGACTTGGGGGAAACCGCACGCCTCAATCACCAGTCGTCGCGGCGCGATCAAGCCAGCCAGTTCCGCATCGCCAAACTCCGTAAGCAGTCCCCACACGTCGCGGTAGATTGGTTCCTGCCAGACTCCTTCCCGCTCCTGGAAATAGCCACTGACGAGACAGGATTGAATTCGGGGATCGATTGCCGCGGAATAGAGAGCGAGCAGTCCCCCTTCCCCGATACCGGCAACTCCGATGGGAAAGATTCGACCCGAGGTTGACTTCACTTCGCGATTCGCGAACTGTTCCAGGAGGTCGACAGCGGCGAGTGTTTTTTGGACTTCATAACCGGCAATATGCCGCCCGACCTCGAATGCCTGCCGCTGGATGAACTCGCGGTGCGGCTGATTTGTGTAACCGACGCGGGGGTGGTCCGAATGTTCATCACTGCGACTGATCAAAGTGGGAATCGCCACCAGACACCCCGACGCCGCCAATCGACGAACGAACTGTGTGGATTCGGAAAGTTCCCCTGCAAGGCCGCATAACGCCTCAGGATACCAATCCGCATCGGGCAGGGCGACGACCCCCGCGCGGGGATTTTCAGGGACGAGCAGTAAGCCCTCGGCCGAGACGCCATTCAGAACCGGCCATCGAACCGCGTGGACAGTAACGCCATCACAGGTGGCGACGACGGATGAACGCTCCACGGTCGCCAGCAGTTCGAACCGGTGGCCAGCCGTTGCGGATTGGGTCCCGCGCGGATCGACAACGCCAATGAGTTCGCGAAACCGATCTCGCAGTGTCGTGTTCTTCTCTTCCGTGATCGCATCGGCATCACGCCGCGCCGAGCGATTGTCTTTGGCGTTCGACAATTCTCGCAGGCAGAACCGTCGCAGACCGGCGATCATGACTTCGTCGAGAGGTTCTTCTGCCTGCAACAACGACGTGCCGGGCAGAGCGCCGTCGGTTGTTTTGCTGTGGGAAGTCGTGGGATCCCTCCGTGTCTGCGCCGAGCAATTGTCCTCCAGCAGTATGACCAGCAGCACCGCGAAAAGTCGGATCCAATAACCTCGGTCGCTCATCAAAACCTCTCGGGGGATGAACTTCAGGATGACTCGCCGCCCCGATCGTTCTGGCGGCAACCGTCAAAAAAGCGGGGCGTGTGGAACGAAGATCCACACGCCCCGTGATGCGAAAATGAACGGTGAAGGACAGCGATTCCATCGA
Organism: Planctomicrobium piriforme; assembly: GCA_945860955.1. GTDB lineage: Bacteria > Planctomycetota > Planctomycetia > Planctomycetales > Planctomycetaceae > UBA10511. Next base: position 84,875 of record CAMATH010000010.1, read on the forward strand.
TCCAAATTCAGCGGTCTTCACGGGCCTACCGTTTGGCGGTCTTCGGTCCCCGCACCTGCAGCAGCACATTCACGCCTTTCTTGTTCGACAGCACAATGTCGGGAGCCTTGTCCCCGTTCAGGTCCGTGATCGCGAATTGCGTACCGACTCCCGAACCAACGCTTTCCGGAATCACGTGCGGCGTGAATTTGGGGGCCGATCCCTTCTTGCGTTCGATATCGAACCAGATGATGACGGGGTCTTCTTCCGGCCGCACGTCCCCCTTGGGACCATGCGCCCACCAGCGTTTGCCGGTCACCAGCTCTTTGTCTCCGTCGCCGTCGAGATCGACGAAGTGCAGGGCGTGTGTCTGAGTGACCGCCTCGCTGATCAGGTGATACTGAAACTTCGGTTCCTCGCCTCCGAGATTTTCGAACCACCAGATTCCGACTCCATGGGCGGCGCTCATCAGGATGTCGGCGTCGCCATCCAGGTCGAGGTCATCGGTGTACAAGTCCGACGCGGGGAGATATCCCGGGTTGCCATCGGGGGTGAGGTTCAGCGAGTGCCACTTCCACGTTCCTTTGCCAAGCTGCTCTTTCGCCGGCCCTTCCCACCAACCATGGGGAATCAGAATGTCGGCGCGACCGTCCCGGTTGACGTCACCCACACCCAGTCCGTGGTAGTAGCGAAACGTTCCCAGCGGGAACTTGTCGGCGGGGGTCCCTTCAGGAACCTTTTCCACTTTGTCGGTGTTGATCGCGACGAAGTTCCACTTCTTGTAAACCTCGTCCCCCTTCGGAATCTCGAGGTATCCCACCAGTCCCTCCGCCTCTGAGGCCATGACCAGGTCGGGCTTTCCGTCGCCCGTCACGTCGAGAAATTGCGGCGTCTCATTCGCCGCGCTATGCCAAATCTCGTGCTGCTTCCAGTTCCCCGCAGCCCCTTTGGGGTTTTCAAACCAGTAGCAGGGAATACCGGGGAAATCGATGCAAATCACATCGGTCCAGCCATCGCCATTCAGGTCGTACGCGAAGTCGGCGAAGCTGTTGCTGTAGCCACCCGAACCGTCGCCGTAGTCCTTCTGTTCGCGAATCGCGTGATACGTCCAGGTCGGGGCTTCGTACCATCCCAGGCCATGAATGAGGTCGGGCTTGCCGTCGCGATTCACGTCGGCGACCGCGATTCCCTCGGAACGGAACTTGTCGTCGATCTTCAGCCGTTTCCAACCCAGATCTTCGGCCTGCGCCACACCGGCGAGACCACACACGCACATTGCCGCCAACCACGCACGCATCGAGCGCATCGAAAAACTCCCGTTCACGTTCGTTGAAAGAACCACACCACCCCCGGGGTGGATGGCGCGGCGAAACCGTCTGGGGTGATTATTCAGCGGCAACGCGGACGTCGCAACCCAATCCGCTCGGGTGAGGGTCGACTTGGTTGCGACGACGCTCCGCAGCGTCGCTGCGAAAGTGGTTCCCGCGAAGCGGAACCACTTTCGGCTGTGGCAAACACGCGACCGAATCGACGATCCCGACAGTCCCCTGGCGGAAGTGATCGGAACGAAGCCACTCGACGCGACCGGATTCAGCAAACTTGCGCAGGAGATAGGCAGTGACGGATTGATGGATGTCGACCACCAGCCACAACGTCTCCCTTGCGTGATGGACGAAATTCCGAATTCGTAGGGGATTTCCTCCGTCGGTTGAAGGCTGGGAGCCCGGGATGGGGAGGCGGCACGCAATTCGCGGTCACTCTCCCCCGCTCGCGCTCCGTCGCGATCTCAATCGCAACCGCAACTGGACATACACACACAATGCCCGCCGACAGTGAACCCATCGATTCGACTGAAAACGAGGTTCTCAATACCGAAGCCTCACTGCTGTTGGCACTCGAAGAGATCAGTCATCTGGTCTCCCAGGCGCAAGCCCCCGTCGCGACGCTGAATCAGATCGTCGGTCTCATTCAACACCGGTTTTCCACCGACGTCTGTTCGGTCTACCTGCTTACCCCCGATCGAATGAATCTGGAGTTGGCCGCGACGATTGGACTCAGTCCGGAGTGTGTCGGCACCTTGCGGATGGGGCTGAGCGAAGGACTCGCGGGGTTGGTCGCGCAGGAACTCAAACCGGTTTCCGTGGACAATGCGTCCAAGCATCCTCGTTTCAAATATTTTCCCGAGGCGGGGGAGGATCCCTACAACACATTTCTGGGGATCCCGCTGTTCGACCGCGGGGTGCTGCAAGGAGTGCTGGTTGTCCAGACCGTCGAGTCGAAGTCGTTCTCGGAAGACGATCTGAGAATGCTGCAGGCGTCGGCGGCGCAATTGGGACCGCTCCTCAGTTCCATCCGGACACTCGAACAGCATGTCGTGCCGGCGTACGAACGGCTCTGGTCCCTCGCCCGAAACCTCTGGTGGTGCTGGGATGCGGACGCCGTCAGTATCTTTCGCGATCTCGATCCGAATCGCTGGACGGAAGGAGAACACAGCCCGGTCTCGTTGCTGACTCAAACAGCCCGCGATCAGCTTTCGCAAAGAATTTCGGGCGGGGTACTCCACAGCCGACTCCAAAACGCCTGCCATCGGCTTGAGGAATACCTCAAGTCGCAGGTGACGTGGGGTTCCAAATTCGCGGGGATTCTGCGGGCACATCCGGTCGCCTACTTCTCCGCAGAGTTTGGGCTGCACGAATCGATTCCGATTTACTCCGGCGGCCTGGGAGTGCTGGCGGGCGACCACGTGAAAAGCGCCGCCGACCTGGGTGTCCCCCTGGTGGGTGTCGGGTTGTTCTACAAAGAAGGCTACTTTCGACAGCGACTCAGTCACGAGGGATGGCAGGAGGAAAACTACCTCAACGTCCGTCCCGAGATGCTGCCGGTCGAGCTTGTGCGGAAACCCGATGGCCAGCCAGTTCGGGTAAGTGTCGAAACCCGACACTGCACGATTCTGATTCAAGTCTGGAAAGTCTGCGTCGGGCGGTGCATGCTATACCTGCTCGATTCAGACGTCGAAGGGAATCAGCCGGATGACCGGGCGCTGACCGCCCGATTGTATGGTGGCGACCATCGTGTGCGAATCCGTCAGGAACTGGTTCTGGGGGTTGGTGGATACCGGGCGTTGCGGGAATTGGGAATCCGGCCCGGTGTCATTCATATGAACGAGGGGCACAGCGCGTTCGCCGCCCTGGAAGTGACCCGTCAACGAATGGTCGCCGAGGGCATCGGATTTGACGAAGCGGCACAAGACGTCGCCTCGCACGCCGTCTTCACGACGCACACCCCGGTCCCGGCAGGCCACGACCGCTTTGGCGGCGACTTGATGGAAGAACATCTTGGCCCGCTCCGCGACAGTCTGGGACTCTCGTACGATGGTCTCATGGCGCTCGGGCGGGTCAATCCGCACAACCATGGCGAAGACTTTTGCATGACGGTGCTGGCGCTGAAACTGTCGCGACGTCGGAACGCCGTCTCTTCGCTCCATGGCCATGTTTCCCGGGCGATGTGGACCAGCCTTTACCCGGGCCGTGGCGTTGAAGCGGTCCCGATCGGCCACATCACGAATGGAATTCACGTCCACTCGTGGCTGGCGCATCCGATCCGCCAGGTCTACGACCGGCACCTCGCCCCCGACTGGAAACGTCGGACGGGGGAACAGTCGACCTGGGAACCGGTCTCCAATATCGACGACGCCGAGATTTGGGAAACGCATCAGACGCTCAAATACGAGCTGCTGGAGTTCGTTCGGCGACACCTGGCGAAACTCGGCGCGCTGCGGCATGAGCCAGCCGCGCTGATTCAGCAATACCGTCGGGCGCTCAGTATGGACACACTGACCATCGGCTTCGCACGGCGGTTCGCGACCTACAAACGGGCCGCGCTGCTGTTCAGCGACATCGACCGCATCGAAGCGATGGTGAACGACCCCCGCCGTCCCGTGCAGCTTGTCTTCGCGGGGAAAGCGCACCCGCGCGACGAACCGGGGAAGGCGATTCTGCAGCAGATCGCACGGTTGACTCACGACAAGCGGTTTATGGGGAAGATCGTGTTTGTCGAAGACTACGACATCGACACCTGTCGGCACATGGTTCAAGGGGTCGACGTCTGGTTGAACACTCCCCGTCGACCGCTGGAAGCGTCGGGGACGAGCGGACAGAAAGTGGTGCTGAACGGCGGCCTCAATCTGTCGATTCTCGACGGCTGGTGGGCCGAGGCGTACGACGGTCAGAACGGGTTCGCAATTGGTGCGGGCGAGACACATACCTCCACCGAATTGCACGACTCGCGCGACGCCAAGTCGCTGTATGAAGTCCTGGAGAAAGAAGTCGTCCCGTTGTTCTATGACCGGAATGGCAGCGGTTTGCCCCATGGCTGGATCGCCCGCATGAAGCGTTCGATTGTGACGCTGGGATGGCGGTTCAGTGCCGATCGCATGGTGATGGACTACGTGCAGAAATGCTATCTGCCGGCGGCGGGTGGGGTGTCGAGCGCGATGGATTTTCAGTAAATTCGCCCCATGTCGCGACGACGCTCCGGCGGCGTCGCGCCCGACGCCGGCAGTTAGGTCGGATCAGCGCGACCCGTCGTTTGACTTCACCATCTGGCGAGCAGGCGCTTCCGATACGGCGTTTCAATCTGTCTTCACTTATACTCCACGCGGCCGAAAACGAGACGTTTGCTTGGTAGGACGGGTCTCTGACCCGTCCTACCAAAATGGCGGCTGGTTTTCCGGTTCAGATGCTGCCGCTCCGGACGGGTCAGAGACCCGTCCTACGGCGGCCAGTGTCCAACGTCTCAATTCAGGCCACGTGGAGTATAACTCCGCCGGTTGGTGTCCAGACTGCGGCTTCGTAGGAACGCCGTCCGCCACTGGAAACAATAATGGGGAAACGAAAAAAGGGTCTGGAAACGAAAAAAGGGTCTGGTCACTTTGACCAGACCCACATTGAATTCAACGGATTTCCATCCGTCGAAGTTGTTCGTGACTCCAATGGGAGTCACGCTGTTCGCAGTTTCGATTTCTTCTGGCGACGAACGACAAACGCCAAGCCGGCGGCACCAGTCGCAGCCAGCATCAGAGTACCCGGTTCCGGAACCGATGAGTTCGCTACCAGGAAGGCGAATTCGACGTCAGATCCCGCCTGACCTTGCAAGGTCGTCGGACGGGGAATCGCTCCGGTGTTCGCACGACGGTTATCAAACCGGAAATCCAGCGATGCGACATGGCTCATGTCAACACCTTGGCTCGTGAAATTCACGAAACTGATGCTGTAGTTTCCAGCCTGAATGAACAAATCCTGGACGAGAGTGTAGTTGTTTCCCATTGTGTCGTAGACCGTGACATACAAAGTCTGGGCCTTGGTCAACCCGCTCGTTCCATTCACGGAGAATTCCAAAAATGAAAACTGATCGTTTGTGCCATTATCGGTCAAGTCGACATTCAAGCCAGAATTGCTGAGTACACCGTTGGCGTTGCCGTCGTAATGCAATTGGCCAGTGCCACGTCCGGTATTCGAATTGTGGTCGACAGTGAACACGTTGCCACCGCTTTTGTTCAGGGTCCCGGCCTTCACTGTTCCTGCCGTACGGGTCACTCTGTATTCCCGGGAATTTCCGAGAATTCCAACGTGCGACTGGGTACCAGTTTGAGCTGTTCCATTTGACGTCTGGACAGTTGCACCAGCCACCGGCAACGTGAAGTCATCAATCAAAATGGGGGCCGCGAATGTCGAAGTCGACAAACCTGCCATCAGCGCGAACGCGCAGAAGGCGCGTTTCAAATCACTCAACATATGAATCTCCTGTGTATTTGGTCCAAGGTAAAATCCGGTTTCCAATCCGTCTCGAAGGAGACGCTTGGAAATCGGTCTCAGCCGCATCGTCTCGATGAAAATCCGGCCCGCACGATGGAATTCCAGCAAGCGGTGACACCCCATTGGCGGTGGGGGACGCCATTCTCTTTCCTTGAAGAACGCTTCGGCCCGCACTCTTCGTCGGTACGGTTGATGAGTCCGGAACTCACAACAGCACCGAAGACTCCATGGAAACGCACCCATGTCCGGGTGATTCTATGCGGCGAACATAGAAAAGTAAATAACCTTTCCAGTTTAGATGGCAAAAAACGCAGCATTCACTGTGTCGGCCAGCAGGTTGAATAAAATATTTTTTCTCTGGCTTGTTTGGGAGTCGATTCACTCCATTCCCCCGGAATGATTCACGGACGGGTTACGTCCGTCCGGCACGTCGGGCAGCGATCTCGGTCCAGGCGCTGCGCTACATCCCTTGATCGCCGCTGGGGCATCACTCCCGCAGTCGAAAACAGCGGGTTCACCGCACCTGGCTGCCGACATTGATGTGGTAACTTGTCGCCCACTGGCCGGGAGACCGGGTGGATTGGCGATATTGGGGTGTGGCTGGGCTTCGTATTGACCAATTCCCGCCATTGGGCGTACGATCCGCCGCTTTTTCCGGGAGCTTCCTCCCAGGCGGAGAACCCCTTGAACCCTGTGTTGCACCGCCGGCGTCACGAGGTCGCGGCCTTATTGGCTTGCGCGCTTGCAGTGCGCCTGCTGGCGGCCTTCCTGGTGCAATCGTGGGTGGATCGGACTCCCGGCCGACTATGTCTTGTCGCGGGGGATGCCGAGGGATATTGGGCGCTCGCCCAGTCGGTGGCACAGCGGGGCGAATTCAGTCTCTATGACCCGCCCCGCCGGGTTGAGCGAATGCCCGGGGTTCCCCTGTGGCTGGCGGGCGGGATGCGACTGTTTGGTGAACGGGTCGTGCTGCATCGCCTGGGATTCGCGCTGATCGGAACGGTGGCCTGCTGGCTGACGTACCAACTGGGTCGGCTACTCTTCGACGAACCGGTGGGACGACTGGCGGGTTGGATGGTGGCGTTTTCGCCGCCACTCTGTGGGATCAGTGTGCTGATTCTCAGTGAGACGCTGTTCGCGGTGGGACTGATGGGAAGCCTGGTGCTGCTCGCGGTCGTGTGGCGGCGACTCGACGAGCGGCCTGGTTGTTGCGATTTGGGATTGATTGTCTGGGGAATGGCCTCTGGCGGAATGGCGGGCGTGGCGACGCTAGTTCGCCCGACGTGGTTACCGTTTGTGCCGGTCTATGCCGTGGGACTAGTCGTTTGGAACTGGTTGCTTGGCGGCCCGAACACGATTTGTGATGTGCGAGACCGCAGCGGCGGCTCGGCAGGAGCCTCGCCCTCCCGGGAAATTGTTTTTCCACGTCGCGAGTCGCGCGCCGGGGATCCGACCTCGGGGCGCACGCGTCGCGCTCTGGTTGCCGCGATTGCGATGATCGGCGGGCTCATCCTGGTGATGACTCCCTGGGTTGTCCGTAATTTGCAAGTCGTGGGACATCCCGTTGTCACCACATTGTGGGCCGGTCCGAGTCTGTACGATGGACTCAACCCCCACGCGACCGGCGAAAGCGACATGCGGTTTATTGAAGAGGACGGGATCTACCAGCGGATGTCGGAATACGACGCCGACCGCCACTATCGGCAGGCTGCCGTCGCATTCGCCCGCGAGAATCCGCGACGGGTTTTTGAATTGGGACTGGTGAAGCTCGGACGGTTTTGGAATCCCCTACCGAACGCCGACCAATTCGCAAGTCTCCCCATTCGTCTGGCGCTCGCCGCCTGGAGCGGACCACTGTTTGTCCTCTCTGCGATCGGACTCTGGATCCATCGCCGCGACCTGCGGCTGTGGGTGTTGGCCGCTGGGCCCGTGTTGTTCTTCGCTGCGGTTCATGCTGTGTTTATCGGATCGGTCCGTTATCGGCTCCCCGCCGAGTATGCGTTGGTCCCCTTGGCGGCATACACGTTACGCCGACTGTGTGGGGCGACTGCGACGCTTTCCTCAAACGAGGAAGGGTAGCGCGACGCCATGCGAAAAACGCTGTTGCTCGCCCTGTTGCTGATTGTGACCGCCGCTGCGGCCGCCGGCTCGTGGTCGTATTACGTCTGGAATCACAGTGACGAGTTGCTGCGGACACAATTGCACGATCGGCTTGAAACACTGTTTCCCGGCTGGAACCTGTCGATCGCCCGCGCACGATTCGACTTTCAGGGGCGGATCCACGCGTACGGTTTCCGCCTGACGACCGGCGAAGACCGGCAGCGTTTTGTCGACGCGGACGAGGTGATTCTGACGGTGGATGGAGGGCGTCTGGCTGACGTCGACCCGCTGATTCGGCGTATTGAATTCGTGCGGCCCCGGGTGTGGCTGGTCCGTGATCCCCAGGGAGAATGGAATTTTCGCCAGTTGCCACCCATAAAGCTACCCCCCGGCGTTTTGCCCGCGTGGACTCTGGACCGGCTTTCGGTATCGTCACGCATCGAACGGGGCGATGGGCTTCCGGCCCTGTTGAATGACTTCGACGACGCGCAGTTGCAGCTCACACCGGTCGGTCGGCGACAATACCGTTTGAAGCTGGCGGGACGATCCAACATGGCCGACGTCGCCAAGCTGGAGGGAACCTGGCACATGGATGCGAAGAGCTGGCAGGTTCAGGCGAATCTGGGGCGACTCAAGATCGACGACAAAATGTTCATTCTGGCGGCGGAATTCTCACCCGAATTTCGGAGCGCGCTGGCGCGGGCGATGAAGGCCATTCGCGACCGCGTCACCCCGCCCATCGATCCCATTGAGGAAGAACCGTCGGAGTCGGCCGGCGAATTCGACTTGGGTGTGCTGGTGACTTCGGACGTCGAGTTGCGGTTGAAACAGGAGAGTCCAGGGGGCGAGTTGGAGTATTCGGCTTCGATGCAGATTCTCGACGGAGAGTTGGCCCGGCCCCCCATGGATTTTCCGCTCAGCGAACTTCGCGGCCGGGCGTCATTTGACAACCAGAAAATCCTGTTCGAGCAAATGACCGCCCGAAGTGGAGGAATCGGGCTGTCGCTGCCATCGGGGAAAATTGAGGAACAAGACGATTTACGGCCCGCCCGGTTCGAATTTCACCTGACCGAGATCCCGCTCGACGATCGAATCGTCGCGCTGTTGCCGGCCGTTCCGCGTAAGCTGTATCTCGAGGCGCGTCCCACAGGGAAGGTCGACGCCCATCTGTCGATCGAGACCGACGGGGCCAGCCCCTGGAGCGTCGAGTGGACGCTGAACCCGCGGGATTGCACCGCGCGCCATGTGGAGTTTCCGTACCTTGTCGAGGGGATCGAAGGGGAGGTGTCGCAACGCGACGGAGTGATTCGGGCCGAACTGAAGGGAATCGCCGGCCGTCAGCCGATGCGGATGTCTGGGGAGACCACAAATCCCGGCCCCGAGGCGGAGTCCAACTACGAGATCGTTGTGGATGGATTGCCAATCGACGCGCGGTTGCGGGAAGCGTCTCCGCCGCCGTTACAGAAGGTGATCGACGAGTTGCAGGTTCAGGGGACGATCGGGGGGCGGGTGTTGCTCAAGCGGCCGCGCGGCCCCAAGCAGCCGACAATTCCCACTGTCGACGTCACATTGCGGAACGCCACGATCACTCCCAAGGTGTTCCCGTACACGCTGAACCGGGTGTCGGCTCGCATTCGCGGTTCGGGAAAATCGTGGAAATTCACGAACTGTAAGGCGTGGCACGACCGGACGGTGATCACCGGGTCGGGTGAATATCGTCCCGACGAAGATCGGATTCCCCGATTGAAATTGAAGTTCAGTGGCGACGATCTGCGGTTCGACCGCACTTTGTACGAAGCGCTCCCCGACGATCTCCGCAGTCTGTGGTATGAGGTGAACCCCGAGGGAAGCGCTCATATCGTCGAGGGGAACCTCGACTGGACTCCGGGAAGTGGAGTCCGACCCAGAATCGAACTCGAAGCCGAGTTGCTCGACGCCGCCGTCGCGTTGCGGTCATTCCCCTATCACATTCGTAATATCCACGCCTGGGTCAATGTCGCCCCGGGAAAGGTGACGATCCGGGACTTTGAAGGCCGGCACGACGAAACGCGATTACGCACTCAGGCGGAAGCGACGGTCACCGAGGACGGCGAGTGGCGGTTTCGCTGTGAACCGCTGACGGTTGATGACCTTGACGCCGGGACGGCTTTTCGACGGGCGCTCCCCGGCGCGCTCCGGACCGTCGTCGACGCGTTTGACCTGCGGGGGGGCGTTTCCATTTCTGGAATGCTCGAACTGCGCGGAGTGCGGGGTGACGACTACCCCGTCACCGCCGCCTGGAATCTGAAAACCGTCTACACCGGTAACAGCGTCACCGCCGGCGTCGAGTTGCAGGAGATGCACGGCAAGTCGCAGTTCAGCGGAACCTGGGACGGCGAGGCGGTCCGTGCCGACGGAAAACTCTCGCTCAACTCGGTTAAGGTGCTGGGCTATCAACTGAAAGACATCGAAGGCCCGATTCGGATCGAAGACCGGCAATTGGTCCTCGGTTCCAAGGCGGTGTTGGAACGGGGGAACGCGACCGAGATTCCCGACGGCGAACGACTGACCGCGAAATTCATTGACGGTGTCCTGGCGGTCGACGCGCTGATTCGCCTCGGCGAACCGATGCGCTACGACTTGCGGGTCGGACTGCGCAATGGCCTGCTCGAACGGTACAACCAGTTGTACATGTCGGGTGGCGGGAGGCTGGCCGGGGTGATGAATGGTGTCTTGTACCTGTCTGGCCAAGGGACGGACTTTCGCCAACTGAAGGGGAACGGTCGCCTGGTCATCGAACCGGCCGCGTTGTACGACTTGCCCCTGGTTCTGGCAATTCTGCGGGTGTTGTCGCTGCAATCGGCCGACGCGGCCGCGTTCGATCGCGCGCAGTTTGATTTCAATGTCCGCAACGGCCTGGTTCTGTTCGACCGTATGAATCTGCAGGGGGAGTCGATTAGTCTGATCGGACGGGGCACGGTTCGCATGAATGACAAACGGATCAAACTCGACTTTTACTCCGCATCCGGACGCAGACAGGTGCCGATTCCCCTGCTCCGGGAGTTGACCAACGAATTGACCAAAGGCTGGGTGGGGGTCCACGTGGAGGGAACATTGCGTGATCCGCGTCCCGAGACCCGACCGGTTCCGGTCCTGGACGACGCGCTGAAGAAACTACTGGGGGTCTTCGACAATCGAGCCCCCATGCGACGCCAGTGATCGGACATTCAACGCAGCCCCCCATGACCACTCCGACTGACCAAATCTCCAATTCCCTTCCGTCTCCAGAAAACAACAGTTCGCCGAACGCACTTCTCGATCGCTTGCTGGAGCGGTGTGTCGGGCTGCACGCGTCGGACCTTCATCTGGCTTCCGGGATGCCTCCGTATCTGCGAACCGGTGGTGAACTCAAGCCGATTCCGGGTGACGCGCCGCTCTCCGCAATAACCGTCACACAGATCGCGGCGGAACTCGCGAATCGATCACGACGTGGTCAACTTCCCGAGCGCGGATCTCTCGACGGAGCGGTCAGTGGTCCCGAAGGAATTCGATTTCGTTTCAACGCCTATCGCAGACAGGCCGAATGGTCGATCGCCATTCGACGGCTCGAAGACCGGTTTCATAACCTGAACGAATTGGGACTGCGGACCGATCTCTACAATTTGTGCGGACTGACGGACGGGCTCATCGTGGTGGCGGGACCGACCGGAGCAGGAAAAAGCACCACACTCGCGGCGCTCATCGACCAGATCAACCAGACCCGCCGTTGTCACATCGTGACGATCGAAGACCCCATCGAGTACCTGCACACGCCGCAGTTGAGTCTGATCAACCAACGGCAGATCGGAACGGACGCCGATGGGTTTCATGAAGCGCTGGTCGCTTCCCTTCGGCAGGATCCCGACGTGATTCTCGTGGGGGAAGTCCGGGATCTCGACACAATCCGCACAGCGATCTCGGCCGCCGAGACCGGGCACCTGGTGCTGACAACCGTGCATGCGGGGGACTGTGTGGGAACGATCGAACGCCTGGTCAGCGTCTTCCCCGCGGACGAACAACCGGGAATCCGGCGACAACTTTCGTTGGTTTTGAGAGCCGTCATCGCGCAGCGCCTGCTGCTGGGTGACGGCTCACCGACCGGGGCGAAACAGGCAGACGGACGGTCGCGCCGCGTGCCCGCCTCGGAAATCCTGATCGTCAACACCGGGATCGCGCACCTCATCGCCAGCGGCCGAAGCGCGCAGATTTACTCGGCGATGGAGACCGGCGGGCAGGAGGGAATGCAAACTCTCGACTCCGATCTCGCGCGGTTATGGGCGGCCGACGAAATCTCGGAGCTGACCGCGATGCACCAAGCCAGGGATCCCTCGCTGATGCCCGAACGTCACCGGACGCTGAAGTTTGGAAATCGGAGATGAACCGCTCGTCGTTGAATTTTTAGACAGGATGAAAGGGATGAAGAGGATGGACGGGATTGCTGAGGCGACCGTCGATCGTGTGGATTGGGAGGTTTCCGATTTCAGCCACTGATCCAGAAAGCAGGAATGGCGAGCGACTCCATCCCTTTCATCCTCTTCATCCTGTCAAATTCTTTCCGTCTGTCGTACGCACTCTCAGAGCGGCACAACCACATTCCGCAGCTCAGCCGCTATTTTTTCGCAACGGCCCGCTTCGGGGCGAGGATCCCCCGAATCCCAACCACAATGTCCGTAGACAGACACTCCCTGGCGATTCCGGAACTGGGCTCTTGTTTTCGTTGCGGCCTCGCAAGGCGGGGCCACGCAGGGTTCCAAGAGTTGCTGTTCGGCGTCACCACGCCTGGCTTGTGACTTGTCCTGCTTTGGTTCGCACCTCGGCACGCTGCGGTCCGAAGCCTCCCTGTTCCACAGTGACATCGCCGTCGGCACCGCCGGTCACGCGGATCGAGACATAACTGGGTGACCAACGGCTGAGCACGCCGAGCGTCGCCACCACGATCGCCAGGATCACCAGTTTCTTCCGAGAGATTCGTCTCGTCATTGGGTTTTCTCCTGGTATCCCTTGCCGGTCTTCTCTTCGAGCAGCTTGGTGTAGTGTTTGAGCGCCTGGGCTTCGTCAGCAAAGGTCTTCACGTTGTTCTGACCATCGGTCCCGATGCGACCATAACGAACCTTGACCTCGGTTCCCGTTCGACTGATCTCCCAAAACTTGTTCGACTTTTCGTCGACGAATTCAAAATAGCGCAGCGGGTTGGTTGACCCACCGGTTGACGGGGGAGCAACCGCAGGCTTTGGTTCCGGCGTCGGCGCGGTTTTCTTCGCCGCCGGTTTGGACTCGCTGGATTTCGCGGCTTTCGCCGCAGCCGGGGGCGCGCTCGCCGACTTCGCCGCGGTTGATTTTTTGGTCGCCTTCTTTCCCTTTTCAGCAGCCATCACGAGATCCTCGCTTGAAATCGACACCGGCGCGTCAATGCGCACTCCCGCGAACGCCGGAAACCGGGGAATGCCTCCTTCCGAAAGCTCCTGATAGCGGAACGCGACGATCGCGCCGGAAGCCGGCGGACTGCCGCGCTGCGCGTCAGAAAAACCCGTCCCGATCGAAAACTGCTTTCCATCCTCGAGTTCGCACACGAGCGCCCCCATCCGTCCTTTATGTCTCCCCGCCCCCGCCACATGTTCGATCACCCGCGCTTCGCCGTCGAGAAACTGTTTCACCTTTAACAGAGTCGACGACCGGCCCACCGCGTATTTTGACCCGGGTTGCCGCAGCATCAGCCCCTCGCCTCCCAGTTTCTCCACCCGTGCCAATTCCTCTCGCAAATGATCGACCCCTCGGCACTGCTCCTGCCGATGGGCCAGAACATATTCCAACGACGCTTTGCCAAGCTGATCAGCGAGGTATGCGGTTCGCTCCTCAAACGGTGCGGACATCTCGGGAACGTCGAACACCAGGTATTTCAATTCCCGCCAATGTTCGCTCCGGTCGCGCCGGCGAACAATGCTGACCGCCCGCTGGAATTTCTTGCGATCCAGCCACAACTCACCATCCAGCGGTGTCGACGGCAGGCCTTTGGTGAACCACTCGGGCGCGAAAAACTCGTTTCCCAATCGCGACAGGAACGTGGTTCCGTTCCAATACGCTCGCACGCCATCCAGCTTCTCGCTCATCCACCACCCGGTGATGTCGAGATCCCCCTTCCAGCTCTCCGCCAACAGCAGGGGCATGTCGACTTTGGGTGTCGCGTCTTCCCCGTCGGCTTCCGTCGCGACCTTTTCGGGCGGATCCGACCCAATCCGCTCCAACTCCGCCGCTTCACCCCGCAATTTCTTCAGGTGTTTGCAGGTCCGCCGTTCGATTCCGATCGATTGATTCCGCCACGCCGGGCACGAACACGAATAGACCCCACCCGTGTTTTTCAACACATATGGTTTGGCACCCGAGCCTTGCATTTCGGTGCTTTCGCCATCGGCAAGATCGGCCATCGTGTTTCCCGGTCGATTGAAAACGGAGCGTGGGTTGCGAACGACTCCCCGGGATCTTGCCAGATTTTCGTGGGCAAATCCAGTGGTTGTGCTGGACCTGCCCACGATTCCGCGATGGATTCCGCGTTACCCGACCACTTTCCGGAACCGCCGGACCGCCTCTTCAACATTCTCCCGACTGTTGAACGCGCTCAGTCGAAAGTATCCCTCCCCACTCGCGCCGAATCCGCTGCCGGGGGTTCCGACCAGGTGCGCCGTCGTCAACAGGCGATCGAAGAAGTCCCAGCTTGATTCACTGCCGGGCGTCTTCACCCAGACGTAAGGGGCGTTGACCCCTCCGTAAACCGTGATGCCGGCCGATTCCAGCCCCTCGCGGATCAGCCGCGCGTTCGTGAGGTAGAAATCAATCATCGATCGAATCTGCGGCTTTCCTTCCGCCGAGTAGATCGCCTCGGCCGCCCGCTGCACCGGATAAGAAACCCCGTTGAACTTGGTGGTGTGTCGACGGTTCCAGAGGCTGTGCAAAGCGACGCGATCTCCACCGGCGGTCGTTCCAGTCAACGACTTGGGCACCACCGTGAACGCGCATCGCACTCCGGTGAATCCCGCCGTCTTGCTGAAGCTGCGGAATTCAATCGCCACGTCGCGCGCCCCTTCAATCTCGTAGATCGAGTGGGGAATCGCCGGGTCGGTGATGTACGCTTCATACGCCGCGTCGAACAGAATGATCGCGTCATTCGCTTTGGCGTATTCCACCCAGCGGGTCAACTGCTCGCGGGTCGCGACCATTCCGGTCGGATTGTTCGGATAGCACAGGTAGATCATGTCCACCCGTTCTTTTGGCAACTCGGGAACGAAGTTGTTGGCCGCCGTCGCGGGGATGTAGACGAGGCCCGCGTATCGTCCCTGATCGTCGCAGGGACCGGTCCGTCCGGTCATCACGTTGGTGTCAACATAGACCGGGTAAACCGGGTCAACAATCGCCACCTTGTTGTCCGCGCCAAAAATCTCAAGGATGTTGCCGGTGTCGCATTTCGAACCGTCCGAAATGAAGATCTCGTCGGCGTCGATCCGCACTCCCCGCGGACTGAAATCGTTGTCGACGATCGCCTGCCTCAGAAAGTCGTATCCCTGTTCCGGCCCGTAACCTCGAAACGACTTTCGCTCGGCCATCTCGTCCACCGCCTTGTGCCAGGCGGCGATAATCGCCGACGGCAACGGCTCGGTGACGTCGCCAATCCCCAGCCGAATCACTTTTGCCTGCGGATTCTCGGCACAGAATTTCGAGACCCTGCGTCCGATTTCGGGAAACAGGTACCCAGCCTTCAGTTTGCGGTAGTGTTCGTTGATTCGTGCCATGGTACGATGTGCGGTGAGTGGTTCTGGGGGGCGTGGGCGAATGGTGATTTCGTGAAGCGTCATTCTTAAGCGTCACGCGATTCACCGCAAGCCTCAGTCCCTGAGAATCGGAAACGCGGACTCCTCCGCCCGACACACCCGGCAGTGGCGGCAGTTTCACCCCGATTCCGACAATCCTCCTCATCGCGGCGGCAGGTCGCCCGTTTCAACCTGCGGGCGGCGACGCGTCGCGATTCGTTCAAACCGCTCGCCAAATTTCGTAAATCCCGGCTGAAATCCACCGTGCGACAGAAAGAACTGCCCATTCTCGACCCCCATAAAACGATCCCGGCGATGTTCCTTCCCGGTCGGATCATGGCTGAACGTCGCGACCCTCAACT
>CAMATH010000011.1 GCA_945860955.1 Planctomicrobium piriforme
AGCACAACCGACAGCTCGATGGTTCGTCTGCGGATCGCTTTGTGCGTCGGATCCTTGACAAGATAATCCTCCATCAGTTGCAGGAGCTGAAACAACGTCCGGCTATCCGCGGACGATTCTTTCACCCAATCCGTTACCTTGAGGATCGCGTCCGCATCGAGAGGCCGGAGCCGCAAATAGCGGCCCCCCATCATAATCGCATCAGTGAATTTGCCATCGGCGAAAGACTGGTCGGCTCGGCGCATCAGCCCTTCCGCGTTTCGATCAATCCAATATTCGCGCAGGAAATGGGCTGCGGCGACGGTGGTGACCGCGACCACGAGTAAACCAAATACCATTTTGAGGTTCAGGCGAACGCCGACCAGTGCATCTTTGTGAGACGCCATCCGTTTACCGCGACTCATTCGAAGAAGCTCTCCTTCCACAATCCCCACTGACGCCCGCATGCGAGTGCAAAACGCAATTTGAAGTGGCGGATACCAGGATTGTATCGAGATTACCGGAAAAATAAACAGAAGTCTTTTTCAAAATGTGGCCTGGCAGGCCGGGTGAACCCGACGTTTGTACCCCCGCCTTCGCGGCGCGCCAGATACTCGCGTATCGAGTACGAAGTCCGAATTCAGTTCGCCCCCACCGATTCGGCGTAGCCTGTCACGGTTGGGGCGTGCAGCTTGAGCTTCGCACAGTGGGAGAAAACAGCTCTCAACCTGTCATAAAACTCAACCAGACCCCGCTCATCCCGAACGTAGGGCGTGTTGCCAGGAACGAGCGATGAGCTGTGAAACATCAGCATCAGACATTCGTTTCCCTGGGAAACACTGGCATCCATCAGTTTGCACATCGTCGGGGCGTCGGATTGTTCGGGCGACAATTTGACGCGCCGCAGCAGGCCGATTCGATCCAAAATTCCGACAAGTCGCAACCAACTCCAAGGTGGCTGACTCAGACGGCATCGCCAGCGGGATGCCGCGACAAAATCGCCACTCAAAAAACCGACCCCGACAGGCAACTCGAGGAGCGGACCCTGGGGATCCGGACGGAGGATGTCGTCGGTTGACATCCGGTAGGGTTTCCACGGAGCATTGGAAAAGTCCGGGCCACCATCGCGCGACAGATCATTGAACGGGATCACGCTCGAATCAACGACGTACCCGAGATCGACCAAACAACTCGCCGCGAAAGTGCCCAGACCATAGCGACCGGCCCGAAAGGACGTGGGACGCCTTCCCATGCGAGTTGTGATCTGCTCTGTCAGAAATCTCAATTTTGCGAGTTGCAACGGCTCGGGCAGGTTACACAAGTACGAATTACTGCGATTCAACTCCTCGTCAAACGGAGGGGTACACCAAGGGTGGAGGTGGCCGCCCACCTCGGCGCGACCGGATCGCTGCAATTCCGCGAGCAAATTCGCGCCGTAGTCGTCTTCAACGACCGGGCTATCGACGAAGTAGGTGGGGCGAATGGAGAACTCGTCACACAACTCCTGAAATCTGGGGATCCCCTTGAGGTTCTCGACGGTATTTCCACGTGATCGATACGTGCCGCCCCAAAGCCCCTCTTCTTCGGTGTCAATTGTGACGAGAAGTGAACCGGTCATCGTTTTTCACTCACGCCCGACGCGGGGCGTCCCAGATCTTTTCGAAGGTCGAAGACTCGGGACGCCTCAACCCGCTGCGGGTCAAGACCGTCCGCCACGTCCGTCCCCAGTACCAGAAGTTCGCCGTGACGGAAAAGCTCGTCGGGTGAATCGGTGAGCAATCGCGCCAAGTGCGGAAGGTGCTGATCCACATAAGCCAGGTTGCGTCCCACAAGTCGAGTCACCTGAATGTTTGGATCATAGATCTTCAGGTCAAAGCCCTTTCCCAGAAGGATTTCGGACAGCATCACGAGTGGACTTTCCCGCAGATCGTCAGTATTCGCCTTGAAGCTCAATCCGACCAGCCCGATCTTGCGCGTTCCCGACCGTTCAATCAGGCGCACCGCGCGACGCAGTTGATTTTCATTTGATTCCAGAATCGCCGGCAACAAGGGCAACTGCAATGAATGCTCTTCTGAATGACGCGTCAAAGCTCGCAGGTCTTTGGGAAGGCATGATCCGCCGAACGCGAAACCGGGGCGCATGTACGCGGGGGAGATGTTCAACTTTGTATCACGACAGACCAACCGCATCACGTCGTGCCCATCGGCACCCATCGATTTCGCGATCACTCCAATCTCGTTCGCGAACGCCACTTTGAGCGCGTGAAACGCGTTGCAGACGTATTTGACCATCGCGGCGGCGCGGGTTCCCGTGACGATCCGCTCGGCTTCGATTCCCGCGTACAGATCGAATACGGGTTCGGCATCCCGCTCGCTGTCGGCACCAACGACGATGAATGGGGGCTGATCGTAGTCGCGAATGGCGGTACTCTCGCGCAGAAATTCGGGGTTGTTGCAGACCCGCAATTCGTCTCCGAGTTTTCGCCCCGAAGCCTCGAGCAGAATCGGAATCAGCCGGTCCTCGAGGATTCCCGGCAGCAATGTCGATCGCAACACAACCGTGTAGGATCGTGAGGAACCCCGCAGCCGTTCGCCAATCGACCGGACGACTCGTTCCACCGCGGTGGTATTGACCGCGCCGCTGTCCGCCGATGGCGTTCCGACGGCGACCAGTGCGAGATCCGATCCATCCACTGCCGCTTCCAGGTTGGCTGTGGCCTTGAGACGTCCCTGGGCGATGGCGCTCCGCAGGATCTCGGGCAGTCCTGGTTCGGAAACGGGTGGGTCACCCGCGTTCACACGATCGATTTTCTGTGAATCGACGTCGACGCCGATCACCTGATGGCCGTCTCGGGCCAGACATGCCGCCGTGACGCACCCAACGTACCCCATTCCAAACACCGCGACGCGCTGCATGTCATCTTCCTGCTATCAATCGAGTTGTGAGATCAACCATGGCCCGAGCCGACGCGCGATTCCAACCGGAAGCTTCTTCCACAGGCGAATCGCCAGTCCAAACGACTCTTGGGGAGGGCGATTGTCGACTTGGGGGCTTCCGTGAACGTCGAGCCGGTACCAATACAATGGCACCTCAGTCGCTCCCCATTGCTTCTTAAAGTGGTGGGGACCACTGCCGCGCGTACTGCGCCCGAAGTAAAAGCTCTGGCATCCCGCGACACATGCGCCGCGAATCATATGCCAATACAACGCGTGGTTCACGCACAGTCGATTGTACTCGTGCAGGCTCGACGCCCACGGGATATCCAATCGTCCGCCGTTGCGAATCGTCATCCCGCCGCCGACGACCCGCCCCTCGAATCGCGCCAGGTGAATTTGGGCTTCGTCGACGAATGAATCCTTGACCGACTGGAAGAACTCGCGGCTGTGTGGAGGACTCCCCAGATCACGCATGTTCTGGGAATAGACGTCGTAAAACTCCGCGACGTCGTTTCCTGCCACGGTTACCACCGTCAACCCGGATTTTTCCCCTTTTCGGACCTGATTCCGAACTTTGGGATCAAATCCTTTCCACACACGATCCGGGTCAGTGTTCAGTGTCAACTCCATCGCGAGCTTATCATCGCGTTCGACCTGCCAGTCGGCGACCGGCCGCGAACTCCTCAATATCAGACTTGAGAGCCGATTGGTGCGAATCAAATCCACCGCGGCCTCAATCAGACGAGTCTCCGCATCGGTGTCTGTCGACAACAGTCCGCTCGCGTCGACCCAGGGAAGCGACACCGCCCGCCGGCCAAACAGCATGCTCTGTTGAAAAACGACAGCCAAAACGCCACGAATTCCGTTCGCGTCGACTACAACGACCCGCCGCAGTTTCAGGCCATAGACAGCGAGCGGCCGTTCCCATTGTGAGAGGTGCCACAAGGGGTATGGGGTCGACTGGCGAACGAACGCGTCGTAATCCGCCGGGGATACTTCCTGGACTCGCAATCGTCGCGACTCCGGAGCGTCATCGCGGCAGCCTGGATTCGTGACGGTCAAGGCCGGCCTCCCGTCCCGGACGCGCGCTCGGCGCGATACGACGTGACGGTTTCTTCACAAATTCGTTCAAACTGTCGCGCGACCGCTTCCGCCGAGAATTTTTCTTCGACGAGACTTCGTGCCGCCTTGCCGATCTCCTCGCGGCGGACAGGGGACTTCAGTAACTCGACAATGCGCTCGGACAGGCGCTCCGCATCGTCGGCCAAAACGATATCCCTTTCAGGTTGAACGTCCAAGCCCTCGGCTCCCAGGGTTGTACTCACCACCGGCTTGCCCATCGCCATCGCCTCAAAGATCTTCAGCCGGGTGCCCCCACCGATTCGCAACGGCACAACGACGATCTCTGACTCGGCGAGCCAGGGACGAGTGTCTGGAACGGAACCGACGACTTCGACGCCGGGGTGACCCCCCAAGGCGAGCATCGCGGGACTTGGGTTTCGGCCGACGATCCGGAACATTGCGGTCGGAACCCGTTCGCGCACGAGCCCCCAGACCTGTTTGACAAACCAATCCAATCCATCCTGATTCGGCAGCCAATCGAGCGAGCCGACGAACACCAGCGAATCGGGGGTGCGCGCGACATTTTGTGGAACGTAGTACTCAATGTCGACCGCGGTATCGATCGTGCTGACGTGGGTCCAGCCATATCGCTGCCGATATTGTTCGCGATCCCGCTCACTGACAGCGATCACCCGTTGAAACTGTTTGCCCGCCCGGCCTTCGAACGCGCGCATTTTTGCGGCCTGGTAACCCATGAACTTCCGGCGCAGCCAGCCTGAGTCGGTTTTCGCATGGCGCTCGAAGATTTCGGCTTCCACATTGTGTTCGAACAGAACCCCGGCGGTCGCGGGCAGCCCGATGACATTTTTCGCCATTTGAACGAAATCGCAGACGACAAGATCGAAACTCCCATCCTGCAGCAGTCGCTCGGCTCGTGACCGCAACGCCGGATCAAAGTCCTTAGCAACGTTGAAAGGGTCGGGGGAAGCGAGGTTGCGGGCGAGATCACGGTAAAATCGCCATTCGGAGCGACTGATTTCAGTCCAGGGGATTGTCTCCAGGGTCAGTCCGAGTTCACGCATTCTCTCCGCGCCCGGCTCCTCGCCCTTCTGCTGATTGCACAGGTACGTGAGATCGTGCCATCGCGCGAGGTAGCGAACGACGTTGAGGGTTCGGATCAGTCCACCCGTGTTGGTGGGAAACAGAATCCGTTTGTTGACGAAGAGAATTTTCATGGAACCCGAATTGGTCAGTCCGCGAATCCGTAACGCAAAATGCACCAGATCGCGTTGAATCCGTCACGCCAGCCGATTTTCTTGCCTTCATCGTAGGTCCGGCCGGCGTAACTGATCGAGATTTCGTACACCCGGAACCGTCGCCTGGCGATTTTCGCGGTCACTTCAGGTTCGAATCCAAAACGATTCTGGCGCAAGGTCGGGAGAATCTCGCGGATCGCCTTCCGGGTGAAGACCTTGTAGCAGGTCTCCATATCGGTGAGATTGAGGTTCGACATGCAGTTCGACGCTGTCGTGAGGAATTTGTTGGCGACGTAATGCCAGAAATACAAAACCCGATGGGGGCCATCACCTAGAAACCGGCTGCCAAAGACGACGTCAGCGTTTCCCTCAACGATCGGTTGCAGCAGACGGGGGTATTCGCCCGGATCGTATTCCAGATCGGCGTCCTGAACGATGACGACATCGCCGGTGGCTGTTGCGAAACCGGTTCGTAGCGCCGCTCCCTTTCCCTGGTTTCGATCGTGGTACGCCGCGACGATGCGATTCCCTTCCGTCGACTCTTTTTCGAGTGTGGCGATCACATCGCGGCTTCCATCCCGGCTGCAGTCATCAACAAGAATGATCTCTTTCGGAATGGGCACCGCGCGAACCCGGTCGACCAGCGCGGTCAGGGTCGCGGCTTCGTTGTAAACGGGAATCACTACACTCAGACGGAATCCACCGGGGAGCGCATACACCCCGAGTTGCCGGCACGCGCTTTCCCCGATCAGTGACCGAATCTGCGCATGCCAATCCGGCGAATAAGGAATGTAATCCATCCCAATCCGACCTTCGGATTTTGGCTCGGTGTCGCCAACTCGGGAACGGGGGGCGTCATTCTCCATTGGAATCGATTCTTGGCTGCGTCTGCGACTTAACCGGAGGGGGTCGACAGCCCAATTCCAGCGTACTGGAATCCCAACTGGGCCATTGTCGTGGGATCGTACAAATTGCGACCGTCCATCACAACAAGCGCACGCAGGCGATTCCGGATCCTTTCAAAATCGGGTGATCGGAATTCGTTCCAATCGGTCACGATGGCCAACGCGTCCGCGTTATTGAGCGCTTCGTACTGATCCTCGCAGTAGGTCAATCGATCACCGTAGATCGCCCGCACGTTGACCATGGCAATTGGATCGTGGACTTGAACTTTCGCGCCGGCCGCGAGCAGTCGCTCAATCAACTCGATCGCTGGCGCATCCCGGATGTCGTCGGTTCGAGGCTTGAAGGCCAGCCCCCAGATCGCGATGGTCCGGCCGGTGACCACCCCGGCGAAGTGGGTCGACAGTTTTTCGAACAAGACCTGCTTCTGAGCTGAATTCACCGCATCGACCGCGCGCATCAGTAGCGAAGGAAGTCCTTGCTGTTCGGCCGCGTGAATCAATGCCCTGACGTCTTTGGGAAAACACGACCCGCCGTAACCAACTCCAGGCGCCAGGAACGCGAATCCGATCCGGGCGTCGTGGCCAATGCCTTGCCGCACGGAATTGATGTTGGCTCCCGCGCGTTCGCAAAGGTTCGCCATTTCGTTGATGAAGCTGATTTTTGTCGCGAGCAGGCAGTTCGCGACGTATTTCGTCATTTCTGCACTCTCCAGATCCATTTGGAGAAACGGCTTGTTCCCCGTGAGAAATGGGCGATAAAGCGCATGCAAGAGTTCGCCGACACGGGGCGAATCCACTCCTACGACAACCCGATCGGGACTTGTGAAATCCTCGATCGCGCAGCCCTCTTTCAGGAATTCCGGGTTCGACGCGACATGGACTTTTCTGCCGGTCAATTCAGCCAGACGCTGGGCAACCTTGCGGTTTGTCCCGACAGGTACCGTACTTTTCACGACAACCACCACTTCCGTCGCCAAGTGCGGTGCCAGATCCTCCGCGACCCGCCAGAGCGCCTGCAGATTGGCGGCCCCGTCTGCGCTTTGGGGTGTACCGACAGCGATGAAGACGATTTCCGCGTGGGGGACAACTTCGGCCGCGCTGGTCGTGAATCCCAACCGATTCGCCCTGACATTTTGCGCGACCAGTTCTTCGAGTCCAGGTTCGTAAATCGGGATCTTTCCCGCGCGCAGCGCGGCGACCTTCGACGCGTCAACATCCACACAGGTCACCTGATTCCCGCTATCCGCTAGACAGGTTCCCGTGACCAGTCCAACGTAACCTGTTCCAATGACGACAATTCGCATGATTCAACGACCGATCCAACCGGAGTGCGGGAAAGTGACAAATTCAGTTCAGCGGGCCGCTTCGGGCGACTCTCCGCACAACTCAGGCAGCGAGACCGGCTCTCCACCGGTGCGAGCGCTTTCCCAAATCGCAAGGCAGACCAGAGTCGCACGAATTCCGTCGACGTGGGTGAGCTCCGGGGTCGCGTCTCCACGCACGCACCGCAGGAAATGGTCCAGCTCCGCCGCATGTCCCTTGTCGCCGGCGCGATTCACAGCCTTCGTGGGGCGTGGCCCATCGACAGTCAACTGCTTGAAGTCATCCGGAATCAGGCTCGACTTTCGGCAATACACCTCGACTCGCTCCTTCCCGCTCGCGGACGCGCCTCCACACGCGTAGATGACCGTTCCCACGGAACCATCGGCAAAACTGATGTTCGCCGACACATCCTCCATTTCGCAGATCGACGACGCCAAACCGATCGAGCGCGCCGACACCGAAACAGGTTCGGAACCTGTGAGGAAGTACAACAGGTCAACGAAATGGCAAACCTCCCCAACGATCCGGCCCGCCGCGGACTGCGGGTCGTAGATCCAATTGTCCCGGGGCATCGCGCCCGCGTTCACGCGGTACACCATCATCTTCGGGCCGGGAATGCTCCGCAGTTGCCGGTGAAGATCTTTTACCAGTGGGGCGAACCGGCGATTGAAGCCAACCATGCAGACCCGGCTTCCATCGGCGGCGGCCGCGAGTTCTTCGCACTCTTCCGCAGTGATCGCGAGCGGCTTCTCGCAAAACACGTGCTTGCCCGCCCGCAATGCCGCGATTGTGGTCCGGGCGTGGGACGCGTCCCGCATGAAGACGAAGACCGCGTCGAGTTCCGGGTCCGCGACAACTTCGTCGAGTTTTGTCGATCCGGTTTTCGCCCCATACCGCGACGCCATCTCGGTCGCCGACTGTCCGGTCGACGCGACCAGGGCCCGCAACTCGACCAACGGATTGGATTTCAGGTTCGGCATGTGAAACTGCCGCGCGAACGCTCCACAACCGACGACCGCCGCCTGGACCTTGTCACCCCGTGGCTTCGCGGTCGCCCTCGGCTTGGAAATCGTGATTGTGCGAGTTGACTCCGCCGGGACATCGTCATATCTCAGGACGATCCCCAGGCAATCGCCGGGAGTGTCCACGAGCGTGCGGTAGGCGTCCGTCGAACGCGACAGTTCAAATTCGTGGGTGATCAACGGACCCACTTTGACACGACCATCGCCGAGCAACCCGAGGAATTCCCCCATGTTGCGTTGCTCCGTCCAGCGCACGTAAGAGAACGGATAATCGCGTCCGTGCTGCTCGTACGCGGCGTCGTATCGGCCCGGGCCGTATGACCGCGAGACAACCAGTTCCAGTTCTTTGCGATAGAACGGAATCTGTGGGACATCCATCCCCACAAAGCCAACCATCACGATCCGTCCACGGTCCCGCACCATGTCGATCGACTGCTCGATGACCTGATTGCTCGAGGTCGATGCGCACATCAACACCCGGTCGGCACCCCGCCCCGCCGTCACTCCCCGGACCAGATCGGGAATCCCGGGACCGGCTGCCAGTGTCAAATCCGCGCCGAGGGACCGCGCCAGATCCATACGTCCTGGATGGACATCAATCGCGATCACCCGCCCACCCGAGACCCGAACAAGTTGCGCGACCAATTGCCCCACCAGCCCCAGTCCCACCACGACGACCCGGTCACCAAGCTGAATCTCCGCGCGGCGCACCGCCTGTAACGCGATGCTTCCCAGCGCCACGAAAGACGCCTCGCGGTGGGGAACCCCCGCAGGAACATGGGCGCAGAGGTTCTGCGAAGCATGGATGATCTCGGCGTGACCCTCCCCACCATAGGCGACCGTGTCCCCCACCCGAATTCCCGAGACATCCCGTCCCACTTCGAGCGCGATTCCCGCGCCGCTGTATCCCAGCGGAGTCCACTTTGTCGTTTCGTAATTCACCCGGTCCGCTGTCTTCGCGATGCCATCTTTCGTGATCATGTCGATCACGCTTTGCCGCAACGCGGGATCGCTCAACGCCTTGACAACCATGTCTTTGACATTGCTCTTGACCGTCGTTGACTCGGTTCCGGCGCTGATCAACGAACTGCGATTCGCGATCAGTACCCCGGTCGCGGCGCAACGTGGCACGGGAACCTGCTCGGGGCCGCCAGTCGCCGGGCGGAGGAGCTTTTTTCGCATGAAAACCTGCTGCATGACGTCACTCTCTCGCATTCTGCTGTGTTGCCGAACCTGTCTGGGCGTCCCGTTCGCCGAGCGCTTCGAAAAACACTTTCGAAACTGACTGCGCGACCGACGCCCACGATTGCCCAACCGCCCATTCGCGTATCGCGCGGCGATCCCACTCTTTCGTCAAGGCGCTCGACAAGCCGTTGGCTGCTGCCGTAACGGAACGCTCAGGGAGCATGACACCGAGACCTGGTGTTGTCAGCAATTGGGGAATCGATCCGATGGGCGTCGCGACGATCGGCACTCCGCACGCGAGCGCCTCCATCGGGGCGTTCGGTGATCCTTCCCGAGACGAAAGAATGGTGAAAACGTCTGCGCTGCTGTACCAGCGAAAAAGTTCTTCAGGGGGGCGTGGTCCCGCCAGGAAAACATGGTCCGCCATTCCTGACTTGCGGATCGACTCCTGGATCTCGGCGGAATAATCCTGCCCCCATCGGGCGACTCCGCCCACAATGACCAGCATCGTGTCGGGGTGTTTCTCCCGAATCGCGGGCAAAGCCTCGATCGCGAGGTGAAATCCCTTGCGCTCGAGCAGGTAACCGACCCCGATGATGATGCGGCGATTCAGCGGCAGTCCGAGCGTGCGCCGAGCTTCGTCCATTGGAATGGGGTGGAATTTCTGCGTATCGACTCCATTGGAAATCACGCTGACCCGATCGGCCGGCGCGCCATTTTGTCGCATCTTCTCGGCGAGTTCCTCGCTCAGGCCCACGAATCGCGTCCCTCTTCGCAGGCCCCAACGAATCGAATCCCCGATAACGGGCAAATCGGGAAAACGGATCATGTCCTCGCCGCGCGCCGTCATCACCACGGGGACGTTGTAGTCGCGCCCCAGCATCGCCGCCACGACGCCGTCAGCATAGACGAAATGGGCATCGATCAGCTCAAACGGGAATTCGGCGTACAGCCGCTTCACGGCGTTCCGGATGCTCCAGTACATCAACTCAGCGTGCCAGTAGCCACCGATTTTGGGGATGAGCGCATAGCGGGGCCGCGACACCGCCAGTCCGTCGATCATTTCCTGTCGTGGTGTTTGGGAGAGAGGGTACCAGCGGGGAAAAAACTTCAGTGGGGGAAAATAGGGAATGGTAGACATCACGCGCAGGTCGAACTCGTCACGAGCGGCGACCGCCTTGACACGCTCCTTGACAAAGACACCGTGAATCGGTTGAACCGAGGACGGAAATGTCGACGCGAGCACAAGCACTTTTCGTCGACCATCGCGCCGGGCGGTCTGATCGCGAGCTGGAGAATCCATAAAGGGGGCGAAGTCGTGAATGTGGCGTTGTCGCGCCGGCAAAGAACTGCCTGACACGGAGGGGGATCGTCCCGAACTGATGCCACCTGGGCAATCACTGGGCATCGCGATCCAAAGCGGCGCTGGCGGATCTTACTTGCGCCGGAGTCGACTTACAACCAATGTGTTCGACCCCCGAAATCGGACTTACTCTTGAGCCATTTCCTTGGCGAACGGCGACGGAATGGCAGCTCGCCATACGGTCGCATCGCCAGTTCCTTCACACCGAAACCACTCCGCCTGTGGCGTCGGGTGGTCCTTCGATCCCAGGACGAGACGAAACGCTCCGGCCGGCGACTCGAACAGCCATTCAACGAAATGGTCCCCGGCAGGCGGCTTGATTTCGGCGGGCCACCCTGCCGTCTCTCCGCCTTCGCGAAAGCGGACTTCCACCCGGCATTCCGAGTAGACAAATCCAGTCATGACAGTCGTCCCCGGCGCGCGACAGAGTTGCTCCACTCGGATCAGGAACCCGGGATGCGTCTGTCCATAGTCGAGGCATTTCCAGCCGGCTGGATGTCCCGGGAGCGAGCGGACCGACTCGCTGTTGAGGAACTCCTGGCTCCCACGCATTTCGAACGTCATCCCACTCCACTCAGCGCCCACGCCAGTCTCTGTTTTCCTCAATTCGCCTGTCGCAATGGCCGCGTTGGGATGCCATGTCCAGACGCACCGCCGATCGATCGACGTTCGCACCCGGTCCGCGATCCAGACTCCGAGTCCCGGCAGCCCCAGAATCGCACGATCGACTTCGACTCCCTCAGGTCGCGAGTAGCTACCCAACAACACCCAAAAGTCATCATTGAGAAACGCTTTTAGCGACTGTGAAGTTGTGGTATGAGACCAACTGAGACGGCCGGCAGGCCGCACCATCGGCGCTCCGTCGACCTCAAGCGTGTTGTGGGCCGCGGGACTCCGGAACCAGTCAACGCGATGAATGTCGCCAGCGTAGGCGTCTATTCCCGAATCGAGCAGTACTGGCTTCCCGTCGTGAAACAACAACACTTGCAGCAGATCCGCGTGTCCATGCGCGGTTGATGGCGTCGAGTCAGCGAACAGCCCCCCCGAAATGGGGCCCGAATCGAACAGCAACCACTCCCCGGCCAATTTTCTGGACCGTCCAATCGCGTATCCCGCGTCCGGAAGCACGGCGCACTCTGGTGGCTTGCCGCGCTCCCGCTGAGCGTTGAACTGTCGGACCCCGTCGATCCCCGTCAGCCAGAAAAGCTCTTCACCCGGCTCCTCGGCGGCCGCCAACACCGTCTCGTCACCGTAGCGCGCCGCGCCGATTGACAACACGGAGCGAAAGTCCCAGTAGTCCGCGGGAAGGACGGGCAAAGACCTCGCGGAATCGAGGTCGCCAAACGGGCTCCAGCGTCCATCCGGTTGGCGCAACACCGCCGCGGCCTTCCATGCGGTTTGAAGGATGCGGTCGAGTCCCGACAGTTCATTCCCGAAATGTCGAGAGGCTTCCCGCGCGAGTGTCAAGAATCCCAATATGTAAAAGTGGTATCCACAGGCTTGTTCCACTGTGAATCCATCCGCGCTGAATTGCCGTTGTGAATACCCCAACAGCACTTCACGGGCGACCTTTCGCCATTCGTCCGCCTCGTTTCCGGTCAGCCAGCACCCCGCGAGGTACAGGCCGGCGGCTTCGCCGATGAGGTGATTGAACGGACTGGAGTAATAGGACAAGTGCCTCAGCAGATATCTGGCGTGTTCCCCGACCGAACCGGCCACCTGAGACAGTTGCGCGCGGGACCAGCCATCCCATTCGGAAAGCGCCGCGAGCGTCCATGCCCACGATATCAATCGCATGGCGCACTCCAGGGCGCTTGTCCAATTGACGCCAACGCAATTGGGATTGTTCTCGATCCAATCCAGCAGGAGTCGTGACGCGTGCTGCGCCGCCTGTTTGTCTCCTGAGACACTCCAGTGTGCCGAAAGCTCAAATAGAAACTGATGTCGGCTCAATTCCCAGACGTGCTTGACATCGACCCCACCGCCAATTTCGTAAATCCGAACATCGGCGTAAAATTCGCGCGGCCAACGGTGTCCAAACCGCGGATCGCGATGCCAGTCACACTCGCCTGAAAGATCAAACACGTGGCCCAGCGATTCCCATCGACCCGCGCGCAACGCGTCCACGCGACCGGCCAGCCGCTCGCAAATCTCCGTGTACAGCCTGGGAGACTCGTCGCGAAGCGCTTGAAATTGGGATGACGCCGCTCCCGGGACGAATTGGGTCGCCCGGGTCAACAATGATTCCGCAGGTTCCGAGTTGGCGACAACCGTTGATCCACGACGCTTCGCGGTCCGCACCGACATCCGCTCGCGAAACCGCCAGGCCGATTCAAGAAGTCGGACGCGAATCTCGTCCGCGGACATTTTGCGAAGTTTCAGTAATCGTTCGAATGACAGCATGTCTGTTTGCGGCATCAATCCATGCGCGGGGCCGGGAGTGAACGCCGCGCCATTTCCGCTGGAATGTAAACGGGAGCGACCGGGAAAACGAACGGTTGCGTGAATTCCCCATAGTCGAAATCTGCCGACTCGGCGACCCTGGACTGCGCGACCAGCGCCGTGCGTAAATAGGCGCTCGCTATGGCGCACATCCAGACACCCCATTCGGAGTCCAGAAAGTCACCAAAAAACGCCGACACAAAAAACCCGACAATTCCCGCGAGCATCGTATTCCCCTGGAACGCGCGCTTGGGATCTCCCAACCGGTGCCACAGAGACGATCCGGCCCTCAGATTAAAAACCGCAACGCTCAGAATTATCAGGCGGAGCAACAAGCCCTGGCAACCCCATGCGAGCGCTTCATCCAGCGGCCCGTTGTGAACAGCTCGGCACCGTGTCGAGATATCCGCGATGTATTTGATCGACAGTTGCAGTTTGTAGCAACCGCCGCCAACCCCCAAGGGGTGATCCTCGAGGCACTTGATGCCGGCATTCCAAAATCCAAGCCGACTTGACGCGGATGCGTCCCGGTTCTCACCGCTGGCGAAAGTGGTAGCGAACCGATCGATGATCGCCACGTCTTTCAACAGAAACAACAGTCCCACGCCTCCCAGGAGCATTCCGATGATCACATAGCGCCGCTCCTTACCACGTGTCACCAACAGCAACGACGCGGCCGACGCCCCCACAGCGAGAAACCCGCCTCGACTGCTGCAGAGTAGACTGATGTTGAGTATGAATGGAGCGCAGCACATCGCGGCCCATTTCCTCCAACCTGTGCCAACCATGGCGAATCCCCCGACGATTGGCAGTAGCGTCACCGTGAGGCATGACAATTGATTGGAAGAATTAGCGCCCGGGATGCCGAGATGCTCCAGGCGACCGTGAATCATATCGCCGCCCTTGAAAACAGTCGCCTCGAATCCCAGAAATCCCAATCCCAAAGTCATCGCAATCAGCACGAAATCAACATCGACTTCGGTGGTGATCGTCTTTTCAAGCAAAAATGCGAACAAGGCGATTTTGAGATTGAGGAACAGCGATGCGCTACTGATGGTGAAGTTGATCGACCACAGAAATGTCACAATGGTCGCGTTGATTGCCAACGCCAACAGCAGCAGGCCGAACAATCTTGTACTGGTCGTCCGCCCGCAGGCTGGACGAGGCTTGGCGTGCATTAACACCGAAAGCAGCAGTATCAGGCCCGCATACAGGCTCCATCTCTGCCCGGCGAGCACACCCCCCTTACCCCACCAGAAAAATGCCGGAAACGCGAATGCCGACTGCAAGTAGGGCACAGCCCCCCAGCGCGGCCGCGCCAAGCCCAGGACCACAAACGTGGCGAACAGCAACAACCAGAGAATTGCGGTCACACTCACGGGGTTTTCACCTCAATGCGGCCGCCCGGAGCGCGGATCGCCAATGTCTCATTCATGGCGGCGGCATGGCTCGTCGGCACCTTCGACCCCGGCGGCTCAACCAGTCGCTCGTAAATGGACTCATACTTTCTGATCATCGTGGAGAGGGCGAAACTCTGGGCGTGGCGCAACGGACCTTTTTGCGCGAGATCATTGCGCAACCCAGGGTCGCTCGCGACAATGCTCAGAGCCTGTGTCAGTTGGTTGACATCATTCGGTGGAACAATGACCCCACAACCGTCGTCGCCTCCAACGAGACGGCGACTGTCTCCCACATCGGTGACAACTTCCGGAAGTCCGAATCCCATCGCTTCCAATATCGACTGACTCATTCCTTCCGATCTGCTGCAGTTGATGTAGACATCCATTGCCGCCATCCATGGTCCAATCCCGGATTGCCGCCCCGCGAAATGCACCCGGCGATCGAGTCCCAGTTCACGCGCGAGCGCCTGCAATCGGTCTTGCTCCGGTCCTTCGCCAACCAGCAGCAGATGCGCGTCAACCGGTAGGTTCTGCACCGCGCGAATCGCGAGATCGTAACACTTCACCTCGACTAACCGACCAACCGAGCCGAAGACGATCGCCTGTTCCTCGATTCCCAGCTCCGCGCGGATCGACCGCCGCGCCTGAGCCCGATCGGGACAGGGGGGGACCGCGACGCCATTGGGAATCACCTGAATCCGGCTCGCCGCGAAGCCAGACGCGCTGACGACACGCTGTGCGACATCCTCCGCGACCGCCAGAACCGCATCACAACTCGATAGCGCCCAGCGAAACACATGCCTGTTGACCCACCCCTTGATCACTCCGGGTTGGGATCCCCCGAACACAGTGCCCCGTTCCGCGTGGACGTGCCGAATTCCTTTGGCCTTCCGCCGCGCCAGTGCGGTTTCGAGCAGGGTGCCCCAATTGTGCGAGTGAACAATATTCAAATCCAAGTCGCGAAAGACGCTCGCAAGTCGCCCCGGGAGCCGCCAATCATGACCGTCCGTTTTTTTCATCTCCACGATGGGGAAATCGGACCGCGTCAACCATTGCGCGGCAGATCCATTACGGTTCAGGCAGATAAGTGACGGCGAGATTTTGTCACGGTCGAGGCCGTTGAGAAGATGCGCGACGCAACGTTCCAGACCACCCATATGAAAGGTGTGAACAAGGAACGCGACTCGGATTCCTGAATGGATCCCGGTGGAAGTCATGTTGCGGAATTCGGTTGAGGGTGTCGTTCGCCGGACAGTCGGACAGGGGGATCCCCCCGTGTCACGATGGAATCCGAATGAAGCACCTGACTCAGAGTCGAAAACTGAAATCCCTCCAAAAGCGATCGGAGTTTGGATTCCGTCGTCCCCAGGTTGACGTAATGACGCGCCCGGGACCGCATCGTCCCGGTCAGTTTTGGCTGGTTTGGGTCGACCTCCCAAGGATGGACATAGATCTGGAATGGACGTCCAGTCGCGTTCACCCGGCGGAGAGCCCTTTGCGTTATCGCATAGGGATATAGTCGCAAATAGCCTCCGCCGCCGACGGGAAAATTGAAACCAAACAATGGCAAAACAGTCGGTGGATATTCCCAAATTGTGCCTGAATCCGTCTGTGCCTGAAATGGAACGATGCGTGCCTCAGGAATTCCGTAGCGGTCGTGGCGCACCGGAAAAATGCTGGAGTCCATCGTGAAGCCTTCCTGGACGAGGACGTCCAGTGCCCATAACGAACGACGCACGATGGAGAAACTCGGTGCTCGGTAAGCCGTCACCGGGACTCCCGCAGCCTGCTGAATCACGTCTCGCGACTGCCTGAGATCATCGCGAAACTCTGTGGGCGACATGTCGTAGACAAGTCGATGCCAAAAACTATGGCAGCCAACTTCATGGCCATCACTGGCGATCCGACTAACGAGCCCCGGGAACTTATTTGCGACCCAGCCCAAGACGAAAAAGGTGGCCGTGACGCCAAATTCCCTCAGCAAATCAAGAATCCGTTCCGTGTTTCCAACGACCCGGCTTTCGTAATCATCCCAACTGTTGGGATGCACTTCTCGGGCGAAAGCCGAAACTTGAAAATAGTCCTCCACGTCAACCGTGAATGCGTTAACTGTCAATCGAGAGTCCATGACCGTTTTGTAATGCTGAGTCGACGTGGTGGACTTTCGCGAATTCACGCCGAGTGACGTCCGGAACTCAGGGCTTCTGAATACCCGTGCGCGATTCTGTCTGCTTTGGGAAGGGAAAACATCCGCAACGCGTGCCGTGCCAATTGCGAGATGACTTTCCACCCGGTCGCCGCGATCAGTTTCGCGTCCAACCAGAAACTTGAGTTGCGCACGTAGTACACGTCGTAAATGACTTTCTGTACCACGCTGTCAATTCCCGAGTCCGGTGGGAGTAATATCTGCGCCAATCCAGTGACTCCAGGCTTAACGTTCAAACGTTGCCGATAGTTCGGGACTTTCCATTCCAATTGATCCACAAACTCCGGGCGCTCTGGTCGGGGTCCAACAAGACTCATGTCCCCCGCGAGAACATTGAACAACTGGGGCAATTCATCAACATGCGAGTCACGCAAGAGCCGACCCAACGGGGTGATTCGCGAGTCCCCTCCGCCACTGGACCACACAGGTCCGGTTTTAGCCTCCGCGTCCTGGACCATGGTACGGATCTTCACCAGTGTAAATGGACGACCGTTTCTGCCGACCCGTACTTGTCGGTAAAACGCCGGTCCTGACGACGTCGCCTTGATCAGAATCGCCGCGACCGTGATCACTGGAATCGCGACAACCAGAAGCGCCAATGAGAGGACAAAGTCAATAACCGCCTTGGCCGGGAGATAAGACGGCCTGAGGGGAGCCACGTGGATCGGATCCTCCATATGGCCGCGATGCGTTACCAAAATCCCACTCCTGCTCGAATCCGGTGCGACCGTGCGAGGCCGCGCGTCATCTCGTTCACCCACCACGCTGACGGGGGCCTGCGAGGTGAGATCGGAAACACTGACGGGGCAAGACGACTTCAGCACTGTGCAGTCGATGTTGTTTGAGATAATATCCACGGTAGTCATGATCAGTCTGGAAGTCGGGTTCAACGGGAAGCGGGCGCTACAGCGACGGATTCTGTGCGATCACCTTGTGCAGCTCTGGTAGAAATTCTCGCAAAACTGTTTCACACAGTTCTGAGTCGTTCGCATCCTGGCTGCCTGCGGTGCGCGTGCCGACTCGTGGATCTCGGTTCGGTTCGTCCGTTGCAGCAATTTGTCTTGTGACGTAGATCTTGTAGAGGTAGGGGGCACCGCTGAAGCTGAATCTCGGCAAATCGGGGGACTCCCATGTCTCCCCATCCCTGGACCACGCCCAATAAGTGCGGAGTGCCTGGATCCTCGTCTCACCTGTTGGCTTAAAATCCACCCACTTGAAACTCCCCCACGACTTATTTCCATCGGGACTCCGCATGTTCACACGGGATTCTTTTCCAACGATCTCCAACCCCATCCCCAGAAAACAGACCGTTGGAGGGTGGACCGACAACGGACGAGTCTGCCCACAAAGCAACATGACGTTCGCCTTGATTCCCGTCTTGTCGTTCACAAGTTGTACGTTGTACCATCCAACAGTTCCGGTCTGTTTGCGTGCGGATTCCTCCAGTTCAAGAGCCGTGGCTGTCCAGTCGCCGAATTGCATCGGCAGGTTCTTTAACCCATCGGCTGCAATTTGCATGCCATTGGAAGTGGTCCATCGCGAAACGAACAACCCGTGCGCGACCCCTGTCGCCAAAACAACGGCTAAGCATGTTGCCGGGAGCATCCAGCGATTCGCAGTCATTATTATCAGATCTCCTTCAGTTTCACGTGTCCGCGCAAACGCGTTCTTGACCGCCTCGCCATCAATCAGGCACCACCACCTTCGGCCGGATCAGGTTCCACTGGCGAAACGTCCGCCGCACGGCTGGCTTTGGCCCCGTAGCCATAACCATAGCCATAGGAGTACCGGTAGCCACTGAGCGATTGGTCTACGCCGATCACCACTGCCCCCCAAATCGGCGCGCCCATCATCTGAAGCTTTTGGCAGGCCGAAGCGACTTTGGAAAACTGGCTCACGTCCCGACGAACCGAGAGTATCACTCCGTCCACGTACTGTGCGATCAACAAACCATCAGTCACCGGCATCAATGGAGACGTGTCCACAACGACGAAGTCGAATTCCGCCCGTAGGCGATCCATCAGGTGTGTCATTCCGTCTTGAGCCAACTGCCGTAACGCGTCTCCCGTCAGAACTCCCGACGCGATCACAAACAAACCTTCTTGAGAGGTCGGCTGGATGACCGTGGAGGGATCGATAGGTTGAGTGATCGCTTCGCAGAGTCCTGGTTCGCTCGCGACGTTGAATACACGGTGAACCGTCGGCCGCCTGAGATCGGCGTCGATGACAACTGTGCGATAACCGGCACGGGCCAGACTGGTCGCCATGTGGCAGGACATCGTGGTTTTCCCCTCACTGGTGATGGCGCTCGAGATCATGACCACCTTGGCATTTTCCAAACTGGCTCTTCGCAACAGCATCACTCGTGCCGAATCCACTGATTCGATCAAAGCACCCTGCCAAGGCTGAGTCCCTCCCGACAACTCGGCACCCGCCGACTGGGACCGGGCCGCCGGTATCAATGGCAGCGAACCGAGAATTGGAAGCCGTAGTCCGCTGACGATGTCGTCCAGGCTGTTGATTCGGCGAGTTCTCAAGTCGAGAAGTAGAATCCCGACTACGATCAGTCCGAACAATCCACCGCCACTTCCCAACGTGGCGACGACCTTCTTCCCAATATCGGGCGCGGCCGGTATTGGGGCATCGCGAAATCTCTCAACGCGTGGCTGGGAGTCGATCGAGAACCTCGCATGTTCCCCCTCATCTTGCAGTCGATTGAACATCAATTCGAACTGTTCGATGGACTTGTTCAGTCCGGACAATTCAAACGTCCAGGTTAGGTTGTTTGTACGGGATTCATCTTCGTGGACGAGCTGTTTTTCGTAGAGTTCAATTTCCACATCGAGAAGCTGTACCTGTCTTCGCAATTGCGCAGATCCCTGGGTTGTCAACTGATCGATGTTGCGCTTCAGGTCGGCTATCACAGGTTCACGCAGAGAATCACGTAGCTCATTCAGTTTTCCCTCGGCCACTTTGACCGCTTGGACCGCAGTCTCCAAACGACTTTGCGAGTTACTGGCCCTTTCCAATCTTGCGAGATTCTGTCGCTCCAGTTCCACATGGGCCAGTGCGGCTTGGACTTCCGGACGCCGGTCGAGCGCTAGATTCACGATTTGCTCACTGAGATCCTGCGGATCACTTTTGTTCTCGGATTCACGCAGCGACAGTTCCGCGAGAATCTTGCTCTTTTCGATTTTCGCGGTGGTCAAACTCTTCCTGATCGCTGCGTAAAACTGCTCTTTTGCCTCCATTTGTACCTGACGGCCTGCTTCGTTCTCCGAGCCGATTTTCTTGACCAACCGTTCCTTCGCCCGCTGCCAATCCGTCAGCTTCGTTCTCACTTCCTGTTTTGCTTTGTCAATTGACTCCACTACTTTCGCGCGTTCGGTTTTGTCCCGCTGATCAACTTCTTTTGTAAAAACGTCGACCACAGCGTTGACGATTCGTTCCAGTTCTTGCGGATTTGAGCCGGACATTGAAACGCTGATAAACTCCTGCCCCGGTGCCGAAATCTTGAGAGACTTTTCCAGAAACGCCAGTTGTTCCACCTGCTCTCCCTGTTCGCGGATTGTCTGCAGTTCCTGGATCTCACTGCGGCGAAGCACTCCCCTCAAAACCATTTGACTTTGCACGACGCGCGTCAGTGTCTGGCGGAATACGTCCCCCTTTTCACTCACCCCAACGGACGATTTTCCACCAGGTACGTAAGTTGCCGCCCTGATGCGCAACTCGGCATGGGTTGAATAGGAGACCGGAATCAGGAGCCAAGCGCAAGCTGCCCCCAACAACCCCCCCAGCATTCCGAGGATTCCCGCGACAAGCCAGCGACGGCGAACCGCCGCCAGCACGCTGTTTTGGTCGACGACCATCCCGGTCTGCGGCGCTAGCTGATTTGGCGGGGCCGCAGTCGTGGCCGGAGCCATATACTCCGGCCGGCGAAGCGCTACCAGGGCACCCTGTCCGTTTTGTGGCTGTCCGTTCATTTCGAATCCTGATGTTGCATGTGAACTCGAACAACAGGCCCCGGTCGGGGG
This sequence comes from Planctomicrobium piriforme, assembly GCA_945860955.1. Classification (GTDB taxonomy): domain Bacteria; phylum Planctomycetota; class Planctomycetia; order Planctomycetales; family Planctomycetaceae; genus UBA10511. The sequence continues at coordinate 21,115 of CAMATH010000011.1, forward strand.
ACCTGACTGCACATGTTACTAACGTCGCGGCGGCTGAGTGCCGGTTGGTCGGGAACCTGAAACTCTGCTGCCGCCGACAGGCACCAACGGTCGATCTTGTTCAATGATCAAAAGTCGTGCCAAAATCCACGCTTCGATTCCCAACATCAACAAGCCTAAAGGCATCATCGCGAAGCCGGCTAGATCGTGCAAAAATCCCTCTGCCAAAGCCTTGTCGAACGTCTCGTAAAAAATGGCAGTCAACACAATTCGCAGAATATTGGCCACCAAGGCAATGGGAACCGAACTCAGAACGATGACAATTCGCTCCCACAGAGGACGTTGCGAGAGCAACGCGACAGCAAACGCCAACGCCACAAAAATCATCAACATTCTCAGGCCGCTGCACGCCTCGGCAACTCCGACCACGGAATTACTCAGTTCAATGACGTTCCCCCGAGGAAATGCGTTAAATCCAAGCACCTGTAGGAAGTACGTTCCGACGATTGTGCCCATTCGACGGAGTGGGCGCCGCGCGAACGTGGATACGGAATACGGCAGTGGGACCATTAAAAGCAGGAATCCCACAGGAGCCAACGACCAGCGAAAAATCCCCCAGCCAAAACTGAGAAGCACCGCACCGCCAACGGCCAGCACAAGAGACACGGACTCGAGATATTCCAGGAAAAAATATGCCGAGGCAAATCTCAAAAGATTCGCAACGACAAACATCCCGGCTCCTAGGGCCCGTAGTTTTGAACTGACGGCCGGACGCGAATCGCGCCACGCCCAGATCAGATAGAGACTGAACACCGGAACCAGATATCCATGAGAGTACTGGGGGTCACTCCCCCACCTCTCGAACATCGTCTCAAACGTGGGCCAATAGGCCCACGCGGTTGCAAGCATCAGAACCGCAAAAATAGCCCATTCGGTAGTACCGATCTGCCGATCTCCTGCCGACGACTTCGGACCGGCCGTCTGCACAGGACTTGTCGCTTCGCTTTTCGCCATCGTTCCTACCTAGTTGTCCTGATTGCGACCAACCTCGAGGTCGCGTGCGCGGACTCCGTCCCTCTGGGTTGCCAAATTGAGCAACCTGCCAAGTACATTCACCGCGATCTCGTGTTCGCTCAACATGCTGACGCCTTGTTGACGTTTCTTCGCTCGCACTATTCACACCCACCCTGGCAAAGTCAATCTTCAACAACCCTTCCACACCGGAATTTCATCGGAACATGCACGTCCCCACGCTTTCCGGGCACTGGACTTCAGCGGGAAAAGGTCGCTAAAAACGCACTCCGCCGATTGATCGTTGTCCAGCGCCTTCCCAATTCCTCCCCCTGGAACGACAGCGCCAGAGTATAGGCCGGGTGCGAGTTCTGTACGGTCGTCAAGGGGGGGTAGAAGACAGTCTCGTTCGAGCAAACGCAGTCCCGCTTGGAAAGCTTCCGCGTTTCGATCTTCGCGAAATCCCCGGCCCGGAATACGCCCTTCCCAGAGATGTGGTCATTTGTTAGTGAGAGAGGGACGGACTTTACCGCGACGATCGACTTCGTGAGGTGCTTCGCCGAATCCTCCGCAAATGCTTGCAGAGCTTTCTGTTGCGACTCGCTTGCGCGGTCGTCCAACAGAACCACGGCGTCGATCTTGTCAGGATTTGTCAGAAAACTCCCGCCAAATCCCAAGGTGTCGTTGGCCGTGATCACCAGCGCGACCCCCAGGCCACTGAGATCCTCGCCACGCCAGCTTCCCTCGTCAATCATCCACGCCAGAACGGCCTCTTTTCCGGAATTCCCCACTTCGCCGTTGGCAAAGCACGGGCCGGTGTACACATCGCAGGTTCTCGCCTCAATGTACTCACCCGAAATCTCCTTCGCGGTACAGATTCCGGAAAGTCCGAGCGCAATCCAACTCACCGTGATGAGCAATATCGATTTCATGAATCCAGCTCTGCGAATCTGTGAGGGTGGGGCGGGAAAAGATCTTCACGTAGTTGATTCTTGTCTCGTTGATTCCCAGAGTCAAGTCCGTCACTGGAACAAAAGATCAGTTGTCTGGCCAGTTCGAGCGACAGTCTGCGATGCAGCAGTCGCGGTCGGCCTTACTGGTCGGCACGGATTGGAATTTGACGTCGGATTGGTTTCCCTGCAGAGTTGACATGACCTAAAGCACCCGGAGTCTATTCATGTGAATAGGTGTTCGCAATTTGATTGCCGCAGTTTGCTGCGATTGGTTCATTTTGAGTCAGGAGCCGCCAGTGTTTGACGGCGTTAGGACATCCCCTCAAATCACGACCGAAGCCGCTCAGTACCAGTTGACGCAACAACGTGTGCTTATCAGTGTCTCGGTTCCGGAAGCCTACTGCCCCGCCGAACCATCGCTTGAAGTCCATTTGGTGCGAAATTACCATTCTTCGGAATCCTACCAAACTCCCCGGGCGGCGTTTTCGCCCGATCTCTCACTTGACTGGTTTGTGGCCCGGCGCACTCTGCTCGCCGCGCGTCCCTCAAGGTCGAACAACTGGAACCTGAGAATGTCTGATCGTTCGCGCGCTGTGCGGTGGTTGTCTCGCGTCTACGGGTCGTTGCTTCAGAGAATGCGCGTACGTGAGGCCCAAAGCCGAATTCAGCGCCGGCGGCCGGCGACGCGAGGGAGTGAGCTTCAGGAACTCGAACCCCGGCTCCTCCTGGCAACGACCGCGGCCAATACAACCATCGGGACGTTCACCGGTGGGGATGCGAATGAAGGACTCGATCTGGAAGGGAAGTTTGTTTATGCGGTGAATGTGAATGGTCCCGCGGTCGGGCCGATTCGGGATGCGAGTTTCACCAGTTCCGCCTCGACGGCCGGATTGAGTCTGTTCGCAACCGATTCTATTTCCAGTTTCTACACACCCGATTTCGGAAACTCGCCGAACGACAACGCTCTTGAAACGGTGATGAAGTCGATTTCGTTCACTGTCAGCCCCAATCCGGTGCGGTTCACGCTGGCCAATCTGACGGTGGGAATGGACTACAAGCTGCAGCTCCTCCTCGGGGGACCGAGCAATAATCGCGGGTTTGACATTTACGCGAACGCTGGCGTCGACGTGAAGATTGTTGACGATTTCAGTGTGACCGATACCCAGGGAGGGGTGAACGCCACCACAAAGGGAGGGGTTGTCACCTACCAGTTCACCGCGACTCAGTCGACGCTACAAGTGCGCCTGGATGGATCGACCACGACGTTTAGCGACAAAAATCCGATTCTCAACGGCCTGACTCTGGAAAGTCTGACTCCGTTGGTGACATTGGGGCCGGTCGTGAACGCGACGGAGGGATTCGGATTTGGCAGTACCATCGACGGGTTCTCGAAGGCGCTCGACGTCAGCACGGCGAATGCGACGGCCAATGTGGGAGACAAGCTGCAACTGGCGAAGAACAAGACCTACACACAGGAATTCCTGGTGTATCCCCAGGCGAACGCTGCGGGCGAACTGTATTCCTGGAAGAACACGTCGAACCCGGTCGCATCGACGACCGTGGGAGCGTTCAGTGGGGGCGACCTGGGAGAAGGTCTGGATCTCGACGGAAAATTTACCTACGCGGTGAATGTCCGTGGACCAGCGGTTGGCACCATTCGCGATGCGACGTTCACCAACGATTCCGCGACGGGCGTCAGCGTGACAGCTCCCTTTGAAATCCTCAATTTTGTCGCTTCGGATTTCGGATCCTCTGCCAATGACAATGCGCTCGAATCCGTGATGCAGTCAATCCGGTGGAATGCCAACCCCGGCAAATTGGCGGCCACGCTGGGCAAACTGGTAGTCGGAACCGAGTACAAACTCCAACTGCTGTTCGAAGACGTGATCACCGATCGCGGATTTGACGTTTTTATGGGTGGCACAAAAATTGTGAGTTCCTTCTTCCCGGGGGCGGTTCAGGGAAGTGGCCAGCTCACGAAGAAGGGGGCGGTGATCACCCACCAGTTCGTCGCGACCGCCACATCGCTCTCGATCACACTCGACGGGTCGGCGACCACAGCGCGCGACAAAAACCCGATCCTCAACGGCTTGACTCTCGAAGATCTCGGCGCGCGCAGTCCGATCCTAGGAACGGTCAAGACCTATAACTCGGGGAGGGGCCTACAGATTGGCGGACCGGCGGGCCAGCAAACATTCGATGTCGCGCTCAACCCCGACGCCTGGAACCACGTCGCCCAGACCTTCGATGGTTCCCAGTCGCAGCTCTACGTCAACGGTGTACTGGTCCAATCGACCCCAGCGGCGGCGGACCTGAATTTCATTGAGCCGACACAGATCGCTCTGGGAAGTCAACCGGGAGCACTCGATGAACTGCGGGTTTGGAACGTCGCCCGCACTCAGGCAGAAATCCAGAAGTCGATGTACACGGCACTGGAAGGGACCGAAAAGGGATTGCAGGGGTACTGGCCGTTTGACAGTGACCTGAAAGACAAGTCCACCAGGTCAGCGGACTTTGTGAAGTCGTCCGGGACCGCGTCGTTCTTCAACAACCCACAGCCTCAGGTCGGATCGGTGGACGTCGTTGTCGACCAGCCCGTCACCTCGGCGGTCGGACTGTTTGTCGGCTACACGATCACGGGCGGGACGGCGATCGAAAACGATGATTTCTACAGTTCGCGATTTCGAACCGTCTCGTTCCAACCATCAACCGAGCGGTTGGGGGTCATCATTCCGCAGGGGGAAACGCGCGGGAAGATCTATTTTCTGGTAAGGCCAGACGCGATTTCCGAGACCACCGAAAGCGTCTCGATTCAACTCGAGGATTTTACCTTCGCGACGAGCAAGTACGTCATCGGCACGAACAAGACGGCGACCGTCTCGATCACCGACAACGGAGCGTATCGGCCGGGTGTGGCGCTATTTGACGCCGACGGCCGCGCGCTGCTTCCCGATGCGACCGGGGTTGTTCCGTATTACGTTCCAGGAAACTCCACCCTGGCCAGCCTGGATGTCGCGCTGACCAGTCAGCCTGCCAGCGATGTCACCCTGACGCTCTCACCCGGAAACGGTTTCTTTAACGTCAACGGAACCCGCCCCGCCACAATCTCGCTGGTCTTTACGAAAGACAATTGGGACCAGCGGCGCCGTGTTCAATTGGGAATCGCGATTCCGGGGGTGACAAAAACGTTCGTGGTCATTTCACAAAGTGGCTCGACCTCGTATCTCGCGACCCCCGTGAATTTTCCCTACACATCGGTTCCCCCGAACACCGGGAAAGTGGGGGAGGGGAACGCGGGGGATTCCGCGACGCTGATTCCGACCGTGCAGATCGCCAAGGTGCGCGATGCCAAAGAAGGAGACGACCAGGGTGGCGCGTTCCATATCACCCTGGACACCCCGGCACCGGCCGGAGGTCTGGACATTGGATATCGCTCAACGCTGAATGAACTGACGACGATTGGTGCCTTCAGTGGGGGAGATGTCGGCGAAGGACTGGATCTCGACGGGGAATTTCCGTATGCCGTCAATCTGCGCGGGGGTGCGGTCGGCCTGATTCGCGACGCGAACTTCACCACCGACTCAGTCGCCGGGGTGGTGGTCACGTCGTTGTTCAACATCTTGAATTTCGCCACTCCGGACTACGGTCCCACCACGAATGACGATCGCCTGGAGACCGTCATGCAGTCAATTCGCTGGACGTCCAATCCGAATCAGATTCTGACCCAGCTTAGTGGTTTGGTTCCCGGCGTCGAATACAAACTGCAGTTACTCTTCCAGGAAAATGGCGCGGATCGTGGGTTTGACGTGACTGTCGGTGGCACAAAGATCGCCGACGATTTCAATCCCGGCAGAATCCAGGGAGGGAAGTCCGCGACAAGTCGCGGCGCGGTGATCACGTACCAGTTCGTGGCGCAGTCCTCGACTCTGAACTTCCAATTGGATGGTTTGAGCACACCGTTCGCCGACAAGAATCCCATTTTCAACGCATTCACACTCGAGAAGTTACCACAGGCAGCGGAAGTTCCGCTGAATGGCGTCGTGCATGTGCCGGAAGGGGCACTGTCGGCGGATCTTCGCATTGTGATTCCGGACAATTCGATCGCGGCAGGCGCGTCACGCACGCTGACGACATCCCTCGTCAATGACTTTGTCCGATACACCGTGCTGAATGGAGATTCTCGCGCCAGTCTGCAGATCATCGACAACGACCAGGCGCGGATTGTTGTTGGGAATTTCTCTGAGAATCCTGCGTCATCTCCCTCGACTGAACCCAACGAGACAGTGGCTGAGGCCAACGACCTGGGAACACTTATTCCTGGGACTTCGTTTACCTCAAATCTCTTCTCGTCTGACGATACCGATATTTTCCGATTCACCATCGATCCCGCGGTCGGGCCTGTCGATTTCATCCAGGTCACTGGCCCCAACATCGGCGGGATGACGGTTGAGTTGTTGAATGCCTCGGGGAATTCCATTGCCCTGATGAATGGTTCCCAGGCGATTCCCAAGCAGTACTTCTTCGGTTCCGGCGTGACTGTCGCCACGACTTACCAGGTGAAGATCAACGGTTATCGGTCCGGTGCGACGGACTACCAGGTTTCGTTCCTCCGCAGAGACACGAGTACCGAACCCAACAACAGCACACAGACCGCGACGAACCTGGGAACCGTGGGGGTGGGTGTGGTCTCGGATTCTTTCCTCCGTGGTGCATCCAGCGAATCTCCAACCGATCCCGACTTCTACAAGTTTCAGTTGGATGACCAAGTTGCGGAGATGTCGAGCGTCAATCTGCGTTTCGCCGCGAACCAGCCAATGACGTTGACCCTGTATGATTCGACGGGAAGATTGCTGGATACGAGGTCAACGGCTGCCACGACGGGGACGCAATCGACGATTAGCCTCCCGCTCGGAGCGGCGGTGCAGCGCGGGAATGGTGTGTACTTCGTTCGCGTGACTCCCCAGTCGCCTGCCAACTCCTGGAACTACAAGCTGGACTTCGCCGGTCAGGCGTTCAACCGCGCCGGCGGGATCTTCCTCCCCAGCTACTCCCCCGTTGTCGTCGAAGAGTCCGCGAGTACGGTGGTGTCAAAGCGCCTGGGGTTGCGGCTTGACTCGCAACCGTCGGCTCCTGTCACCCTGCAGTTGACGACAACCAGCACGGGGACAACCCGCGCGGGTACCGTCACACCCGAGACATTGACGTTCACCCCGACCAACTGGAATCTGTACCAGGGGGTCACGGTCACACCGATCGATGACCTGCTGCCGGATGGCGATCAATCACTGTCCATTGTCGCATCCGCCACGAGCAGTGACCTGGGTTACAACAACAAGGTACTTAAATTCGACGCGTTGGTACTCGACAACGAGGATCCACCTGCCCCCGCTGTCGTGGATCGTACGCAAAGTGCCGATCTGCCACTGGTCTTTCTCACAGGGATGGGACAAGCGGTCGCCGAGTCGACTTCAACACTGTCGTACAACGTCGCGCTCAGCAAGCCGGTTTCGAGTGACACGTACGTCGGGTTCGCATTTGACGAAGGGACGGCGACGTTAGGGCAGGACTTCACCGTCTCGACCGGGTTCGTGCGTGATTTCCGCAGCATGGATTTTGGTGTCGGGGGGATTAAGATCGCGGCGGGGGCGACGGTGCCGGCGTTTGCCGACATTGATCGAGATGGCGATGTCGACCTGTTGGTGGGGTCGGCGAGCGGGCCGATGCAGTTCTACAGGAACGTGGGATCGAAGACGACGCCCCGATTCGCATTCCAGTCGGGAACCAGTGATCCATTCAGTTCCCTGGGGGGGCCTGCGCTGGGTGGCTATACCCATCCGGCATTCGCCGACGTCGACGGAGATGGCAGGATCGACCTGGTCGTGGGTTCACAGACCGGTTTGAATTTCTACCGCAACGACGGAACGACAACTTCGCCTGGGGTCCGCTTTGTGGCGATGTCAATCAGCCCGTTTCCGGCGCTCGCGACACTGAATGGAAGCTTTTTCGCACCAACGTTCGCGGATCTCGACGGCGACGGGGACCAGGATCTGTTTGTTCCGCGGCGGGGGGATACCAACGTCGCGTATTTTGAACGCACAGGAACGGCTACGTTCACGCGGAACGACGCCAAATTGACGACGGCGGGCATTGGCGGGCTGGGAACAACCGATACGCCGACCATCGGATTCGCCGATCTGGATGGAGATCGCGACCTCGACGCGTTTATCGGATTGAGTACGGCGACATTCGCCAGACTGAACGGAGGGACGCGGACGTCACCGAGTTTTCCGACTGCCGGTTTCGCGAGATTTCGCGAAGTCACGTCGGCAGTGAAAGACGCGGCGTGGACAACAGCCGACCTGAACGGCGACGGAATTCCCGAGGAGATCGGCGGTGACGTGGGTGGCCGGTTGCGCGCGTTCACCAGCTATCAGGCGCTGTTGATTCCCAAGGGAAGCACCCGTGCCACGGTCACGCTCGCGATCAACAACGATTTGATCGGGGAAGGTACGGTGGATCCGGCCAAGCCCCAAGTGGGGAAGAAGGAGGACATTGGAGTTCGGGTGCTGGAGTCGCCGTTTTATTCCTTCGGCAAATACACGGTCAAAAAGGTCGTCGAGAATGGAGTCGAGAAAGATGTGGATGTTCCGTTCAATGTGACCGACACCTACGACGCCGACCAGGATGGGAACAAGACCGAGATTCTGCCCGCAGTCTATGCGGGCACACTGGGGATTCAAGACAACGATACCGCGGGTTTTGTCACCCAGAACAGTGATGCCACGGTGACGGAAGGGGGAAAACGTGTCGCGTTTGGGGTGAAACTGGCGACCCAGCCAATCGCCGACGTCAGCGTCTATGTCGGAAGTTCTGACGTGACCGAAGGAGTGATCGTCAACGGGACGAATGCCGGAGCCGAGACGACGACTCTGACCTTTACACCGGCGAACTGGAATGTCTTTCAGACGGTCAATATCGCGGGGGTCAACGATCGGTACGACGACGGCGATCGGCCGTTCACGGTTCTGGTCAGTTCCACGAGCGACGACGTTCCCTACCGACAGCTCACCGGCCCCAAAGTGAATTTCGTCAACACTGACGATGAGACCGCGGGCATCGTGGTGACAAGTCCGCAGGCGACCGCGAACGGATCGCCAAATGTGTTCAGCGTTCAGTTGCAGACCGAACCGATCGGCCAGGTTTTTGTGACAATGACTCCGGAAAACGACCAGATCCGGATCAACGGCGCGCCGGCCGGCACACCGGTCACGATCACGTTCGATTCTTTGAACTGGACGTTGCGCCAACTGGTCCAGGTGACCTCCGTCGACGATGGCTTCGTGGAGTACATCCACAAAAGCAGCGTCCGATTCACGGTGGAAACCGGGCGTAAGCTCAATGGGCCGACGGTGGCCGATCTCTCCACCAAGGAGAAAGCGGTCGACCTGGGTGACATCGGCGGCGGGCTGATCTGGACCAATCTTCCGTTCAGCACGACGATTGGCGGCGGTGCCTGGTTCAAGTTTACGCTGCCGGAAATGGGTGGCCCCCTCGATTTCATCCGCACGACCGCGGCGGGTCTTTCGGTGTCGTCGGCTCCGCGACTGAGCCTGTACAACCTCCAGGGGGCGCCGGTCAGTGTCTCGGGAACACCCCAGTCGCTGTCGCTCAATGGGCTGCGCGACGGGGAGTATCTGCTGAATGTCGTGGGAGACATCAATCTTCCGCGCGGCTTCACGCTCTCGTTTGATGGCGCGGATCGGCAGTTTGAGAAACTGACGCTCGCGACGGTGCCGTTTTCGATCGCCGACAATGACGTTCCCACCGCCAATCTTGTCTCCGGTCCTTCGGCTTCGGAAGTGTTCAGCACCCCCAGTTATTTCGCGGTGAAGTTGAACGCCCCCGCGCCGGCCGGTGTGGGGGACGCGGGAATTCGGGTGAATTTCGAACTGCTCAATTCGGGACGGGCGACGTTCGGAACGTCGACCTCGACCCTGCACGATTTCAGCCTCTCCGCCGACTTTTTCGATCCAGTCACCCGGAAGGGTTACGTCCGGGTTGCCCCGGGGGATGTGCAGGCGAATATCGGAATCATTCCCGTCGATGACAAACTGGTCGAAGACCTGCCGTTGCGGCTGCGGGAATTGAGTTTCAACAGTGGCATTGGCGATTTCATCATTCGAATCGCTGTCGACAATTCCATCGGAGATCCGAGTGACCGCTCGCCGTTGGTGCTGGCGGCGGGGACGATCGTCAAAGGACGGCTCCCCAGCGGTCGGGAAATCACCGTTGTCGTGAAAGAGAAGACGGATCTGATTTATGGAACCTATGGGACACCTCAGGGGGGGCTCATCGCGGAGTACGCCGCTGCCGTCAAAGTGACTGGTTTCACGGCGGATGATTTCGCCGCCGGCGTCGCTGTCGGAGCGAATACCGAATACCGCGGCAGCGTGCAGTCCGAAGATGTTCAGGTCCGCATTCTCCCGGGCGACGGTTACATCCTGCCCCTGGCGACCGATAAGCAGACGCTCAATCCCCGCGATCCGGCGGTGCAGTCCAACATCGCTAATTTCGACCCCGCGCACATCGCGGCAAGCGTGACGATCAAGGACGACGATGTCGCCGGCATCCAGTTGGTGCGGATTGGCGATGACGGAAATCTGGCCGAGGGGGAAACAGCCCGGTATGGCGTGGCGCTGACGGCTGAACCCAAAGCGGATGTCACGGTCACGTTAAGTTCCGACGGCCAGATGACGTTCGGCGACCCGACAACCGTGGACGGGGCCAAAGTGAAGCCCGCGACCTATACGTTGCGACAGACACTTGTGGCGACCGGCCCGAATACAACCGATCCAAAAGTCGAGTTGCACCTGGGTTCGTTGGTGAAAACGGACCTCGGTTGGGCAGCCGCGATTGACGCCCGACTTCAGAACATCACCGTCAACGAACAGACTGTCGAGCGGAATCTGGCGCTCAAGATGTTTGACACCACAACCAAAGCGAATGGTGACCTCGCTGCGTTCCAGATTCCCAGCGGAACCGCGGTGGACGCGGCGGGAGTTCCGGTCGCGGGGAATTGGGACCAGTTCCAGCGTCTGATCGTTACGAACCTGACGCCGCAGTCGAGTGCTGGCGTCGACTATTTCGAGGTGAGTCTGACGCTCGCGGGTGGAGCGGAAAAGGTCGTGCGAATCGATGTGGGGGTTGGGAAAGAAATCACAGCCAATACGAAAACGTTCACTTTCCGGCCGGCTGACTGGTTTAAGTTCCAGGAATTCAACGTCACCGGAAAACCCAACGCGGTTGCGGAGCCTGGCAATTGGCACCAGGGAATGATCACTGCCACCCTTGCCAGTCCCTTGGATGCGGCGTGGGATGGAGCCCCGGTTCCAGGGCAGCTAATTCGCCTGGCGGACCAGCAGTTGCAGGGTGGGCAGACCGCGCAGGCGCTGGCTGCCGGCTTTGCCGTCTTGCGCGACAGTCTCGACAGCTTGAAGTTGCCGTTGGTGGGGAACCTGCTGACGGCGGCCCCGGAAGTCGGCGGATTCTTCGATTCGTCGCTGGCTCCGCTAACAACGACGCTCAAGTCGCAGAATCAACTTTCCGCGACAGAATTGGCCGAGTTGTCGCAGAGCGCACAAGACGATCCGACCACCGCCGACCCGACCGATGAAGGCTTCCTCGACGAGTTCTCGATTGTACCCGAGGCGACCGAAGACCAGATCACCCTCCATATCACCATGGAGAAGACCTGGCACATCGGCAGCCTTGATCTGTCAACCGACATTGGTCTCGATGCGCTCGGACTCTCGTTGCAAACGTCGGGTGGCCTCATCGCCGAGGTGAAATTCAAGCTGGAGTTTGTGTTCGGTTTGAGCCGGACGTTCGGCTTCTTTATCGATACCGCCCAGACCGGACTCGATGTCGACGCGACTGTCACGCTCGACAATTTCTCGGGAACGGGCGCTCTGGGATTCCTGCAGGTCGACTTCGAGGACGATTCCGAGAACCCCAGCGAATTGGGGATTCACTTCCACGCTGGCCTCAACGATCTCGACAACTACCAGACATTGCAGTTCTTCGACATCAACGGCGACGGCATGCTGGCGAGCGGCGACTTCCAGGCGGCGATCGGCGTCGATGTGAACCCCGCGAACAACCTCATCGATGATGCCAATAACGACGGCAATCCCGACACCGTGGTCAAGACCGTCGCCGAGCCGTTTCTCAATGTCAATCCCCGCGGCGTCCCGGTCGACCTGGCCGGCGCGCCCGCCGATTTCCCCACGGTCAGTTCGCTTGGCGGAACCGCGCTCGCCAATGCGAAGAACGCCGACTGGAATGGCAGCGGAACATTCGACGAGGCGGTTTCGATCACCAATGAAGGGGTCTACCGGACTCGGACTCTCAATGGCAAGACGATTGTCTACTTTGACTCGAACAACAACGGTCGACTCGAAATCGGCAAGCGGAACGTCGATCCGTTCAATTCCAGTTGGTCGGCCCTGACCACCGCGCAGAAAAACAAGAGTGAAATCTGGATTGCTGGCGGAACCAGGCGCTGGACGACCGCTCAGAATACCGTCAACGAATTCCAGATCCAAACGACGGGAGTCGGTACGGCGGCGAAGTTCTACTTCGACTCAAATGGCGATGGAATTCTGAGTACGACGGAGGAAATCAGCGCCAAACTGCGCAAACAGCTCGACAAGAACAAGGATGGTGTCCTCAAGGCGAATATTCAAAAGGACGGTGAAGGAACCTTGCTGCAAGGGAAGGGAATTGCTTTTGCCGATGCCAATGGAAACGGACTGCTGGACTACAACGAAAAGTTCGTCAATTCGGGATTTGGAGACACTACATTCCCTGAGACCGAAGATGGGCAATTCGCAGGAGCGACCAGTCCTTTCACGGTCCAGGGGGCGGGAACTGGAACTGTCTACATCGACCTCAACGGGAACGGCTTCGATTCGCTCGATCCGCAGGCGGTCGAAGGGGAAGAGATTGTTGTTCCCGAAACGTCTCTGGATGGCAAATCGATGTTTGTCACCATTCCTGTCGTCAAGGATTCCACAGGGAAACGGTTCCTCGATTTCAACAAAAACGGGGTCCGCGATCTCCCCACAAAACCGGGTGATCCCATTGTCGAACGGTATATCGGCGATCCAAACGCGGTCGGCAACCAATCGATCGCTGATCGGTTCCATATTGGCGATTTGCAGACTTCGTTTACATTCTTCGATTCCGAGGCGGACGGAAAACTCGGCATTCGGGATTTCGCCGCCATCACCGTGGCGGGGCAGCGGTTCATCGATCTCGATTTCAACGGTGTGCTGACCGAATCGGAAGAGGGGGAGACGCTTGAACCCTCCGCCGAGCAGAACAACACCTTCGACACGACCGGGTTTCCCGCGAATGTCCCGGTGGTGCAAATGCTCAACGACGGTGATCGACTGACGCTCAAGGAATTGCTCAACTTCACGCGCCAGGTCCGCTCGCAAAATACCCGCCGGACCGACCAGTTGAAGGCCGGTCTCGATTTGTTCGAATACAGCTTCCGCGGCGGGGCGAATCTGGGACTGCACGCGGTGACAAGCATTGGCGGCAACGAGGCGTTCCCGTCGTTCTCGTTTGATTTGGCGGTGAATTTCCCGTTGTTCAATTTCGGCAATGAAGCCGAGGCGGGCAAGACAGGGTTCACGGTCGACTTCAACCATGTGACAATGCAGTTGGGGACGTTCCTGCAGGACTTCGCCGCTCCGATCATTCAGACCGTGGATGATCTGTTGGCCCCCATCAAGCCGATCGTTCAGGTGTTGAACGCCGACACCAAGGTGTTCGGCGCGCTGGGTTTGGAGGGAGCCTTTGAAAGCGATGGCCGTCCCGGGGTTTCACTGCTCGAGGTCGCCAAGGTTCTGGCACCGGCCGATAAGAAGCCGGCGATCGAGACCGCAATCAAATTCGCCACGATCCTGTCCAACATCATTGATGTGTCGGAGACGCTCAACGAGACCCTTTCGAGCGGGGACAACGCCACGATTGAGTTCGGCGACTTTTCGTTGTCCGATTTGCGGGCGGCCAGCGATGATCCCGCCAACAACGCGTCGCATGCCCGGCAGACCGCGCTCACCAATGGTCAGCAGCCTGCCCAGGCGCGAACCCGCGCCGCCAACGGTGCCACCTCGACGCTGAATCAGGCCACCGGAGTCGCGGCGCAGACCGCCATGGTCGACGCGACCGCGAAGAAGTCCAACGTCTTCAAGAAGCTGGGCCAACTCGAAGGCTTCAAATTCAATCTCTTCAATCCCGACACGGTCATGTCGCTGCTGATGGGTGAAGAGGCGGTCGATATCGTCACGTACGATGTTCCAGACTTCAAATTCGACTTCAGCATTTTGCAGAAGTTCCGCATCTGGGGACCGCTCGCCGGTCTGATCCAGGGGGGATTCAGCGTTTCGACCGATCTTGCGGTTGGTTTTGACACCGCCGGCCTGGATGAGTGGAAGGAGGACGATTTCGCTCCCTCGACAGCGTACAAAGTCTTCGACGGCTTCTACTTCAACGACTTGAGTCCCAGCGGGTTTGACAAAAACGAACTCCAGGTCAACGCCTTCATCGCCGTCGGCGCGGGGCTGGATCTGGGGATCGTGAGTGGGTTCGTCCGGGGTGGAATTCGCGGCGAAATCGGCCTCGATCTGGTGGATCAGGGAGAGCGGAGCGGTGAATCCGACGGCAAGGTGCGCGGCAGCGACATTATCGCCGCGTTCCAGAATAATCCTCTCGATCTGTTCGAACTCAACGGCAAGATCGAAGCGTTTCTCGGAGTGCTGGTCGAAGTCGATTTCTTCTTCTTTTCGGAAGTGGTCTACGAAAAGGATTTCGCCACGTTCAAGTTGGCCGAATTCAAACTCGACACCAGCGGTTTCAGCGGATCGAGCGATTTCGGCAGGGCGCAAGCCGGTCCCATCAGCGGCGGATTCGTGTGGCTCGATGCCAACAACAACTTGGACTTCGATGTGGGGGAACCTTCGACGACAACCGACGTGGACGGCAACTACCAATTGTTTATTCCTGATGGATACAACACCGGCAGCGGCATTGTCCGCATTCGGGGTGGTGTGGATACCACCACGGGGTTGACGCATAAATCAACCCTCAGTCAGCAACTGGGAGATTTGGTAGCGACACCATTCACCACTCTGGCGAATGAAGTCGCGGTTACGCCCATTGACGAGCAGTTGATCGACTTCGACGCCAATTCCATTATCGATGGGGCCGATTCGGACCTCTTCCAACAGTACTTCACCAGCGGCGATTTGAGAGCCGATCTCAATCGCGACGGTGTGGTCGATGACACGGATACCGACGAGTTCCTGCTGTTCTATGAAGTCGCGCGCCAAGGCGGGACGCCGAGTTATCCGCAGGCTCAAAAACTGATTCTGCTTGCAGTCGGTTTGGATCCCAACTTGGATCTTTCGACGCTTGCGCATCTCGACGCGAGCCTCGCGGATGACCCCAGAGCCAAAGAGGTTCTGGTGCAGGTGGATGCATATGGTGGGCTGGTGACTGGTGCCAAGGCTTGGTTGGCTGGAGCGGCCGGGATCCCCAGCGACTCCCCCCTGACCGACACCATTCTCAGCAACGCGGTCAATCGTGCGATCGCCCGGCGAATTGTCACGGGGCATACCGACTTGACGGATTTCGACACAGTGCATGCGATCGTGGCGGACGCACTGGAATTCGCGAATCAAGCGTTCATTGCGAATGGGCTTCCGAACCGAATTGATCCGCTGGTCGCGGCTCCCCGGACGGCCGCGGTCGCAAATGTGCTTGTCGCCGGGGCAGTCGAGATGCAGATCCTCGCCAACGAGGCGCGCGACGCGGTCGAACTGGCGGCACTTGTCACAAAGGTCAAGCTGAATAATGCGTCGGGTCGATCGGACGACCTCTACGCGTTTGGACTGGGAGGACTCACAGAATCTGAACTGCTGGCGCTGGCCGGGCGGGTCGACGACGAATCGCTGGCGCGAATTCGTGGGCTATCGTTGCCACCCTACATCGCCCATATCAATGACTTCCACCTCTTAGAGGGCTCTTCGACGGACGACACGCACTTTGTGGCGATTGATCTCGATACGCCACGTGATGTACTCCAGCTCTCGATCGCTTCCGACAATCCGGGGCTTTTGCCTGCGGAAAATGTCACCGTGACACCTCAGCCCGACTTCTACGACTGGACGCTGGCGATTCATCCCGTTGCCAACGCCTCGGGCGTGGCGCACATCACACTCACGGTGACCGATGAGGCCGGCAACCATAACTCCCGAACATTCGCGGTCACCGTCAAGCCGGTGAATGACGCCCCGTTGGCGCGGCCCGACGCGCTGAGCGTGGTGGGAGAATTCCCTTTGAAGTTCGATCCCCGGGCCAATGACTTCGACGCCGACGGCGACCTTTTGAACGCCACCGTGCTGGATCAACCGCAACATGGTCGCCTCATCGCGAATGACGACGGCACATTCACTTACATCGCCGATTCTGGTTTTTCTGGCCGCGATACGGCGACTTACGCGCTCGGTGACGGATACAACGGTGTCGACACCGGCACGCTGACGTTCGATGTCTCGGCCGCTTTGACGGCGGTCTTCACTCCCGTCACCCCGGATCCCCGCAATGCGGGCGTTCCGAGTGTCGACGTGACGTTCTCGCGGGCTGTCGATCCCAGGACTTTGTCGATTTCCGACTTCCGCATGACCCGCAACGGTAGCCCCAATCTGTTAGGGCCGGCCCAGCAGGTGACATACGTTTCCGGAACCACCTGGCGGATCTCGGGATTGACCGCGCCGACGATTCCGCTGGGGGTCTACGAGATTTCTGTCGACGCACGGGGCGTTAAAGATCTGAGTGGGAACTCGGGAACCAATACCGCCTTTGATCGCTGGTTGATGGACTATGTCCCCCCCACCAGTCGGGTGAACCCGCTCCCCGCAGTCGCCACCAGTGCGTCGTTCACATTAAACGTCACGGGTTCTGATCTGGATATTGCCGGCATTGCCCCCAGTTCCGGTTTGGATCTGTACCAGATCTACGTCTCAACCGATGGCAAGCCGTTCGTCCTGTACACGACCGGAAAGTTCAGCGAGGGAACGTCGGTCAACTTCACGGCCGATGGGGCACATCTCTACCTGTTCCGCTCGGTGTCACGCGATCTGGCGGGGAACACGGAACCGAAGTCGGCGTTCGCCGCCGACGCCGCGATCGTCGTCCCGGACCTGTTCGCTCCCGATACCCAGGTGGCGGGAGTCAACACCGCGACCTCGAAATTCACCGTTTCGATGCAAGGGGTCGACAATGGCGGGGGAACTCTCGCCGCGTTCGACCTTTATGTCTCGGTCGATGGATCGACCGATTCCCTGGTGACCCGTGTTCCTGCGGGGGTGGCAGATGCTCAGGGAGTGTATCGCGCCTCGGTCCAATACCAGGCGATCTCCGATGGACTACCGCACAACTACCGCTTCTACACCCGCGGCATCGACGTCCGTGGCAACGCCGAGGAAGCTCCCGCGACTCCCGCCGACGTGGTGGTCTCGGCGACATTCGCGCCCGCCCCGCTGACTGTCGCCGGTTTCGACATCAACAACGGCGAAGCGCAACGGTCGCTGGTGCGAGTCATGCAAGTCGCGTTCGCCGGCGGTGGGAATCTGGCAGGGATGGTCGCGAGTGTCAACGATTCCAACGGCGGCAACGACCAGATCCGACTGAAGCGGTTCAATATTGACGGAACCGGTGCTGGATTACCTGTCGTGCTGACCGGTAAGGTGACCGCGGTCGGAAACACCCTGGTGATCGACCTGGGAGGGCGGGGACTGGACGACGGCTACTACGCTCTGGAACTCGACTTCACCGGCGACGGAACCATCGATCGCACGCTCCGCTTCCACCGACTATTTGGAGACGTGAATGGCGATGGAGTCGTCGACGGTGTTGACTATGTGGCGATCGCGGGTCAATTGAACCGGGCCAACGCGGCCCCCTACTTCGACCTGAACTTCGACGGGCGGGTGGACGTGAACGACCTCGTCACGATCTCCCGTCTGCTCGGCCGCCGGATCGGACGGGGGCTGGCGCTGGACGATTGATCAACCGGAATCTCGAAGAGTCGTGTGGGTTTTAACCCATTCGACTCTTCGTATCTGGACCGGCTCGGGTTCAAAAATCCGTCGTCTGCCGCGCTGAGTGTCGGGCTTCACACGCGCGGATCGCCATCCGAGTCAATCTGCCTCGCGTACCCGGGGGCTACTTCGAGTTCCACATAAAGAGCTGGAGTTTTCCCACCGGAATCGTATTGGGAATCGACGTGGCTCCCGTCTTTCCGTAGACGACCGGGGGCGAGTCCACCAAACGGTATGCGTCGTTCGCGACGACAACGAACAGTTTCCCGACACCGTTGTTGTCTCCGGCGGGAATTCCACCGACGATGAATCGTCCTTCCTCGGCGTGCGATTGGATTGTCTTGCCCGCGTCGGGATTCTCAAGACGTGTCCAATCAGCCGACGAGGAGGCCAGTTGTTTCAGGATTGCGTCACCCGTCTGACCCGGCGTCAGGCCTTTGATTCCCAGTCCGGTCGCGACCGAGATAAAAAACGGACCACCGTCTCCCTGGTCACAAAGAGCGATGTGCTTTTGGCACTCGCCAATGATTTTCGCTTTGCGTTCCAGCGAGGAAACGGCGGAGTCGTTTGCATTATTCAGGGAATCGGGCAGTTTCTGGGGTGGGCCAAACAGAGCGTACATGACATCCTGGAGTTTCTTCATCGTCAATTCGGCGAACAGTCCCGCGAGAAATGCCACCGCCCCGAATACGTACGCTTCCTTGAGCGAGTGTGTCGACTGTTCGGGAACGGTGTTCGGCAGGAAGCCCCCCTTCAGGACAAAGGTCGTCCCCAAACCCAGAGCCCCACCTTGAAAAGGCGACAGCACATACCAAGGCAACCAGCGGCTGGTCATTTTTCCAGAGCCCGCGTAGATCGCGATCGACCCCAGCACGCGGGTCAGACTTCCGAGAGTACCCGCCAATGTAGCGACGATCAGAAGTTGTTGGGTGGTTGGCCCGTGCGCAGTGATCTCGCTGAAGCACCAGATCATTGCCACAAGGCACGCCAAGCTGGCGAACATAGCCAGTCCGGAAAAGGACCAGATGGCCCCATCACCAGCAGGTGGGTTTGACTTATGGCTGTTCATGGATGATTCCGAATCGTATGTCAAACGAGTAAGGGAGTGTCCGAATACTGTCTCCCTCTGACATCGACTCGATTCTCGTAACCACCCGGGACCGCTGACAAGTAAAAAAACCGCTGCCGGAGCGAGTTTTTTCTGGCCGCCACGCCGCTCTGCGGTACGACACCAACGCGAACTTCCGTCTTCAAGAACTACGGTGCCGGTTTTTCGACGACGGGTTTTTCAATACGGCCCCACAAATGTCCACCAACCGCTCCGTGCTTCCACGTCCCGGCGTACCAGTCGTCGTGAATCAAGACTCGCGACGAGAACGTCCCCAGACCGGGAATCGTCAACTCGTCCAGCGTGATCACCGGAGTGTCCCCCGCCCATTTCACAAGCAGTGGAATCACGATCGGAAACTCATTTTTCCCAATTTGCCATTTCGCCGAGAAGAGCCACGCGTCCTCTTTCACTTTGGTGACCTTCGCGATCGCGTATTTCTCCATCACGGCGGACTTCTCTTCGGCCCCCTTCGTGACACTGTAGCTCCCCGCGAAGACACAACCAGACATTTTCTCAGCAAAACGCCGTTCCAGTTCCGCCTGATCGGGCTTGTCGGATTCCGCGGGCTTCGCACCGGGCTGCCCCCCCGGATCCTTCTTGCCAGCCGACTCGGCGGGTTTGTCTTCGGAGTGCGCCGTCGACGAAAGCCCTGCGAATGCGGGAATTGCGAGGGAAAGCGTTGCAAGGAACGATCGGCGATCAGCGGGCATGAATCTCTCTCTGCGAAGCGGCACGGTCACCAACAGCGAACCCGAGTCGAACTGCGTCGCGACGGATGCAGTTCCCCGACAAACATCAGCCGTCCGACAGGCGATGTGGGCCTGACGACGCGACGGATGCAATTCCCCGACAAACATCAGCCGTCCGACAGGCGATGTGGGCCTGACGACGCGACGGTTCTCTAGATTCTTCCGGATTGAGGCGGCCGACGCAAGCCGCCCGGGAATTTGCGTCATCTTCACTTTCTATTCTCGTTGAACGAGTAAACTTTTTGAGAACACCGACGGCGAGCTGCCGTCCAGAGTCTTCCCGGGACGGATCCCACACCCGAAACGGAGGGCGTGATGCTCGTTTTATCGCGAAAGTCGAATGAATCCGTCCAGATTGGCGAAGACATCGTCATCAAGATCCTCAACATCCGTCCGGGCAGGGTCCGAATCGGGATCGAGGCCCCGTTGGATGTTCGCATCCGACGCGAGGAAACGCTGTTCGATGTGGTCTTTCCTCCCGAACTTGAATTGACGTTGGAGGAATTTCCCACTGCGAACGAAATGGAACAGACGTCCGTCCCCGCAACCGCCTGCTGAGAATGTGAAGAGTTCTTGAAGAGATTGGCCCGTCGATCCGCCGATAAGTGGTGTGTTGCTTTTCGGCTCAGACCCAGCGGCCGCGGCGACGTCGGAAACGACGTTCGCCGCTGCCGATAATTTTTGAACAGCCCGCTTGCGGGCTAAATCGGGTGCAAACGCCGGCGAGCAGGGCAAGTCGGTGGTGCGTGCGTCAACGGGCCTGGCGGTTGAAATTGGGGGGATCCTAACCCCGAAGCGGGCCGTTGTGAATTTTACCGCCGAATCGCCCGCAGCGCCGCCGCCATTCGGTCAACTTCTTCGCGGGTATTGTAGATCGACAGCGAGGGGCGGACTGTTGCATCGAGCCCGAACCGACGCAATGAGGGCTGCGCACAGTGGTGACCGGCTCGCACCGCAATCCCCTCCAGATCGAGCAGTCTCCCCACCTCTTCGGGGCGCATTCCTGCCAGCACGAATGACAAGACACCGACTTTTTCGCGCGCGGTTCCGATCAACCGCAACCCGTTCACACTCAGGAGTCGTTCCGTCGCGTAGCCGAGCAATTCGTGTTCATAAAGGGCGATGTTCGGCAGTCCCAGTCGATTCACATAATCCAGGGCGGCACCGAGTCCGACGGCATCGGCGATGTTGGGGGTTCCCGCTTCAAATCGCGCGGGCGGGTCGGCATAGGTTGTCTCTTCGAACGTGACGTGCCGAATCATGTTGCCGCCTCCCTGCCAGGGGGGCATGATCTCCTGCAATTCCGACTTGGCGAAAACGGCACCAATCCCCGTCGGGCCAAAAATCTTGTGTCCGGAAAAGACGAAGAAGTCAAAGTCATGTTCCCGCACATTCACCGGAACATGAGCGACGGACTGGGCACCGTCGATCAGAACCCGCGCGCCGTAGCGCTTGGCCATCTGCGTCATCTCAACGACGGGGAGCAGTGTTCCCAGGCTGTTTGAGGCCTGAGTGAGTGCCACCAGTCGTGTTCGGGGACCAAGCAGCCGCTGGTATTCTTCCAGCAGTATCTCACCACGGTCATTCACTGGAATCACGCGCAGTACCGCCCCTTTTTCGCGGGCCACCATTTGCCAGGGAACGATGTTGGCGTGGTGTTCGAGTTGCGACAGTACGATTTCATCTCCCGGCTGCAAGAATTTGCGACCGTACGTCTGAGCGATCAGGTTGATCCCTTCGGTTGTGCCACGCACGAAGATGATCTCCTCGACGGAGCCCGCCCCCACAAACTTCTGGACTTTCTGTCGGGCCTGTTCGTAGGCATCGGTGGCGCGGGCGGCGAGGGTGTGGGCTCCCCGGTGGATATTGGAATTGTCGGTGGTGTAGAACCGCGACAGCGCGTCAATCACGCTTTGCGGTTTTTGCGTGGTCGCCGCATTGTCAAACCAGGCGAGTGGCTTGCCATGGATCGACTGTTTCAGGATCGGAAAATCGCGGCGAATCGCCTGCACATCAAACGGTCGCGCCGTTTCCGGAACTGAACCGCTGTTGGAAAGACGGGTCTGCAGAGGCGAGGTTGCGGGACGGTCGAGGCACGGCCCGCTATCGGAATCCAGTTTCATCCCCTGGACCCGGCGGACGAACGCGCGCAGTCCGTCCTCCCCGGCACCCGGCGGCGTCGGCTCGGTGGGAAACGCAAACGGCGACGCGTTTCCGAATGGGGGAACGGAGTTCAAGGTTGGTGGGGGAAGATCGACCGATCCTTCCGCGGGTAAGAAATCGGCTGTGGAAGCCGGGACCGCCGCCGGCGGCACCAGGGATTGCACCGCCTCCCCCGGGACGGGGCCGGCCGCCGACGCGGCCAGCGCGTCTTCAAACAATCGGGCGGCCATCGCGGAGATTTGTTCCGCTGTGACATCTTGCATGGGAGTACCTCGTCTGGGAGATCGCGAGTGAGCGAAACGGGCGGAGAACTACTTGAGTTTCGCGCGGCGGTTTTCGTAATCGTGGTAGTAACCCACCTCGACGTTTTCCAGAACGCCCAATGCGTCGTCGGTGAGGACGGCGGCACTGAAGTACAGCGTCAACAGATACGATGCCACTCCCAGACTGTCCAGTCCCATCAGCCGCGCCGACAGACTCGGCATGATCTCGCCGGGGATGCCCGTCTGGTGCAGTCCCACGACCCCTTGGTCGGCTTCGCCCACGCGAAACAGCAGGATGTTCGTGGTTCCCAGCCACTGGTTGGAATGGTACCGGCTCTTGATTTCAAGTTTGTCACAGGGAATGAGTGGCACTCCACGCCACAGGATTACCGGTGTTCCAAACAACGTTGTGGTGACCGGCGGAACTCCGCGCCACGTGCATTCCCGTTCAAACGCGGCGATCGCCTTCGGATGCGCGAGGAAAAACGCCGGTTTTTTCCAGACCAGTGCCAGCAATTCATCCAGGTCATCGGGGGTCGGTGCACCGTATCGCGTGCTGATTCGCATCGCCGGGTCGACCGAATGCAGCAGGCCGAACCGGTTGCTGTTGATCAGCTCCCATTCCTGCCGCTCCTTGATTCCCTCGACGGTCAGCCGCATCTGCTCTTCGAGCTGATTGTACGGACCGTTGTAAAGGTCGGAGACACGCGTATGAACGCGGACAACCGTTTGCACCGCCGACAGTGAGTACTCTCGCGGTGTGGCGGAATAGTCAACAAACGTCTCGGGGATTTCGACATTTTCCGCGAAGCCCGAGACGAGGTCGATATTCCGTTCGCCGTAGCGATTGACCGTCGAACGCAACTCGAGATGTTCGTCGATCGCCTTTTGAAATTCGCTCGCGATCGTCGGGAGTTCTTTCAGGATGAGATCGAGATCCTTGCGAGACAACGTCACCAGAATGCAAGGTTTGATCGTGCGAATCGTCACATCAGATGGTTTGGCGCTGATCAAGTCGGTTTCGCCAAAAAACTCACCTTCGGTCAGCAGCGCGATTCTCAGATCGCTGCCGTGGACCCCTTTGCTGAGCACCTCAATCTGACCCTGCGCGATGATGAAGAACTTGCTGCGGTCCTCCCCTTCGACGAGCAGATTGTTTCCCAACGAGACTTCTTCGGTCTTGAACCGACTGGCCATCCGCTGCACGATGGCGTCCGGCAGCTTTGAGAACAACGGCACACTGCGGAGGGATTCTGGCGGGAAGGCCGCCGAGCCTCCGGTCAAGTCGATCGAAATCCGTTCCGCCTTTGACAATTCGACTTTCGTCCGGTTGACGCGGTAGGTTCCGCCATCGACCTGCACCCACGGCAGCAGGCTGAGCAGCCACCGGGGAGTGATCGACATCATCTTGGGAGATGTCTTGGTGGTGTTCGCCAGGTTTCTGGCGACCGCGGTGGTCACGCTGCGTTGCAACAAGCTGTCCGACATGGTTTACCTTTCAGGGTCTCTTGGATTCCGTTCCTGAGTGATCGCTCGGAATGGACTGGATTGGTGGGAGGCAATAGTCAAGCCGCGTGGTCGTTTGGGAGATTAAATTCCCAAACCCTGCTCAAATCCCTTGTGTCCCCGGCTTTCGTAGTTGTGGTAGAAACCCACTTCCACGTTTTCGAGAACGCCCAGCGCGTCGTCGGTGAGGACGGCGCAACTGAAATACAGCGTCAGCAGGTACGACGCGACACCCAGGCTGTCGACTCCCATCAGGCGGGCCGACAGACTGGGCATGATTTCGCCGGGAATTCCCGATTGGTGCAGCCCGACGACCCCTTGATCCGCCTCCCCCACCCGCAGCAGCAGGATACTGGTCGTTCCCAGCCATCGGTTCGAGTCAAAGCGGCTGGCAATTTCGAGCTTGTCGCACGGAATCAACGGGACACCGCGCCAAGTGATCACCGGGGTACCAAACAGCACGGTGGTGACTGGCGGAACGCCGCGCCACGTGCATTCCCGCTCAATAGCGGCAATCGCCTTCGGATGGGCCAGAAAGAACGCGGGCTTTTTCCACACCATCGCCAGCAGTTCATCCAAGTCATCGGGAGTGGGGGCACCGTACCGCGTGCTGATCCGCATCGCCGGGTCGACCGAATGCAACAGCCCGAATTTGCTGCTGTTGATCAGTTCCCATTCCTGCCGTTCCTTGATCCCTTCGACAGTCAACCGCATCTGCTCTTCAAGCTGATTGAACGGGCCGTTATACAGGTCGGAAACGCGCGTGTGGACACGGACGACTGTCTGCACCGACGACAACGAGTATTCGCGTGGAGTCGGGCTGTAATCGACAAACGTCTCCGGGATCTCGACGTTCTCGGCGAAGCCCGATACCAGGTCGATATTCCTTTCGCCGTAGCGGTTGACGGTGGATCGCAGCTCCAGATGGTCATCGATGGCGTTCTGAAATTCACTGGCGAAATTCGGCAACTCCTGCAGAACCAAGTCGAGATCTTTGCGGGAGACCGTCAGGAACACGCAGGGGGTGATCGTGCGGACCTTGACATCAGAGGGCTTGCCCGAGACCAGATCCCGCTCGCCAAAGAATTCGCCCTCGGTGAGCAGCGCGATTCGCAAATCGCTGCCGTGGGCGCCCTTACTGAGAACCTCAACCTGGCCCTGCGCGATGATGAAGAACTTGGTGCGATCCTCCCCCTCGACCAGCAGGTTGTTACCCAAACTGATTTCTTCGATTTTGAACCGGTTCGCCATCCGCTTCACGATCGCGTCGGGAAGCTTGGAGAACAGGGGAACGCTGCGGAGCGCTTCGGGAGGGAACGCCGGCGCACCCGCTGTGAGGTCCACGTCGATCCGTTCCGCCTTGGACAATTCGACCTTGGTGCGATTGACGCGGTAGGTTCCCCCTTCCACCTGGACCCACGGCAACATGCCCAGGAGCCATCGCGGAGTGATCGACATCATCTTGGGTGATGTCTTGGTGGTGTTCGCCAGATTTCTGGCGACCGCGGTGGTCACGCTGCGTTGCAACAGGTAGTCGGACATGATTTCGCTGACTTCTGAGACGATGTTCTCTGGACAGGCAACAGGAAATGTGGCTTGGTCGCGTCGGTGTCGACGGGACGGTTATGACGCCGGTTTCTGGTCGAAGATTCGGTCGAACACCGCACCATCGCCAAAGAACTTTTCGAATGCATCGCCCCAATCCTTGGCGATCGCGGTGACCGGAAACAGCTCGATCTCGGGGAAATCGGCGATGTGCTTTCGCCTCACCTCGGGATCGGTCGGGCGGTAGTGGCGCTGGGCGATGATTTCCTGCGCTTCCGGCCCATAGAGAAACCGCAAGTACGCTTCGGCCACCATGTCGGTCTGTTTGCGTTGAACCACCGCGTCGACCACCGCGACTGTCGGCTCCGCCTGAATGCTGATCGGAGGGTAGACTATTTCCAAATCGCCTTTGGACTCGGCGACCTCCAGGTGGGCCTCGTTCTCCCAGGTGAGGTGTACATCGCCGATGTTCTTTTGGGAGAATGTGATTGTCGCGGCCCGCGCGCCGGAATCGAGAACCGGCACTTGCTTGTAGAGCTGGGTGACAAACGCTTCGGCTTCGTTCAAACTGCCGCCGCGAAGTGTCACCGACCCCCAGGCGGCGAGAAAATTCAGCTTCGCGCCACCGCCGGTTTTCGGATTGGGGGTGATAATCTCGACTCCGTGACGAATGAGGTCGGGCCAGTCGCGAATCGCTTTCGGGTTTCCGTTGCGAACGACGAAAACCACGGTGGACGTGTAGGGGAGTGAATGATTGGGCAGGCGATCTTCCCAACCGTCGGCGATCAGCCCCTTTTTTCGCAGCAGGTCGACATCCGACCAAAGCGCGAGTGTGACGACATCTGCTTCCAAACCGTCGACCACGGCCCGCGCCTGGCTCGAAGAACCACCGTGTGACTGTCGAATGGTGACTTTGACACCGGTGGCCCGTTCGTGGCTGGCGGATAACGCGGCGTTCAGGTCGTGGTAAAGTTCGCGGGTCGGGTCATACGAGACATTGAGGATCTCGACCGACTTTGACGAGTCGGGAGTCGACTTCTGGCATCCAGGCGTAAGGCAGAAACACGCCAGAAGGGCCAGGACTCCATTGGAAAACCGGGAGCGCGCTATAGAC
The DNA here is from genome assembly GCA_945860955.1 of Planctomicrobium piriforme. Lineage (GTDB taxonomy): Bacteria > Planctomycetota > Planctomycetia > Planctomycetales > Planctomycetaceae > UBA10511. Next base: position 47,681 of record CAMATH010000011.1, read on the forward strand.
ATTCTGGACGTCAGCCCTGGAAAAGAACTGTGGACAGATAGCGTTCGCCGCTGTCGGGAAGCACCGTCACGATGGTCTTACCGGCGGCTTCGGGGCGCGCCGCGACGCGGAGCGCGGCGGCCATCGCCGCTCCGCAACTGATGCCACAAGTGATTCCCTCCAGTTTCGCGAGTTGCCTGGCGGTCTCAATCGATTCGTCGTCCGTCACTTGCAACACTTCATCAATGATGCTGCGATCGAGAATCTCGGGAATGAAGCCGGCACCGATCCCCTGGATCTTGTGTCGGCCCGCTGTCCCGCCAGACAGAACCGGGCTCGCCGCCGGCTCAACGGCAATCGACACGATCGGCAGTTTCCGTTCGTGCTTGAGATAGCGCGAGACCCCGGTGATTGTTCCCCCCGTGCCCACACCGGAAACAAAGTAGTCGACCTTTTCGTCGGTGTCGGCAAAGATCTCGGGACCGGTTGTTTTGAAATGAATCGCAGGATTGGCGGGGTTCTTAAATTGCTGCGGCATGAACCAGCCATGTTCTTTGGACAGTTCTTCAGCGCGTGCGACAGCGCCCCGCATGCCGTCAGCGGCGGGGGTCAGAACCAGGCTGGCTCCGAACGCGCTCAACATGGCGCGACGTTCGAGCGACATGGTTTCAGGCATCGTGAGAGTCAATGGGTAGCCCCTGGCGGCGCACACAAACGCCAGTGCGATTCCCGTGTTGCCACTGGTCGGTTCGACAATGTGCGTTCCGGGACCGATTTTGCCCTTCTCTTCCGCGTCCCAGATCATGGCGGCACCAATCCGGCACTTGACGCTGTACGCGGGATTCCGTCCCTCAATCTTGGCGAGCACCCGACCGGGAAGGCCCTGCGCCAAGCGATTGATCTGGACCAGCGGGGTCCGGCCAATGGACTCGGAGTTGTCTTTGAAGATTGGCATGAATGTGGTTGACCGGACGAGGAGAGGACGCCAGAAAGGGATTTGGGCTCGGAAATAACGCCTACTGGATGGGTGATATATGCGAGCCGAGTATCGTCCTGTCAACCATCACGTGTTCCAAGTCGACAACAGGATCAAACGCACCACGCCGGGCTACGCCTCCGTCCGACGTTCCAATCCCCCTTGTTCGTCGCCAATCAGCGGCCATTCCAGCACAAACCGCGCCCCGTGACCGGGCTGGCTTTCGACGTAGATCTCCCCACCATGTTCCCGGATAATCTTCTGACTGACCGCCAGCCCAATTCCGGTTCCCCGGGCCCCTTTGCTTGACTCGAAAATATTGAATAGTCCCGGAAGTACCTCGGGGGAGATCCCCACGCCGTTGTCGTCGACGGAAATCGCCACGACTCCCGAATGCGGATCGAAACTGGTCGCGACCCGCACCTGGGGGTGTTCGTTCCCTTCGACCGCGTCCAGTGCGTTCCCCACGATGTTCAACGTCGCGCGGTGCAACCCTTCGGCGTCGAAAACCATCTCGGGGAAGCCGGCGCACGGCGCCCAGGTCAGTTCGACCCCCAGTTCCGTCGCTCGCGCCTGCATCAACTCGCAAACTTCTCCCACGGTCTCATTCAGATCCCCGCGGCTCAAGGCGGGCTGTCGCTCCTTAGAGAGCGTCAGCATGTCGGTCACCAACTGGTAAATCCGGTCCTGGTTTCGTTCGACGATCGTCCACCCTTTCCGGACGAGCGACTCGTCGTGGTCCTTAAGCCCCATGTCGATCAGGTAACTGCCGCCACGAACCCCTTGCAAAATGTTCTTGATGTGGTGACTGAGAATGGTGATTGTCTGCCCGACCGCCGCCAGCCGTTCCGACTTGACCAGGGCCTGTTGATACTGATTGTCCTCCACTGCGAGTGCCGCCTGACGACCAATCGCCACCATCAGTCGCAGCAGGTCTTCGGTGAACCGCGTCGCGGTTCGACCTTCAATCACCAGCCGGTCGGCGGGAGTGGTGATGTCAAGATAAATCACCCCCTGCAATTCGTACCGCCCCTGCATCGGAACGCAAATCGCTTCGCGAATCCCGGCTTGAAAAATGCTCTGCCCGGGGACGAATCGTGCGTCGGTCCGGGCGTCGCTGGTTCGCACCCCCTGCCGCGATTTCAGGACATAATCGACGATGCTGCGCGACACGGGCATTGACCCCGGCGCTTCCTCGCCACGGCGATCGCGATAGGCGACCGGTTTCAGTCCTGCGGAACTCAGATTTCGCAACAGGATACAGCCGCGGTCGGCACCGGCGGTCTCCAGCGCCAGATTCAGGATTCGACTCAACAGGCTGGTGATCGATGTCGAAGGGCGAACCGCCTCTTCGGCGATGCGGTACAGCACCTGTAAATTGGCGAGTGACTGTGCCGCCGCTGCGCTGGTCGCGAGTTGCGACAGCGATTCAATTCCGCCGGCGTCGGCGGAACTAACGATCTGATCGGCGGACTGAACTTCGCGCCCCTCCCGCAGATCGATCTGGCGGGCGATTTCTCCCGATTCGTGAAGAGATTCATCGGTTTGGATGAATCGCAATACGGTCCGCCCCGACTGAATCTCGTCTCCGTGGGCCAGTTCGTGAACGCGAACCAGCTCGCCGTTGACGTACGTACCGTTCGAACTGTTGAGGTCGGTGACGACATGACGACCTGCAGAATACGAGATCCGCGCGTGAGTCCGTGACGCCTCGGTGTCGTGGATGCGAATGCGGTTTTGAACGCCGCGTCCCAACCCCGAGTCCCGATCATCGAGTTCGAACCGCTGGCCCTGATCGACCCCTTGAATGACCAGCAGGTGAGCTTGAATCGCCATGGCAACCAACCGCGAAAACGCCGGCCGACAAACCGTTTCGTCGAGTGAGCGCAGTCGCACGCGCGAAAAAGGCATTATACTCGCCATGGCGGAAAATGCGAATTCGAACCACAATCGTTCGTGGTTGTGAACTCGCCAGCGTCTCGCATACGATTCGCCCGCACGTTCCTTCCCCAGTGTCCCACCGGATCTCCCTCAATGCTCCTCGACAGTCTGCACAACGCGGAACGCTCGTTGCCCCTCCACCCTGGATTCGCTCAGGCGTTTGACTATCTGCGCAAGACCGATTTTTCCCAGCTTGCCCCAGGCCGGCATCCGATCGATGGATCCAAGTTGTACCTGATGTTGAATCAAGGGCAGGGACGTGGCCACGACGCCGTCAAATTCGAATGCCACCGTCAATACATCGATATCCAATACACGATCCACGGCCCCGATGAGATTGGCTGGAAGCCGCTCGAAGCATGCCACACGGTCGACACGCCGTACGACGGAGTCAAAGACTTCATGCTCTTCGCCGACCGACCGGAAATCTGGGTTCCGGTGCCGGCGGGGACGTTCGCAATTTTCTTTCCCGAGGATGTCCATGCTCCCATGGGGGCACCCTCCAGTGTCGGACTGTTGAAGGCGGTCTTGAAGGTCGCTGTCGATTGGCGGTGACGGAGTCATCGTTCTTAAAATCCACCGTCAATTGGTCAATTCGCTTGGATGTGTCCTGGATAAGCCCATTGCCCTCTCTGTCAAACCTTCCCCCTGGGGCCAATGATGTCACGCGTCACAGAACAGTTTGAAGTCGCCCGCCATTATCTTGCCGGCGGGGTCTCGGCGTCGACCCGCGTCAACCGCGCAGTTGGCCACCCGATGTATTTCGATCGGGCGAATGGGTGCCGGGTGTGGGATCTCGACGGTCGCGAGTACTTCGATTTGTGTTGCAGCCATGGAGCGACACTGTTGGGGCATGGGGACGAGCGGGTGCGAGCCGCGATCGATCGCGCGCTCGATCGCGGGGCGGCCTGTTCCTATGAGAACGAGCAGCATGCCGAATTCGCCAAACTGCTCTGCGATACCATTCCGTGTTGTGAACGGGTCCGCTTCACCGGGTCGGGTACCGAAGCGACCATGCATTGCCTGCGACTGGCGCGGGCCTATACGGGAAAGAGCCTATTGCTCAAGATCGAGGGGCATTTTCACGGCTATCACGATCAGGTGATGTACTCGATCGGAACCCCGGCCGACCGTCTGGGCGAACCTGCCGACCCGACCCACTTTCCGGGTTCGGCGGGCATCGCTCCCGGTCTCGACCAGCAACTGGTTCTGGTACCGTTCAATCGACTCGACCTGTTGGAGCAGGCATTCGCGAAGCATTCCCGGGAACTGGCGGCGGTCATTCTTGAGCCGGTGTACTACAACGCCGGCTGCATCCTCCCCGATCCTGAGTTTCTCACCGCGCTGCGGGACTTGACCCGCCAGCACGGGGTGTTGTTGATTTTTGACGAAGTGCTGAGCGCGTTTCGCATGATGGCCGGCGGGGCTCAGGAGTATCTGGGGGTCACGCCCGACCTCTGCACGCTGGGGAAGGCGGTTGGAGGGGGTGTTCCCCTCAGTGTGTTTGGCGGTCGCCAGGACATAATGAAACGCCTGATGCCGGAGGGGGATTGCCAGCACAGCGGCACCTACAACGGTCACCCGGTCGCTGTCGCCGCCGGTCTGGCCGCCGTATCTGCGTATCGACAACCTGGCTTCTACGATCACATTAACGCCGTCGGCGCGCGGCTGTTCGCGGGGCTGAACGAGATCTTCCGACGACACGACGTCTTCGCCCGGGTCCAGGGGCTGGGGGCGCGGTTCGGAGTCTATTTTGGTGTCCCGGCCGAATTGCGAGGCTATCGCGACGCCGTCCAGCATTCGCGGCCGGCGATGCTCAAGTTCATCGCCAAAGCGATCGAACACGGGGTCTACTTCCACGACTACGGCGGGGCGGCATGCCACCACGGCTTTTGCGCCGCGACAACGCTTGACGACGTTCAAACCAATCTGCAACGTCTCGACATCGCAGTGGCTGAACTCGCTGCTGGCGAGCGGCCTGCGTAAGCCGGCTGTCGGTCACGCTTGTCGATAACAACAAGGTCACGCCAGAGGATTTGATGGAGCCCCACGGCGAAGCCACTCTGCTGCGGAAACTCTCGTTAGAACACTTCTCCCGGTGAATGGCACGCCGAGGGTTCGCGAGCAACTGGCGGTAGGGGAGGGGCAGGGGGAGTAAAATCCCGGTGACTCTTCCCCCACTCCGGAATCGCCGACGTGGCCCGCATTTTTCCCCTCGCGCGGTGCCGCGTAGCGAGTCGGGGACGAAATATCCCACAATCTTCTAAATCAATAGAAGGTCTCTTGACGTCCTTCTCTGTCTTCAGTATCTTCTAGTTTACCCGATGTTTCGGGTGTCGATACGGAACTGGAGACTGGCTGATGGCGCGACCCGCGGCGGAACATCCGACCGAACTCGAACTGCAGATTCTCAAGATTTTGTGGGAGAGGTCGCCGCTCCCTGTGCGCGACGTGCGGCAGTCTCTCGCCGACCAGGGACGTGATTTGGCGCATACTTCGGTGATCACCACGCTCAATACCATGGTCGGCAAGCAGTACCTCAGCCGATCGATGGTCGGCAACGCTTGCCTCTTCGCCCCCACCCTGTCGCGCGAGCAGGTGTCGCGCGGCATGCTCGACGATGTGGTCGAGCGGGTGTTTGACGGGTCAGCGAAAGCGGTCATGCTCAGTCTGTTTGAGTCGGCGGATCTTCATTCCGACGATCTCAAGGAGTTGCGGCGATTGATCAACCAGAAGGCCCGCCAGGCCGAATCGAGTGGTTGATCGCGTTGGAAATCTGACAGTAGGCGAAAGCGACAACGACGTTTGACCGAACTCCTCTCCCGCTTAACCGCGTGTTTCCCGACAGGTTGTGCAACATGGTCATTGACTCGGACTTTTCCGCTGGTGTGCGACTGACAATCGCCTTGTTTCATTTTCTGTGGGTGGGAACGCTGATCGGTGGTGCCTCTGCCGTCGCGGGGCGATTGCTCAAGCGTCGCCCCGCGAATCTCCGCTACATCGTCCATCTGGCCGCTCTGTCGCTGACGGTGATCGCCGTCCCTGCGCTGTACGTCGCGGCCCCCTGGATCACACCCCGCGCGCTCTTCACCCCAGGTGGATCAAATTCCCGAATCGGTGACAATCGACCGCCACCACAGTTTAGCCAATTCCCTCCTCGGGATTTCGTCCCCGAGTCGGTGCGGATTCAGGAGAGTTCCAACTCGCAGATTTCGCCGACGGCTCACGATTTGGGAAATACAACAGATGCCGCGACAACGGTGGGAACTTCGCTAGGATCGACTTCGACTGCGCCTCCAATTCTGAATTCCTCCGTTCCCTATGTTGTCGGACTCTACGCGGTCGGCGTCTGGTGCATGCTCGCGCGGCTGGCGGTTGGGCTGTGGGGCGGACATCGGTTGCGACTGTTGTCTTCTCCGGTGCTGGACTCATCACTCTTGGAGATGGTGAGGCGACAGGCGGCGCGCCTGCGGCTCGCAACGGTTCCCGCGTTGGTCTGGTGTGATCGGACGGTTGTTCCGGTGGTGGTGGGGATCGCCCGGCCGGTCATTCTGCTCCCCGTGGCGATCGCGACGAATTTGCGCCCCGAGCTGATTGAGTCGTTGTTGTCGCACGAGTTGGCCCACATTCGTCGTTGGGATCTCGCCGTCAATCTGATGCAGCGGCTGATTGAGGCACTGCTGTTCTTTCACCCGGCGGTTTGGTACCTCAGCTCGCGTGTCAGTGCCGAACGGGAGAATGCGTGCGACGATCTGGTACTTTGCGCGGGTTGGCCGAGACTGCACTATGCCGAGGCGCTGTTGCAGATGGCGGAATGCGTGACAAGCCGGCCGGGAGCGGCAGCATTCACTGCCGCCGGACTGGTCGCCGCGACGGGGGAATCGAATTCGCAGTTCAAACGCCGGGTGTTGCGGCTGTTGGGGCATGAAGAGTCGGCTCGGCTGGGCTGGTCGAGGGGAGGAGTGAGCGTGCTGTTGGTCGTCGCGGCGATTGTGGTTGGAATCCCGCTCGCGGTTTCGGCATGGAATGGACCGAATTTGCAGGAAAAGGCTCCAACGTCACCGCAGCCGAACGGGAATCAAGCCCAAGCCCTCGGGGATCCGGTCGGCCCTCGGGAGGAATCTCCCGAAGATGCCGGGCAATCACCGCCAAAGGCAGCCGAGCGTGATCCGATTGACGAACAGCTCGATCGGATTGGCAATGCCAAGTGGGAGAATGACGAGCGCTTGAATCGGGAACTGTTCGCTCTCGACCAGATGCGGAATCAGGCGACGGTCGCCGAGATTGAAGAACGGGGCGCTGCGCTACTCGATCAATTCCCCGAGCCTGAGGCGGCAGCCCGAATCAACCATCAACTGGCCCATGTCTTCGCGCAGCGCAATATCCGCGACCATGCCGTTCTGGTCGCGAAGTACGTGGCACGCTCGCTGGAAATTGATCGCCACCCCGATCGACGCGCACTCGCGATGGGGTATCTTGCCTCTGCCGTGAGTCTCGATCCGGCGGTCACGAGCGCGGACGAACGCCGTCGCAACGCGACACGGATCTGGCTGAAGAACTATCGGGAGTTGCTGGCGTTCAAACTGCCCAAGAACGCCCCCGATCTTCCTGGCGTCGGCGGCAATCGCCCGGATCCCGGTGCCGATGCGGCGGAGATCGACCGGCTGAAACGTCGCGCGGCCGCGCAGTTACGTGCCCGCCGCAAGGCCGAGTTGATTCGGAGTCTCGTCTATCACAAGGAAGTGTGCGCCCGACTCGTGGTCGAAGCCTACCGTTTCCGTGACAAGTCGGAAGACGAGATGCGCGGGCTGGCGATCGAAGTCCTGAAAGATCCGGAGGTCGCGCACGATCTGATTCGACAGGGGATCGCGCTCAAGGTCGGTGAGGATCGTCCTGAAATCCATTGGATCGAAGATCCACCGAATTCGCCGAGCGGACTTGCAATTGAAGTCTTCCCCGCAGGAAAGGTTGAACGGACCGCGACAGGATTGAAGCTATCGCTCCGAATCGCGAACCGGTCGGCTCATGACTTGACGACGATTGTTCCCCACGAATGGCATGGGGGGGAATGGGCCAGGACGAATCTCTACGCGTCGGTCACGCCGCAACTGCGCATTCGGCAGGCGGCGTTCGAACCGGCCTATCTGTTTGGAGAAAATGAAGGGAAAGCGGCGGAACCGCTCACCGTCGAAGCGGGCAAGAGCGTCGATATCGAAGTGCGGATGGACTGGCCGGGAACCGGCTCCGTGATTGGCTCACCATTCCTGACGGGTGACCAGCCGGGAGTGTACCGGGTGCGATTCGCACTGGCGTTTGAATCGCACAATGGGTTTCAATATGTCGTGAGTCCCACGGGGCTCGTGACCCTGTCCCCTGAAGGCGGAAAGAACGCTGGAGAACAACCCCCGGCGAATCCCCGTGGAGAACCCGCCCCCGAGCGGTCGGCGAAGACGCCAGAAGTCGAGTTGAAAGCGGCGGTTGAACCGATTCCCGACGGCGTCTTGATCGCGGCGAAGGTGGTCGACGCCGAGACGAATGAACCGATCGCGTCGTTCCGCGCCTTGCCCGGGACGCCCTTCACCCTGGTGAAATCGCCGGAGGATCCTTGCCCGGCAGTCTGGCAACCGCATTTGATCAGCGACTATTCGGCGGGAAAATTCGCTTGGCCGAAAGAGCGGTCGTATGCGCAGTTTCGCTTGCGATTCGAAGCGGAGGGTTACGTTCCCGGTCTAACGCTCTGGCTGAAAAAGGAGGATGGTCCGCAGTCGATCGTCGTGAAACTGAAAAAGGATCCGGGAATTGCGGGACAGATTCTGGCACCGGATGGTCGCCCGGCCTCGGGCGCAGTCCTGGCGATCGCGCTACCGAATCGGGGAATTCGGCTGAATAACGGACAGGTTGAGGGCGTGGGAGCGACGAGTCCAAAGCGAACGGATCCGGTACGTCTCTCGGATCGATGGAGACAGCCGGTGGCGATTACCGCCGACGCCGAGGGAAAATACCGGCTGCCGACGGAAACGGGAACGGCAGTTGTGTACGCCGTGCATGACGCCGGAATCGCGGAGGTGACGTACCTGGAATTGGCGAAGTCGATCGAAATTCGACTGCGGGGGTGGGGATCGATCTCCGGCCGGGTGGAGTGGTTGGGGAAACCGGCGGGAAAAGAGACTCTGGCGGTTCTTGTGAACCGCGATATGGATGGATATCCGGAAGGATGTTCGGCGTCATGGAACGTTGTCAGCGATGAAGAAGGACGATTCCAGGTCGAACGCGTTCCACCGTGGCAAGTTCAAATTTCCCGCGTGACACCACTTCCGGGCGAAAACGCTGGATCGTATTGGTTTCCCAACTTGCACGCGCACATCGCCGAGGGGAGACCAACCGTTGTGGTGTTCGGCAAAGGGCGAACTGTCCAAGGCAAGCTCACTGGGCGGGATTCGTACAAGGGGGTCACCTTGAGCCTCTCGCCGAGACCGCCGCGGATTGGCGGCGACTCCAGTGGGTTCAACAGCATCGGAGAGGGGCCTCTCCGTCCAGTGTTTAACCGGAGTCAGATTCCCGTCCAGGAGGATGGTTCGTTTGAAATCGCAGGGGTCGTTCCGGAGAGGTACCTGTTGAGTGTGCAGGTGAAGGAAAAGTCGCTGCAAGTGACGAGAGTGACGGTTCCGTCGCCAAAACCCGAAGATGAGGGTCAGCCGTTCCAGATCGAAGAGATCAAACTCAAAACCGACGTCGAACCAAAGACTGACGCGTCGCTAAAGACGGAATCGGTCCGCGAGAAACTTGCCCGGAAACAGTCGTTCGCCATTTCCGGCAAACTGCTGTTCGTTTTAGATGAACTCGAAAAGCTGTACGGTGTACCGGTCACGGTCTCGCTCAAGGAAATTCTGGAACGGGAAATAGACCCGCAGGCCGATGTCTCGGTGAAGGTCACTGATGTGCCGTTGTCGGAGTTGTTCGAGAAAGTCGCACAGGCGGCGGGTCTGGACGTGGAGTTCAACGAGAAAGGGGTTCGGATCCCGAAGGTGAAGTCTAAGAATGACTGATTATGGTCGGCAGTGTATTGCCGACTGGCGAGTGCGGATGCACGCAGCCTACCCGCAGAACCGGGGTATCGTCTCGCTCTGTCACGTCGCCCACAATTGTCGCCGCGATCTCGCCACGGACCCGCAAGCGTTCGATCAAGGCCGACACACGGTCCATGGGCACTGCCAGCAACAATCCTCCCGAAGTCTGGGGATCGAACAGCGCGGGCCAGCGTGGCGATCCGGTCAGCATCCGGTCGTCGGCCAGCAGTCCCTGGCAACGCGCACGATTGCCCGGTGCCAGGCTGCTTTCAAAACCAGCCGCCGCGAGTTCCTCAAATCCTGAGAGAACCGGAATCGCATTGAGGTTCAATCGCGCCGAGCAACCGCTCGCTTCGAGCATTTCCAGTAAGTGACCGGCGAGACCGAATCCTGTGACATCGGTCGCGGCGGTAAGATCGAATTCCCGCGCGATCGCGGCGGCCTTCCCATTACCGCGCAACATGGATAACAAAGCGGACTCCACCGCGTGAGCAGGAGCCGTGCCCCGCCTCTGTGCCGCCAGAATCACACCGGTTCCGAGCGGTTTCGTCAGAATCAGTTGGTCGCCCGGGCGGAGATTTCCTTTACGGAACGGGGGATGACCGTCGAGTCGTCCCGCGACACTGTAGCCGGCGACAAGCCGCGGGCCTTCGGTGGTGTGCCCCCCCCACAGCGTGGCCCCCGCGGCGGTGAGTTCGCGGAGCCCTCCCGCCAGGATCTGGTACAACAGTTCCGACTGCTGTTCACTGTCGGTCACGGGCAGGGTGATGAGCGCCAGACCGCCGCTGGGATTGGCCCCCATCGCCCAAATGTCCGAGAGTGCGTGCAAGGCGGCGATTCGACCGAAAAGATACGGATCGTCGAGGAATGCGGGAAAAAAGTCGACGGAGAAGACGTCAACAGACGGCGATTGCGTCGGCAGAACATACGCGTCGTCCAGGATCCGATCCCCACCGACGACACCGCTGTGGCCCTCTCGTCGAAGCCGCTCAAAAACAGCATTCAGCACATCCGAAGGCACCTTTGCGCCGCAGCCGGCACACCGCATGGCGTTTGGCATCCCGCTGCTGGTGTCACCCGGCATGGTCGCCGATCGCGGTCCCGAACTGTCCGGGAGCGGTAAAGCGTTGTGATACATTTGAATGAATCGACGGTCGATCCAGTCCTTCCAGCGCCAGGCCCAGCGACCGGTCGCCGACCACCCGCGATAGTCAGCGATCGCCCTCCCGTCACCCAGCGCGAGCAGCGACAGAGAACCGCGCTGCGGCTTATAGTTCACCAGCTCGCGACCCGCGAAGTACCGGTTGAAATTTTCCCACAACACCGGCCCCTGTCGCACCGCGTACACTCCCGCCTTCGGCAGGGGGTGGTCCTGAAAGTCGGCTGTGTCCCCGACGGCGAACACAGGTGCGCCCCCCGTGGACTGGAGTGTCGGTCGCACCGCGAGAAAACCACTTGTGCCACGGGGGAGTCGAAACCGCTCCAGGACCGCGGGGGCCGCCGCCGCAGTCGCCCAGATCACCACATCGGCTTCAATCGATTCGCCCCCGTCGAGTGTGAGGACAACAGGCTCCAATTCGAGCTGCGGCGGCTCGGGGGCGCGACGGCCGATCGCTGTCACTCGACTGTTCAGCCGGAGTTCTATTCCACGATTTTCGAATTCGCGACGGACCGAGCGAATTGATTTTCGCGAATACCCGCGCAAAATGTCAGGATGCGAGTCAAGCAACGTGATCCGAGGTATCACGCGCTGAGTTCGCAGCCAGACCTCAGCCGCCAGGGCGATTTCAATTCCCCCCGCACCGCCCCCGACAACCGCCAGGCGGAGAGGCGATGAATGAGAATCGGTGTTTTGTGTCGCGGTTGTTACGGCAGTTGACCGGGACGATACGACCTCCCGAACGTCGGTGGCGAGCCGCTCTCGAAACGTCGCCATCGGTTTGATTCGGATCACCCGAGGGTAACGTGGATTAAAATCCACGTTACCCTCCTCGAACTGCGACTGACATAATCGCTCCATAGAAGACGGAACCGACCCGATTCCAACCGAGGCGACATCAAAACGAATCGGCGGTCTGTCGGCCAATTCAATCTGGCGTTTCTCGGGATCCAGCCCCAGAGCCTCCGCGACAATCAACCGTCCACCACAGGCGGGGACGAAGCGCCAGAGATCGATCTCCATTTCCTCGGGTCGATACAATCCCGCGAGTGTTCCCGGCAGCATGCCACTGTACGTCGCGCGGCTGAATGGTGAAACCACCGTGAGCCGGACGTTGTCGATCGGCCGCATCCGCCACATCCGCGCTACATGCAAGTGAGTGTGACCGGCACCAATGAGGACGAGATCCCGCATCGGCGGTCGTTCCGGACGGTTAGCCCCCTGACGAGAATGACTGGCGTTCATGCTACGGTGAATCCGCCAGACTCTGGCACAGCGCGGCGACCAGTTGAGAATCCTCGTCCGGCAGCACACTCCGCAAATCGAGCAACAGGTGGTCGCATTCAATGCGGGGAAACACCGCCGGCGAACCAAGCCGCAATTGACGCGCCAACTGGCTCGCGGACCGGCCATCACCGGCCACGCGAATGACCGCCGTTGGCAGTGTGGCGACCGGAAGCGCGCCCCCGCCGACCGGCGAGCGATCCTGGACGACATCGATCCGAAACCGGTTCCCGGCGTCGTGGCCCGCGAAATCCGCTGGTCGATTCCCGAGAGCCTCCCACGACGCGACAATCCGGCCGGCGCGTTCGACAAGTTCGCTGACCGGGGTCGAGAGCAGTCGTAACGTCGGGATCTCGGTGACTTCGGCCCCGCGCAGGTACGAGTCAAGCGTCGCCTGCAACGCGGCGATCGTCAGTTTGTCGACCCGAAACGCCCGGGCAAGCGGATGCCGCCGGAGCGTCTCGATCAAGTCCGGTCGGCCCAGCAGGATCCCACACTGGGGGCCACCCAACAATTTGTCACCACTACCCAGAACCAGATCCGCCCCCGCCCGCAGACTGTCGGTGAACGTCGGCTCTTTTGGCAAGCCGAACCGGGTCGTGTCGACCAGGCAGCCACTGCCAATGTCGTCGATCGCCCAGACGCCATTCTGTCGCGCGAGGTCGACGAGTTCGCCAATCTCCGGGGAGTGCGCGAATCCTTCAATTCGATAATTCGACGGATGCACCCGCAGGATCGCCGCGGTCGCGGGGGTGATCGCCCGCGCATAATCGGTGAGGTGCGTGCGATTCGTCGCTCCGACTTCCCGCAAGACCGCCCCGCTGGCAGCGAAGATCTCGGGGAGTCGAAAGGATCCGCCGATCTCGATCAACTGTCCACGCGAAATAATCACTTCGCGACCTGCTGCCAGTGCCGACAGCGCGAGAACCGTGGCGGCGGCGTTGTTGTTCACCACCAGCGCCCCCTTGGCTCCTGTGAGATCCCGAAACGCCGGCAGTAACTGATCTCCCCGCTGGCTCCGTTCTCCCGAATCGAGTTCGACCTCGAGACTGCAGCCGCGGGAGTTCGCGACGAGCGCGGCGGTCGCGCGCTCCGAGAGGGGAGCCCGACCCAGCGAGGTATGTAGAATCACGCCGGTCGCGTTGATGACCGGCCCCAGTCGGCACGATTCGTATTTTTTCGCTCGTTCCTGGATGTCAGCAAGCACGGTTTCCAACAGGCCAGGCCGCGAGATCTTCGCGTCGAGATCCCCCGCCGAAAGTCGGATTCGCAGCGAATCCACCGCTTCCCGGGTGAATTGCGCGATCGGCTCCCGCCCCAATCGATCGATGAGTTCGACGCACGCGGCCTGCGACAGGATCCCTCCCACCGACGGAATCGCGCGCAGTCGGCGGGAGTCGGGCGTCGTCATTACCCGCTACGTATTGCGCGACAGAAACAGCAGCACAAGCATCACCGCGAACATGAACGCGCCAATCGTGAACGCCAGCCGCAGCGCGCGGCGGACGATCAGCTCGGACGATTCGTGCCGGCTGGCGCTGTAGACCAGACTGATGACGACAATCAATGGAAGGGCGTACCAACTGCGCGTCAGGCCGATCCCTTCGAGGCCGGCCGCCAATGTCAACCAGTGATTCATCGGACGTCTCCTGTCAGAGGAAAGGGGGTCAGGCGGTTTTGCCTGGGGCCGGTTGCTTGGGATCGAGGGGACGGGTCTCTTCGTCACCATACGCCGGACCATGGACTGCGTCGAAAATCGCCAGCACGTTGAGCAGGCCGGCGATCATGGTATAGACCACACCCAATTCGAATCGGGAACCGAGTTCGCGGTGAGCCCGGTCGAGCTCTGAATTCCCGTGGGCGTCATTCAACGGAACTTCGTACCAGTCCCAGAGTGGTCGGGGGATGCTTCCTTTCAGACTTCCCGCGATGGGAGTGGGGGGGGCTCCCGATTTTCCGGGAAGTTCTCCCTGGAAAAAACCCTCAAATCCCCGGTCACGGTTCGGTGCCACCTGCGACTCGATCGAACACCGGGTGACAGTTCCTTCCAGTGGCGTTGTCCCTTCGTCGGTCGTCAGTGTTCCCGTGAACTTCGCCGCGTTGTTCACATCGCCATTGATCGCCGCCTGGGGAATCGCGATTGATCCCTCGAGCCGACCGCTGCCGGTTTTGAAGTTCAGGTCACCCGAAAAGGTGCCATTGAGGTCGTTGGTCAGAAATCGGCTGTCAAACGCGAGTTTGTTGCGAAACTTGGTCTGAGCGATCGCCGGCAGCGCGGGCAGCCCCGCCCAGACCTGGCAGAGATACGCGTAGGTTCGATTCTCGGGATCTTCCCACTGAAAATAGACGACCTGACCATGCCCGATTCGCAAACCGGTGAAGAATGTTCCCAGAATGCAGACAAAATACAGCGCCGCCTTGAACAGCCGGCCCTGGTAATAATGTCCCAATCCCGGGATCAGAAACGCCAAAACCCCCGCCAGAATCGGGTTTTTCAGGTTGGCCTTCGGTGCCGCGGCGGTTGGTGTTGGTGCAGTGTCAGACATGGATTCTGTCGTGATGATCGCGTTCGGGGGCAATCTCACCCCGAACCTGTGCGATTCCTGGGGAAGTGCCTATGCTGGGATTCTAATGGACAGTCTGATCTTGTGGTAGCCGCGTTCCCGGCGAACGACCCGCACCACTACTTCGTTCCAGCCCCCGGATTCTTGATGTCTGGCCCGCCCCGAGTTGAAATTCTTGTCACACAGCCATTCCAGCAGAATACGCTGCTGGTCGCACTCGCCGACAGTGACCGCTGTATCGTGCTGGATCCCGGATTTGGACCGCAGAAGATCATCGCGGCAATCGAAAAACGGGGCTGGACACCCGAGGCGATTCTCTTGACGCACGGGCATATCGATCACATCGCCGGCAATGAGGGGCTCCGGCAGCGATGGCCGGAAATTCCGATTCTGATCGGGACGGGGGACGCCCCGATGCTCACGGACGCGAAACTGAACCTGAGCGCACCGTACGGAATGGAACTCGTCAGCCCTCCCGCCGACCGGCTGCTTTCCGAGGGCGAAAAACTCACCGTCGCCGGCCTGGAGTTCGAGGTCCGCCTCATCCCCGGACACAGCCCGGGACATATCGTCTATGTCTACCACGCCGCCGAACCAAAATTCGTACTCGGCGGTGACGTGCTGTTCCAGGGAAGCATCGGACGGACCGATTTCCCGGGGGGCAGCCAGCAGTTGCTGGTCGATGGGATCCGCAAGAAGTTGTTCACTCTTCCCAACGACACGGTCGTGTTCCCCGGGCACGGCGATCCGACGACGGTCGGGGAAGAACGGGAGACCAACCCGTTCTGCGGATCGCGAGCGTAGTCAATGACTCGCTGACGGAGCCTAAAAACTCGGTAATAAACGCGACATCAGCCCGACGGGACGGGTCAGGCCTCTGAATACAATCCAGGGGTATGGCTCAAGTCGATGCACTGTCCTACGGAGCGTGTGTCTCGTTTTGAACCTTGTTTGCCGTCATTACGCCGCCCGGCGCAGTTCGAGCGACGACTGGGCGTCGAATTCGAGTTCCACGGTCAGTGGCTCGCTTGGCGATCCGGTCCGTTTCAATTCGACCCGGGCACCGTAAGGATAGGCGACGCTGGCACGCAGTCGCACTCCAGGATTGGCGGGCACTTGGCAGTGAAACGCCGGTGTTCGCTGAAAGGGGGGACAGAACGCCACGTGGACGGTGACCGTGGATTGGCCGGCGGGAAAGTCGACTTGCATGACCCCTTCCAGCCGTTCAGCACCCCGGCCGTCCACCGTCCGCTGCATCCATTGAATCGGGTGCATGTCCCCGGCCGATTCCGCCGACCGTCGGCTGGCACGCATCGGAAGTTCAAATACGCTGTCCACCATGAGTTCCTTCTCCTGTGTTTGTCCATGAAACCAGCGCCGGGCCGCGGCTTGCAGCCCTTTGATGCGTGTATCCAATTCCGCCGCATTCCATTGCGCGACGGCGGCCGCTGTGGCGAGCGTCACCAGAGTGGTGACCAACGCTCCCAGAGGAGCAGCACTCAGCCCGACGACCGCGAGGGCGAGGCCCGGGACCACGGTCGCGATCCCCAAAAATAGGTTTCTCCGAGGATCACTTTCTGAGAATTTCGCTTCGTCGAGCAATCGGCGCCCCAGGAGGGCGAGTCCCGCGAGAGAAACCCCAGAGACGCACAACGCCCCAAATCCCAGCGACATTCGCGTCGCGCAAGCATGCCATACCAGAACGGCAGTCGTGACGAGAATTCCCGCGAAGATTGCCAGTCCGGGGAGAAACCGAATCTGTGCGGACTCGGCCCATCCGCGCCATACCCAACGCCCGCGGATCCGCAACCCCTCGCGGAACCGCACAACTTTGGAGTTCACGAACGACATCAATGACTCGCGACCATCCATGGCGGCGTCTCATTTGGACCAGCACCCGCTAAATGACGGATGCGAATGTCTCCACCACATAGCGGAGAATTTCCGAACGCGACTCAACGCCCGGCGAAGGCACCGGACGTCGAGTTTACATTCGCAAACTACAGACCCGCCAGCTTGCGCATTTGCGGGGCCTTGACCGAAGTGTCTTCCCAGGTGAAATCCGGATCGTTCCGGCCAAAGTGGCCTCCAGCCGCCGTCTTGCGGAAGATCGGCCGCCGCAACTTGAGTTCGTTGATGATTCCACGCGGAGTGAGCGGGAAGAGTTCGCGGACGATCTCCGAAATCTTCTGTTCGGGAATCTTGGCGGTTCCGTTGGTATCGACCAGTACGCTGACTGGATCGGCAACACCGATCGCGTAGGCAAGCTGGACTTCGCATTCGTCGGCGAGACCAGCGGCGACCACGTTCTTGGCGACGTACCGCGCCACGTAGGCGGCCGAACGGTCGACCTTTGTGGGATCCTTCCCGCTAAACGCGCCGCCACCATGTCGGCCCCAACCGCCGTAGGTGTCGACAATGATTTTGCGTCCGGTCAATCCGGTGTCGCCGTGAGGTCCGCCGATCACAAAGCGGCCTGTCGGATTGATGTGGTACTTCGTCTGGGCGGTGAGCAGCTCGGCGGGAATCGTCTTCTTGATGACTTCCGAGATGACGTAGTCGGTGATGTCTTTCTGACTCACCTTTTCCGAATGCTGCGTCGAGACGACGACGGCGGAAATTCCAACCGCCTTCCCATCGCGATATTCCACAGTCACCTGGCTCTTGGAGTCGGGACGCAACCAGTCGACGTCGCCCTTCTGGCGGACTTCTGTCAGGCGATTGATGATGCGGTGCGAGAACGCAATCGGGACTGGCATCAATTCGGGAGTCTGGTTGCAGGCGTAACCAAACATCAATCCCTGGTCGCCCGCTCCGTCGCGATCGACCCCCATGGCAATGTCGCCACTCTGCGAGTGCAACGCGACAAACACCCGGACTGACTCAGCGCTGAAGCCCATGTCCGAACCGACATATCCGATGTCATGGACAACGTCACGCACCAACTTGACATAGTCGAGTTTACCCTGAGTGGTGATTTCCCCTGCCAAAACCACGAGATCCGTCGTACACAATGTCTCGCACGCGACACGGGACATCGGATCTTGCGCGAGCAGCGCATCGAGAACACCGTCGGAGATCTGATCCGAGACTTTGTCCGGATGCCCCATGCTGACGGATTCGCTGGTGAACAAACTCGACATCCAAAACTCCTGACGACGTGAACTTCCAAGGTGCAGGGATACGACCGCGTCAAACCCGCGCCAACGCCAGAGAACCTGCCATCTGTCAAGTCGGCAGCCTCAAACGTGGGGCTTGTCGGCGGTTGGGAACCGGTGAGTCTAGTGAATCTTGCCGAAAAATGCACGCTGTTGAACGCGAATTCTTGGCGAAAATCAAGCCGCTACCCGCCTTCGAGTCTCGGGTTTTTCGCTCTCCGCGTCCTTTCCCTCGTCAAGGATCTTCATGATCCCCGAAACCGTCCGGCTGGTGGCCCCTTGGCTTTCCAATACCAATTCCCGCGCTCGGGAACCGCGCTCGGCTGCCGCAGTGGGGTCTTTCAGGCATTCCACAATTCGCCGAGCCAAGTCCATTCCGTCCGTCACCACTTCCGCAGCCTGTCTTTCCAGCAGACTGGAGACCATATCGGCGAAATTCCATGTGTTGGGCCCAAATAACAAAGCGGCTCCAAACGCCGCTGGTTCGATCATGCTCTGCCCCCCACGGTCGGTCAAGCTCCCCCCCACGAACGCGACATCGGCCAATCCCCAACATGCCGACAATTCTCCCAGTGAGTCCAGCAGAATCACGGCAGGGACTTTCGAATCGTCAATCTTGTCGGGACTCTCAGGTGTGGTACCGGAATTCGCGTCTGGCAGCGCACTTCGCCGGATCAACGCCAAGCCCAGTTCCTCCCGCACAAGCCGCGCGACTTCATCGAACCGCTCGGCATGCCGCGGAGCCAGGACCAGTCGCAGATTGGGAAATACCTTTTGTGCTGCCTGCCAAGCCACCACAGCAAACCGCTCTTCGGGAGCGTGTGTACTCCCCGCCAGGAAGATCGGGGGATGACCTTGGATTCCCAGCAACTCGCGAAATCGACCGGTCCGCGGATTGTCTCGCTCGGTTTCCACACCGTCGAATTTCACGGAACCCGTAATCTGAATCCGTTCCGTGGGTCCCCCCAATTCTTCGAATCGACGCGCATAGACAGCGTTTTGAACGGCAATCCATTCAAGCCGGGACAGCATCCACCGAATGACCGGCCGGATCCGTCGATAGCCCCGCACGCTCCGTTCTGTGATCCGACCGTTTACGAGTGCGACCGGTATCTGTCGCTGCCGCGCCACCCGCAGAAAATTCGGCCACAATTCCAGCTCGACCAACACAACCAGATTGGGGCGCAATCGCGAAAACGCTGCCGAAACCGCCCAACTGAAATCCAGCGGCCAGTAGACCACAATCGCGTTGGGAAACTTCTGGCGGGCCACTCCGAACCCCGTGGTCGTGGTGGCGGAGATAACCACATCCATGCTGGGATCGCGACGCTTTAATTCGGCGACGATCTGCGGCAGTTGCAAAACCTCTCCCACGCTCACCGCGTGCAGCCAGACGCACCGCGCTGCACCCGTGCGCACGGGAAATCGACCCAATAGTTTCTGACCCCAGTCGCCGATCGACTTGCGTTGGACGAACCGTCGATACACCAGCCACGGAGACAGAGCCGTCAGCAAGGACATCCAAACCAGATTCAGCAACCAGGAGACCACGGGGAGTCCTTTCCCGATGTGGAATTCGCCACCACGCGTCGCGGCTCACCAACTCGGCCAACCGCAAAAATTCCACTAAATGCTAGCGATTCATGTGGCACTGCTTGAATTTCTTGCCGCTGCCACACGGGCACGGATCATTGCGACCGACACGTTCCATCTTGTTACGAATCGGCTCGATCGCAGGTGTCTCCGCGGGAGCCTGACCTCGCGACGGCTCTTCGATCCCCACCGCTCCCCCTTCCGCGGGAGGTGGAGGGAGGTTTTCGACCGGAGCGTCGTGACGCACTTCGGTGATCCGCCAGAGTGATCCGACGAATCCCGGACTTTCTTTTTCCAGTCGGAAGATCGCGCCCGTCACCTGATTCGCGATTCCCTTCCACATCCCTTCGAAGGCTTTCATCCCCTCACGTTTGTACTCGACCTTGGGATCCTTCTGCGCGTATCCGACCAGCCCGATCCCCTGACGGAGATGGTCCATATGGTGCAAATGGTCCTTCCAGGCGGTATCCAGCACTTCGAGCAGAAGCGCCCGCTCGGCTTCGCGCAATTCCGGACGGAACTCACTGGGATCGGCGTCGGTCGAGCGAAACCGCTGACTCGCCTCGGTCAGCCGCTGTTCGATGTCGTCGCGCGACAATCCCTGGAACGATCCCACGGGAAACTGAGTGCGGAACCTCGAGTTGGCCCACTGGATCAGGCCGTCGCGGTCATAGCGTTCGCCACCCGAACCGGAATGCTCGGCCATGAACCGCGACATTCCCACAGAAACGGGGAACACCACTTCCTTGTGTTCGTACAGCCGATTGAGTTCCTGCAGGATCTTGTCGACCACTCCCGTGGAAGACAGCTCCTCGAGCGTGGCGGGATCAACCTTCAGTGTGAACTGATTTTCGAGCCACGCCGCCAGCGAACGACGGCCAAAGTCGGGGGCCAGGAAGTGCGCGATCGGAGAAAAGTCGGCCTCTTCGATCGCCCCCTTCGCCCGTTCGATGATCTCTTCGTACAGCCCATCGCGCCCCAGTTTCTTGAGATCGCGATCGTTGGTATTCAATCCCCAACGACTGTTGACCCATTTGGAAAACGCCGACCAGTTCCACTCGCGCTCGTCTTCAACATCCGTCGGGAAATCTTCGTCAATCTTTTCCCGCAGGAGTTCGTCGGCCTGTGTGAGCGCCTGTTCTTTCAGAAGCGAGGTCGCCTGATCCGCGTCGCAATCCCGCAGATCCTTGGCGTCGATTTGAATCCCTGCCGCCTGTCCCGCCCAGGTCGCACCCGAGGCGCGACCGTACTGCGGATCCAGCATTTCGGTCGCCGACTCGGTGACCTGCTCACGCAACATGTCGAAAATCACATTGCGGCAATTCTCGCCTTCCAGCACACCCTGTCGAAATGTGTAGACCCGCTTGCGCTGCTGGTCCATCACTTCGTCGTACTCGAGCAGACTCTTCCGTTGCTCGAAGTGGCGTTCCTCCACCCGACGCTGCGCCCGCTCGATCTGTCGACTGACGAGACCGCTTTCAATCGCCTCCCCTTCCTGCATTCCCAGCCGTGTCAAAACGCCTTTGACCCAATCGCCGGCGAAGATCCGCATCAGATCATCTTCCAGCGACAGGAAGAATCGGCTTGAACCAGGATCCCCCTGCCGGCCCGACCGCCCGCGCAACTGCAGATCGATTCGCCGCGCCTCGTGTCGCTCGGTCCCGATCACATGCAAGCCGCCGAGTTCCGCGACCTGCCGCCCTTCCGAGACCATCCCCTCGTCGTCGGCAATCTGCTTCGTGAGCGCATCCCACTCGGATTTGGGGATTTCCAGACGCGACGGGTAGGTGTGCTTCAACTGTTCCCAGGCCGCCTGATCGGGGTTACCCCCCAGAATAATGTCGGTCCCGCGACCCGCCATGTTGGTGGCGATCGTCACCGCCTTAAGTCGCCCCGCCTGGGCGATGATGTCCGCCTCGCGCTCGTGATGCTTGGCGTTCAGAACCTCGTGCTTGATCCCCCACTTCGTCAACTCGTGGCTCAGGCGTTCCGAACTTTCGATCGATACCGTCCCCACCAGAACCGGCCGCCCGGTCGTGTGAACCGTTCGAATCTCCTCGACCACCGCGTTGTATTTCTCGGGAACGCTGCGATAGATGACGTCGGGATGGTTGATCCGCTTCATGGGGCGATTCGACGGAATCGCCACCACGTCGAGCTTGTAGATCTTCCAGAATTCATTTGCCTCGGTCATGGCGGTTCCCGTCATGCCCGAGAGCTTCTTGTAGAGCTTGAAGTAGTTCTGCAGCGTGATGGTCGCGAGCGTCTGATTCTCGGCTTTGACTTTCACCCCTTCTTTCGCCTCAACCGCCTGATGCAGGCCATCGCTCCATTGCCGGCCCTTCATCAAACGCCCGGTGAACTCGTCGACGATGACGATTTCGCCCCCCATCGACACGTAGTTCACGTCGCGCTTGTACAAATGGTGGGCGCGGAGCGCGTTGTCGATCAGGTGGGGCCACTCCATATTCCCCGCGGTGTAGAAGCTCTCAACCCCCGCCAGCTCTTCCGCGAAGCGAATGCCATCCTCGGTCAAATGGCAGGTGTGTTCTTTTTCCTTGATCTCGAAGTGCGTCTCCCGCTTCAACTGGCGGGCGATCCGGTCCGCCTTACGATACCGATCGACGTCATCCTGCGCCGGTCCCGAGATGATCAGGGGAGTACGGGCTTCGTCGATCAGAATGTTGTCGATTTCGTCGACCACCGCGTAGTACAGCGTCCCCTGCACCTGCTGTTCGTGCGACGGTTTCATGTTGTCGCGCAGGTAGTCGAATCCGAATTCGTTGTTCGTGCCGTAGGTGATGTCGCAGCCGTACGCTTGGGACTTCTCCTCGGTTTCCTGATGCGACTGAATGCACCCGACCGTCAACCCGAGTCCCATATAAAGCGGCCCCATCCACTCCATATCGCGGCGGGCGAGGTAATCGTTGACGGTAATCACATGAACTTTGCCCGCCAGGGCGTTCAGGAATGTCGGCAGCGTCGCGACCAGGGTTTTTCCTTCCCCGGTCACCATTTCTCCAATCATCCCCTTGTGCAGAACGTAGCCGCCAATCATCTGCACGTCGTAGTGACGCATTTTCAGATAGCGAAGTCCCGCCTCGCGCACCGCGGCAAACGCTTCTGGCAACAGATCGTCGAGCGTCTCGCCCTTCGCGAGCCGAGCCCGGAATTTCGCGGCGGATTGCCGCAATTCGTCGTCGCTGAGCGGCTTGAGCGTCGCTTCAAGCTGGTTGATCCGGTCCAACGTCGAGCCAGGGACGATGGTTGTGGCGTCCCCCTTACGTTCGAACCCGAGCTTGCGGATCATCCGCTCGTTCGAAGCGCCGAACATCCGGGTGATCAACCGCTCGACCAGAGCCGTCAGGCCGACAAAAAAATCGCCGATTTTCTCGAGGAAATCCATGCTTTCGCCCGTGCCGCAGATTGACGGCCGGTGCCGGCCAACCCACGAAGGTAGGACTGATCCATGTCGCCCGGCCGTATTCCAGTTCTCGTGCCCCACGAAAACCCGGAATCCAGCCGGATGTTCACCATCCCCCCTCCACTGGGGGCCAAAATGGCAGTTTCCCGAATCTGATCAGGTTCTGTGCCGAACGGTGAAATTCGCGCACCAAAACCTACTAATCCGATTGGGAAACGTACGTAAAGTGTATTGGTCGCAGGAAATTGCGTCAATGCCGGCCGCGAGCCGCTCCACCGGGGGGGATTGCAAAGCCCAGACGCAGCCTGAACTCGCGTGGTCGAGGCCAGTAGTGTGCGGCAACTCCCTCTTCCCTACCAGGCCGTCCACCCACCGTCGACCAGCAGATTTTGGCCCGTGACGTAACTGCTGGCCTCACTCACCAGGAACACGATCGCCCCTTTCACTTCTTCGGGTCGCCCCATCCGCCCCATGGGTGACTTGCCGCACAACCGTTCGACCATTGCCTGCGGGGCTTTTTCCGAAGGGAATGGTCCGGGACTGAGACAGTTGACGCGCACCCCCGAGGCAGCCCAATAGACCGCCAGATGCCGGGCCATGTGGATAATCCCCCCTTTGAGGGCGTGGTATCCGACTGGACTGGCGACGCAGATGCCGGCGTACGCGTCGGGGTACGAACCGACGACGCCGTACATCGAACCCAACAGAACGATGCTCCCCGTCGTGCCGCGGGCGACAATGTGATCGTGAAACAGCCGGGAAAGCGTGAAGTACCCGGTCGCGTTCGCCAACTGCCGGTTGAATTGTTCGGTTGTCACATTCGTGACGTCAGCCCCCACCGCTTCATTGCCGTTGTTGATCAACGCGTCGATCTGGCCGGTGCATTCGACCGCGCGTGCGAACCACGCGTCGCACCGGTCCGGCTCCATGTGGTCGAGTTCGACCCCGTAATGCGTTTGTCCTTTGGGGGTGGGAAGCGCTGCGGCGGCGGTGTGTGCGCGTGACTGCTCGCGACTGGAGATGATCACCGAGGCCCCCGCTTCGGCGAGCGCCCGAGACATCGCGGACCCAAGGAATCCTGTCCCTCCGGTGATCAGCACCGTGCGGCCCGAGAGGTCGAAAAGTTGCTGGATCGCGCGTTCGCTCATGGCTTTAGAGTTCGTCGTCGAGAAGCAGGTCGCTTTCGGTCACAATGACCATTCCCTTGTCTTCGAGCGTGCGAATCGCCAGGTCGATATCGTCGACATACATCGCGATCGCGCCGTGACCCCGTTGATACAGCAGTGGGTACGTATACTGCACGTTGACTTCCGCCTGGAGCAGTGCCAGACAGATCTGCAGAAACGGCTGCGGGCAATCGGGAACTTCGACCCCCACCAGTTCAATCTCGGCGAACGAAAATTCCGACAGTTTCAAGATCTCGCGGCCGCGGTCGGCGTCGTTTACCATTAGCCGCACGATCGCGCAGTCAACGGAATTGGCGATCGACAGCGCGACGATCCGCACGCTGTGACTTTCGAGATGCCTCATCAGCGCGTGCAGTCGACCGACGCGATTCTCGACGAACACCGCAAACTGGCAGAGTGTGGGCCACGAGCGGGCCCTGGAGGTCATTTCGGCGGTCCCCTGTCCCCCCCCCGATTCACTACTCCCATTGTCCGAGCGGCGGGCGGCCACGTGCAATTCCTTGTTGAACGACCGCCGCGCAGGGCGACGGAGAGGTGCGGGCAACTGATGGTTTGAGTTTTTAGAGTATGGGAAGCCCGCGCAAGCGTCAATTGGACTTTCGGGAGATCGCCGAGCAGTGTTCACGTGACTCAATCCCCAATGCGTAGTGACATGGTGGATACCCCGCGTCATTCCACAACCCGCGGGATGTGGCCGGAAAGTGGAGCGGCTTCTGGCGGCAAAGGTTGGGTTCGGCCCTGAACTGCGTGTCTTCCCGTTTCCGGGAACAACGAAATGGAGGCGTGTCTTTGGTCTGCATGTGCTTTGTGTGCGTAAACAGTGAAAATGTCCGTAAAATGCAGTATTTTCTCAGTTTTGGTATCGAGTGAGTTGACACTTTTTTTTGGTGTTTCATTTTGTGTACAATTTTTCTCGCAGGCGAAAATTCTCCGTGGGACTTCACACTTTAGGTGCACTGATGATCCGAGGGCGAGTTGAATATTCCGTGGTGGCGAGGCTTCTGGCATTCGTTCCGGCGATTCTGGGGTTCGCGCTGTTCGGTCCAGTGGCTTGTGCCGCGACTTTTTATTGCGACCCCGTACTCGGCTCTCCTCAGGGGGATGGCAGTTCACTGCGTCCGTGGCGCACCC
Source organism: Planctomicrobium piriforme (assembly GCA_945860955.1). Classification (GTDB taxonomy): domain Bacteria; phylum Planctomycetota; class Planctomycetia; order Planctomycetales; family Planctomycetaceae; genus UBA10511. The sequence goes on from CAMATH010000011.1 coordinate 73,144, forward strand.
TGCAAGAAGTGGTCGCCGCCAAGAAGATTCAAATCCTCGAATTGAACGGGACGTCGAGCAACCCGACGGCCCCCGTCAAACCGGGCGACACGGTGCTCTTGCGATCGGGATACCACGGAATCCTCTATATCACCAAAGGTTACAACCCAGAGACAATCACCATTGCGGCCGACGAGGGAGCGACCCCGCAGTTGGGTTGGGTCGAGATTCGTGAAGGGCAGCGCTGGTTGCTGAAAGGGCTGACAATCTCGCCCGAATTCGCCACGGACTCCAAGAAATCCCCACCCTCCGAGCTGGTCAAGCTTGCGGAACATGGAGGAGCAGAGAGTTGTGAAATGGTCATCGAAGACTGTTTCATCTGCACCACATTCGACTCGTCGAACTGGACGGCGGACGACTGGGTGAACAATGCAAAGAGTGGAATCCGTCTCGGAAGGCATGGCCGCGGGCATGTCGCTCGGAACAACTTTCTGCTCAATGTCCGTTTTGGAATCAATCTCTGCGCGGTCGATTGCCTTTGTGAAGGGAATGTCATCTGCAATTTTTCGGGGGACGGCATCCGCGCGCTCCGAGACGGGCTCACGGTTCAATACAACATCATCAAGAACAACTACTGTGGAACCGATGACGGCGATCCCAATCACGACGACGGGATCCAGGTCTTTCTGTTCAACGTCGGTACGGGGACCGTTCGCGACATGGTTATCCGTGGAAACTTGATCGTCGCGAGTGAATCGGATGATCTCCCCTTTTCCAATCCGCTCATGGGCATTAGCTGTTTCGATGGGCCGCTGGTTGACTTCCTTGTGGAAGACAACGTCGTCAACGCCGACAACTACCACGGGATCTCGCTCTACGATGCCCAGGGTTGTCTCATCCGCAACAACACCTGCTACAGCAGTTGGAACACGAAGCCGAAACCCTGGATCATGCTCGGACAGAAATTGAACCTGGCCTCCGGAAACACGGTGACCGACAACTTCGCGCACAGTTACAACTTTCGGGCCGACACACAGGTCACCTCGGTCAACAATCAAATCGTCACCGAGACGGTATTCGACCAAAAATACACGGACCTCGCTTCCCAGATCATCCAAAGGTTCGGCAACTGGCACCCGACCGCCAACCAATACCGTTTCAACCCCGCCACCAACCCCTAGCACGGGCGCGGCCCTTGACCCGGTCCGGGCTGCCGCTCGAGGTGGTGGTCGACCGCTCCCGATGGTCGCTCGTTTTACTCCGCGCGGCCGAAAACGAGACGTTGGCTTGGTAGGGAATCCTGCTCATCCTCTTCATCCCTTTCATCCTGTCTAAAACTTCTTCCAATCCGCGATGTGTGGTTATGCGGCTTGGAGAGTGGGGCAGACGGACGGAAAGAATTTGACAGGATGAAGAGGATGAAAGGGATGAACAGGATGGAATCACTCGCCATTTCCGCTCGCTGGGCAAATGCGACGCTGTCGCACCGAAGCTGGGAGACAGAGTCCCTCCCCCAGCGTCTGCCCAACGGCTTGAGTTCGTCGAAATAGCCGCTGAAGTTCTTCGTTGCGAAACAAGAATGGATCCGAGATCGCATTGGAACGGTTGCGGGTCAGGCCGGTCGGCGGGTAACTTTCGTGTCGATTGGCGGTCCGTTCCCCCCCACAACTCTTCAGCTCAGGATTCCGCGACATGGTGCGCATCGGATTGGTCGGACTCGGTTTTATGGGAATGACCCATTTCGAAGGTGCCCGCAAGGTCAAGGGGGCGAAGGTCGTGGCCATCGCCACCCGCGATCCCAAGAAACTCGCGGGGGACTGGTCTGGAATTCAAGGGAATTTCGGTCCTCGCGGCGGACAGATCGACCTGAAGAAGATGAAGGTCACGGGCTATGCCGACTATCGCGAACTGCTGGCCGACCCGAATATCGACCTGGTGGACGTCTGCCTTCCGAACGATCAGCACGAGACTGTGGTGCTGGAAGCGCTCAAGGCAGGCAAACATGTGATCGTCGAAAAGCCGATCGCGGTCGATTTGAAAGCGGCCGACCGGATGGTGGCGGCGGCGAAAAAGTCGGGAAAGCTGTTCATGGTTGCCCACGTGCTGCCATTTTTTCCCGAGTTCAAATTCGTCGCCGACGTTGTCAAGAGCGGCAAATACGGCACGTTGCGGGCGGCGCACTTCCGCCGGGTGATCTGCACACCCGATTGGTCAAAGGACATGGCCGACCTCAGCAAGACCGGCGGGCCGGGGGTCGACCTGCACATTCACGACACGCATTTCATTGGCTATTTGTGCGGGGTGCCCGAAGCGGTTCATGCCCGAGGTGTGATCGAGCAGGGCTGGGCGCAGCACCTGGAAACGCAGTACCTCTACCCCGACAAATCACTGGCGGTCAGTTGCACCATGGGGGGGATCGCGGCCAAGGGACTCGCATTCGCCCACGGGTTTGAAATCTACCTGGACAAGGCGACGCTGTTGTATGATTTCAACACCTTGGGAGGCCAGCCGATTCTGAATCGGCCGCTCACAGTGGTCACGAATGATGGCAAAGCGGTGAATCCGACATTGAAGGGGGGGACGGAATGGTGTGCCGCATTTACCGCCGAGCTGCAAGTCGCGGTCAATGCGATCGCCACGGGTGAGACACCGGCACTCTTGTCGGGTGAGCTGGCGCGTGACGCGCTCAAGCTGTGTCACCTCGAAGCGAAAAGCGCCGCGACGGGAAAGGTTGTGGCGGTCAGATAGGCGGTCGTCGGGACATGTGGCGGACGGCGTTCCTACGACGCCGCGGTCTGGACGTTCGGCGGCAGAGTTGAGTGGAGACAGATTGAAACTTCGTATCGGAAACGCTTGCTTGCACGGCGCTGAAGACAAACCACGGGTCACGATTGCCGACCTGGCCGGCGCCTGCGGCTTTGGGCGCGACGCCGCAGGAGCGTCGTCGCGACATGTGGCGGACGGCGTTCCTACGACGCCGCGGTCTCGACGTCTTCGGCAGAGTTCAGTGGAGACAGATTGAACCGCCGTATCGGAAACAACTGCCTGAACGACGCTGAAGTCAAACGACGGGTGACGGTTACCGACCTGCCCGCCGCCTACGGCGTCGGGCGCGACGCCGCAGGAGCGTCGTCGCGACATGTGGCGGACGGCGTTCCTACGACGCCGCGGTCTGGACTTCTTCGGCAGAGTCGAGTGGAGACAGATTGGAATTCCGCATCGGAAACGATTGCGCGCACGACGCTAAAGACGAAACACGGGTCACGATTACCGACCCGGCCGCCGCCTGCGGCGTCGGGCGCGACGCCGCAGGAGCGTCGTCGCGACATGAGAGCGTCGTCGCGACGATGTGGCGGACGCAGGGGCCACCCATTATTTTGACTCCTGGGAGATTGCCTCATCGCGAACAGGCGCAGGGTCACCAACTGTGCGAGAGGTCAATCAGACGGAATTGGTCCCAGGTATTCCCTCGATCCCCCGAATGCGACCAATCGCGCCAAGTCGTCCAATTTGAATTCAAGGCACTGCGGCCAGAACAGGTCGCATGTGGCAGTGCCGGCCCATCCTCAACCGATGCCGGGTGTTTTCGGCTGGAGTTGGCCGGATACGGGCAGGGCGACAGCACGTTCTGTGCCAAAATGCGACAGCGAACACCGGGGTCGCAGAGTGAGAAAATAACTATACAACCAAATATCGGTCGCACTGCGGGGTTATCCGGGCGTTAAGATGGGCTGTTTGTCGTGTTTTTGGTAGACGGGCGAAAGTTTGATTCCACCCGGGACATTCCAAAATAAAATCCGATTTTTTTCCTTGACCACACTTGCATATTTCGATTCGATCATTAAAATAGGACTCGTGTTAACCAGAATGAACACAACGTCAAGCAGAGGCGGCGTGTTTGTAAACCAGAGATTCCGTCTTCGGGAATCTGGTTAGGCCTGGGGCACAAAAGTGCGACCGAGTTCGAAGGCTAATGGATTGGTCCTTAATAACGGGATCCGACTGCCGCGCGGGACGTGCGGGGTTGAGGTGAGTGTGGGGTCGCGACAGCCCCACGACCTGGGGAAAAATTTCTTCGGGTCGCCATCTTGCTGAGCCATCCAGCCGCCTCGTGCTCCTGGGTATTCTAGTTCGTGCGTTCCCATCGCGGTTGGTGGGGATCTCCCGACATCTCGTGCTGAGTCGTTCGTGTTCCATTCGAACGATCTTTTGCGCTGTGGTGGCTGGCAGTCGTGGCGTCGCCCCGACGTGGGGCGGTGTGTGTCTGGTTGGCAGAGGTTGCGACGTGCGACCGGCTGGGCTGGGTCGAGCTGACGATTTGCTATTCGGTTTCGTGTTGCGTTCCACCGCGCACCGCTGGTGGTCAGTCTGGGTCATTGTCGATTGTCGATTGTCGATTGTCGATTGTCGACCGGTGGATGTCCCAAATCCAATCCCTCACAAAATACACCCGCGATCCTTCGTCGTAGTGAGTGGCGGTTTGCCACCTTGCCTCGGGGATCTCGCGATGGTTTGAGTCTGCTGCCGGATGGGCGGTCCTTCCAAGGACAATGTCGCTGCCCGACGAGGGCCGCCCATCCGTTCTCAATACGACGCGCACCTGAGTGTGCGCGTCCCCCGCGTGTGCTTCTCTCCCGACCCCCGTTGCGCCCCCGCGTTCCTCCCCCGGAGTCCCACGCATGTCTCGCCTCAGTCTCTCTGCGCGCCGATTTCTGTCCCATGATGACGGCGCCGCCACCGCCTCCGTTGGCTGGCAACTCATGCTCGTCGCGGTCCTAGGGATGATGGCCCTGATGCTGTACGGCGGAAAGCTCGCACTGCTGTTCCTCGACCAGGCGTCGCCGATCTGATCGGCGGAACAACCTCGGGCTACGAAGCGCGTCCCGTTTGTTCGTCACTGTGACCGGCCGAGCAGTCTGTGGTGACTGTTGGCAAGCGTTGTTCGATCGTTGTCGTTTTTTTCTCGTCACCTGTTCCAGGAGTTGTGTCATGTCGAAGTTCATCGCCGCCGCCCGTCGTCTCGTTGTCCGTGAAGAAGGAGCCACCATGGTCGAGTACGGCCTGATGGTCGCCCTGATCGCCGTCGTCTGCGTGACCGCGGTTACGCTGGGCGGCACCAACCTCAGCACGATGTTCACCGCGATTGCTGGCTCGATCTAGTGTCGCTCGCGTTGTGTTCCTTCCTCGATCTACCCACCCGAGTCTACCCACCCAATAGGAGTCACTCCCATGTCGAAGTTCATCGCCGCCGCCCGTCGTCTTGTTGTTCGTGAAGAGGGAGCCACCATGGTCGAATACGGCCTGATGGTGGCTCTGATCGCCGTCGTCTGTGTGGTCGCCGTCACCCTTGTCGGCACCAACCTCAGCAGGTTGTTCACCACCATCGCCGGCTCGATCTAAAACCACCCGGACCGGGAGCGGCGTGATCGATGTCACGCCGCTCCCGTGCACCGGGATTTCATGTCGCTCACTGACTTCTCGCAACACCGTCAGTCACCCGGAGTCGCATCATGAGTCGTCTGGTCGTTGTCGCACGTCGCCTGGCCGCTGGGGCCGAAGGGCCTCTCTGGTTGGAATATGCGTTGATGGTCGCGCTGCTGGCCGTTGTGAACGGCGGGGCGATCGCTCTGTTTTCCACGCGGGCGGGTGATCTCTTCGCCCAGATGCTGGGTTCTGTCTAACGAGTTCTGGAACCGTATCATGTGGGAAGTCACTCCCGTCCCGGCGATTGTCGTTGTCGCCAGCGTCGTGCTGGCCGCCATTTACGACGTTCGCTGGTTTCGCCTGCCGAATGCGCTCACGCTGACGCTGTTGGCGTCGGGGCTTGTTTATCACGGCTTCAGCCATCAACCCGACGCTTTGGGGCACAGTCTGCTCGGGGTGATGGTCGGTGCCGTGCCGATGTGGCTGGTTTACGTCCGCGGCGGGATGGGGGCCGGGGATGTGAAACTGATGGCAGGGGTCGGGGCCTGGTTGGGGGCCTGGATCACGCTGCATGTGTTGATTGTCTCGGGGTTGTTGGGGGGGGCTTTCGCCGCCGCGCTGCTGTGGTCACGTCGGCGGTCGCAATCGGCTGAGTTGGAACTCGCGTTGCAGGCAGCCCCAGTCGGCGGGACGAATCGAATCGCCGCCCAGATCGCCCGTCCCGACGCGCGGCGAAATCTGGTTCCCTTCGGTTTGATGATCGCGCTCGGAGTCGTCGTGATCGTCTGTCTTCCCGCGTCATTGTTGCGCCCTCCTTCTTAGTGAGTTCACGTTTCCTTCTGGTTTCCGTAACACAAGCTGAAGTGCATCATGCAAACGAGAACGCTGCTAGTCATTGTCTTCGCGGTGCTGTTCGGAGTGATCGCCGCGCTTGGGGCGTTTTTTAAGCAGTCGGGCGGTTCTCCCCACGTCGAAATGGTATCGGTCGCTGTTGTCACTGCGGACTTGGTTCGCGGCACCGAACTGACCAAAGAGCTGGTCTCGATGCGGTCTTGGCCCAAGGACAACGTGCCCGTTGATGCGATGACTGACCTGGAAGAGGTAATTGGTCGGTCGATCATCATGTCCCTCGCGAAAAACGAGCCGATCGTCGCCTCACGACTCGGCATGCGGGGTGGCGGAAAAGGAATGGACGCCATCGTGCCTGTCAACATGCGCGCCGTGACAATTCAAACTCCCAATATCGCGACCGGAGTCGCCGGCTTCGTGCTCCCGGGCACGAAAGTCGATGTTGTCCTCACCATCACGCCACAAGGCGCTGATGACGGCTCGGGAGGAGGGACGACGGTGACTCTCCTGCAAAACGTGGAGGTTCTGGCGGTCGACCAAAAGATTGAAGCTCCAACGGATCGGAAAATGGACCCAAAAGAGTTGCGGTCCGTGACGTTACTGGTTTCACCGCGCGACGCCGAAAAAGTCGACCTGGGTCAGAACAAGGGGACCATGCGACTCACCCTGCGCAATCCGCTGGATGATCTCGTGCAGCCGGTTCCGCGAACGACCATGCGGCAATTGCGTTCAGGAAACTACGATGGCCCGGCTGAAGACGACGACATTCTGGCTTCCAAACCCAAGAAAAACCGTTCTGTTCGACCAACGTCCATTCAAATTGTCACCTTTCGCGGACCTGAGGCGAGTGTGGTGACTTTGGCACCCCGTCGGCGAGCGGCGGAGAGTGGGGGGCGATATTCGGACGACTCGAAATACGCTCTGAATGAGGAGGCGGGACGGTGAGCGCATTCATTCCACAACTCAGTCACCCGCTCGTTGCCGGGGCTCCTGCGCCGTCAGCCATTACCCCCTGGGACTGGGTATGGGATCTCGCGGAGCGGGTGATTGTCCTGCTGTTCTACGGCTCGCTGGTAGCGCGACTGGTTGGGCCGCTCTGGCGGGGTGAGGATGGTGCCAATCTCCTCTTGCTGCCCTCCGAGGGACTGGTCTGTCTGTTTGTGCTGATTCGACGCCCAAGTCAGACGATCTCTCGCCGTTGGCAAGACTGGTTTCTCGCCCTGGCCGCAACGACCGCCCCGATGCTGGTCCAGCCTGGTGTGGGGGACTCGCTGATCCCCGTCGCCTGCGGGGCACTCCTCCTGATGACCGGCATGACGCTCCAGATCTTGGCGAAACTCGCCCTCGGTCGTCGATTTGGTTGCGTTCCCGCCCACCGGGGTTTGCAGCTTTCTGGACCGTATCGATTTGTCCGGCACCCCATGTATGCGGGCTACCTACTGAGTCATATCGCCTTCCTGTTGATGAATCCCACCTGGGTCAACCTCGCCGCCTATGCGGTCTGCTACGCCTTGCAGACTCCCCGGCTCCTCTCCGAGGAACGACTCTTATCGGCCGACCCGGAATACGCCGCTTACATGCGTCGCGTTCCGTATCGCCTTGTTCCCTGCCTGTATTGACTTTCCGCAAGTCCCCTTCCCCACCCGCCTGCGCGACACATGCCTGCCCCCCTGACTTTCAAGGTTCCCCCCATGACGATCGCGGAACGAGACGAACGCAACGGTTCGTCCATGGACAGCCGACCCGGCCAACGGGCCACGGCGCCTCCCCCCACCAAGCGGATCGATGATTCCATCCGGTGTGAATTTCACGCCCGGCTGATCGCGAGCCTCGATCTCTCGAAGATCGGTTCGCGGACCGACGAAGAATTGCGGGCCGAGATCCGCACGGCCGCCGAAGAACTGTGCCGACACAGCGCCAATCTGATGAGTTCGGCCGAGCGCGAGCAACTTGTCAATGAGGTGATGGACGAGACATTCGGTTTAGGACCGCTGGAGCCGCTGCTGCGTGACCCGACGATCAGCGACATCCTGGTGAATGGTCCCCGGACGGTCTTCGTCGAACGCCGCGGCCGATTGGAGAAGTCGGACGTCACCTTTAGCAGCGACGAACATCTGTTGCAGATCATTCAGCGGATCGTCAGCCGGGTCGGTCGGCGGGTCGACGCGACCAGTCCGATGGTCGACGCCCGCCTCGCTGACGGCAGTCGTGTGAACGCGATCATCGCGCCGCTGGCGCTGGACGGCGCGCTGGTCTCGATTCGGCGGTTTTCCGCCCGTCCGCTCAAAGCCGAAGATCTGATTTCGAAGAAGTCGATCACGCCGGAAATGGTCGAGTTTCTGGCCGGGTGCGTGAAGTCACGGCAAAACATCCTGATCTCCGGTGGTACCGGCTCAGGAAAGACGACGCTGCTGAACATGCTCTCGGGTTACATTCCCGACGACGAGCGAATCGCGACCATCGAAGACGCCGCCGAGCTGCGGTTGCAGCAGTCGCACGTGGTGCGGATGGAAACCCGCCCGGCGAACGTCGAGGGACAGGGGGCGGTCTCGTGCCGCGAACTGGCGCGAAACGCACTGCGAATGCGGCCCGACCGGTTGGTGGTCGGGGAATCGCGCGGTCCCGAGGCGCTGGACATGCTGCAAGCGATGAACACTGGGCACGACGGGAGTATGACGACACTGCACGCCAACGACACCCGCGACGCCGTCAGCCGACTGGAGATGATGGTCGGTATGGCGGGGTTCGACCTGCCGATCTGGGTCATCCGCCGGCAGATCGCGTCGGCGGTTCACTTGGTGGTTCAGGCGGCTCGGCTGACCGGTGGGTTGCGTAAGGTGATCAAGATCTCGGAGATCACCGGCATGGAGGGGGAGAACATCACCATGCACGACATTTTCGTGTTCAAGCAGACCGGGCTCGACGCCAACCGTAACGCGACAGGTTACTACTACTCGACCGGAATTCGGCCGCAATGCCTGGATCATCTGGAAGCGATGGGGATCAAGCTGCCGGCCAACATGTTTGAACGCCGCACGTTGATGACCTGCTGACCAGCCAAAGGATCCCCACCATGAATCAGGCCTTCGTTCCGGTCGTCACGTTCTTCGCGGTCATTTTCAGCGTCATCGGTGTCTATTCGCTGGCGATGGATTTGTTCCTTCGCGATCGAACGAAAGTGAAGGAGCGGCTCGATGAGGAGTTGCGGGATCGGCAGCGCGCCCGTGCGAAACAGTCGCTGCTGAAGAATCTGTCCGGAAAAGAGATCAACGCCATGATCTCGACCGTCGAAGAAAAACGGAACTTTCGCGAAAAGATCGCGGAATTGATTGATCAGGCGGGTCTGCTGATCAGTCCCGCGAAGTTGGGGCAATATACACTGGCATCGACGGCGATCTGTTCGGTCCTCGCCCTGATCATTCGAGGAAATCTGATTGTCGCGGCGATTGGCGCGGTGATTGGTTCGGTTCTGCCCATCTGGTACGTACGACGGTTGAAAAACAATCGGCAGGCGGGATTGCGGCACCAGCTTGCCGACTCATTCGAATTGATGTCGTCAACATTGCGTGCGGGCCAATCGATGGCGCAGGCGATGCAGGCTGTGGCCATTGATTTCCCGCCGCCGATCTCGGAAGAGTTTCTGCTCTGCTTTGAACAACAGAATCTCGGTCTCGACCCCGAAATCGCCTTGCGGCAGCTCGCTCGTCGCACCGGAATGCTCGAACTGCGAATCTTCGTCGTCGCGGTTCTGGTCCAGCGACAGGTGGGGGGCAATCTCTCGGAGATTCTTCAGGGACTCGCTCACGTGGTTCGCGAACGTTTCCGCACCCAGGCGCTCATTCAAACTTTGACCGCCGAGGGGCGTCTGCAGGCGGTGATCCTCATGGCACTCTCACCGTTCCTCTTGTTGGTGATGATCTTCATGAACGGTGAGTACATGCAGAGCCTCGTCGACTCGCCCATGTTGATCGTCGCCATGGCGGTCTTGCAAGGGATTGGTTGGTTGTGGATTCGCAAGATCGTCAATTTCGACTTCTAAGCAGGCCTTCGCAACAGGAGCTTCACGATGTGGTACACGCTGACAGCCGCCGGTGCGATGGCGGGGGCGCTCACGGTATTGGCGGGAATACTTCTGCGCGGCAACCGAAGTCGCGCCGCGCAACGCCTGCTGGATCTATCCGGCAAATCGAGCATCCCCGCCGAACAGGAGTACGTTGATAATCTCACAAGGGTCGTTCGTGCGACGCTTCCCAAAATGGGACAGCAGTTAGTGCCCGGCGACGAGAAAGAACGACTGAAGCTCGCCTCGCGGATGATTCAGGCGGGGCTGTACAGTCCCATGGCGATGCCGGTGTTCCTGGGCGTCAAGTTGGTTCTGATGCTCGGACCGATGGTGTTGGGATTGGTGCTGGCCGCAACGACTTCGGTGCCGATGGTCTACGCGCTGCTTGGGGCGATCGTCCTGGGAATTGTGGGGATGATCGGGCCGAGTTTTTGGCTGGATCGAAGAAAAACCAAGCGCCAAACCGCGTTGAGAAGGGCGCTGCCCGACGCCTGTGATCTGATTGTCATCTGCATGAGCGGGGGACTCAGTCTGGTGGGGGCTCTCAGCCGGGTGGTTGATGAGTTGCGAACCGCGCATCCGCTGCTGGCCTCGGAGTTGCGGATTGTGGAACGGGAGGTGCAACTGGGGCACCGGATCGCCGAGTCACTGCAAAAGTTCGGCACACGCTCTGACTTGTCGGAACTTCAGAATCTGGCTGCGGTGGTCATGGCGGCGGAAAAGTATGGATCGAGCATGGCGCGTACGCTCGACAAATTTTCCGAGACGCTCCGATTGAAGCGACAGCAATACGCCGAACAGATGGCACAAAAAGCTGCAACCAAAGTTCTTTTCCCCACGCTGTTGTTCATCTTTCCGGTGATTCTGTTGATCATTCTAGGGCCGGCGATGATTCAGGTGATGGCCATGATGAAGAACATCAATCGATAACAGGAGGTGGTTCTGATGCGCCGTTCCGCTACATCAATCCGACCGTCGAAATCCACGCGCCACGGCCAAGGCACTCCACGTGCTGGGGCGGCCGCGATTGAATTCGCGATCGTCCTGCCGCTACTGGTGATGGTACTGGCGGCGACCATCGACTTTTCGCGATTCGCGTACACGTCGATTTCGGTGTCGAACGCGGCCCGCGCCGGCGCGGGTTATGGGATCTTCCATCCACTGGATGAGTTCACGCGTGATCGCTGGATCGATCGCGTGGCCGAGGCCGCCGCCGACGAGCTGGTCGGCTGGGGAGCGTATGACACAACCAAGCTGGTGGTGACGGCGGACTTTTTGAGTTCCGGCGGCGACAAGCGAGCCGTGGTGACGGTGAGTTACCCCTTCAAGACTCAAGTGAACTGGGGCTTCTTTCCCAGCACTATGACAATTCAGCAGAAAACGGTTCTCCCCATGATTCGTTGATTGGGGTCACCACACTGGAGTCTTCCAATGGTCAATTCGACACATCACCTGCGACCGGAATGTAGGCAACGAAAGTCTGACTCTCGTGGCGGTGCGACGACGGTTGAGACAGTCTTGGTTTTGTCTGTCTGGATACTGCTTCTCGCCGGGACATTTGATCTGGGAATGGCGGTACTGCGGTACAACACCCTGGCGCACGCCGCTCGACAGGGAGCCCGACAGGCAATCGTTCACGGTAAGCTCGCGTCGCCTCAGCGCACTGTCTGGGGGCCTTCGAAATACACTGGGAAGGCGGGCGACGCGCACGAGATCCCGCAAACCGTTCTGCCGTACCTTACAGGATTTACCGCGAGTGAGGTGACTGTCACCGTGGAATGGATCGATGACGGAAACGATCTTCAACAGCGGGTGCGGTTCAAGGTCAGCGGAACTTATAAACCAGTCCTGGCAATTGCGTTTGGCAACCAGCCAATCGCGCTTTCCTCTGTCTCCACGATGCCAATTGCGCATTGAGCGGTTTCTGGCACTTCCCCATTCCGAGTCCCTGACAATGAAATCGCACGTCGCTGTCCCTCGACCCGTGAAGCGTCGGTCCGGCACGATTCTGGTGCTGACCTCGGTGGTCTTGCTGACGATTGTCGGAATGCTGGGACTGGTTCTCGATTCCGGTTTGATGATGGCGCAGTACCGACAGATCCAGAACGCGGCCGACGCCGCCGCGCTCGCTGCGGCACAGTCGCTGATTGATGGAAAGACCGAGACCGCGTCAAAGACGGTCGGCGTTTCATTTGTCACGAACTACAACGCGCTACCCGGGGCGACGGTCACCATTCGAATTCCCCCCACCACGGGTCCGTACAACGCCAACCCGAAGTTTGCGGAGGCAGTGGTGGAGTACCCGTTGCAGACACACCTGATTCATTTGCTGGGGGGACCAAGGTTCAGAAATGTGACGGCCCGGTCGGTCGCAGGGTATCAGGCGGTGACCTCGTCGGCGGGGGTGATCGCTCTCGATCCGCTCGCCACACCGGGATTCAAAGCGGTTGGCAATGGCACCTTTATCATTGATGGAACGGGAATTACGAACTCGGAGGGGGGAGGGTACACGGAAGAGGGGGATTCGGTGGATGGTCTCAACGGGTTCGGAGCGCAAGTCAGCGGGAACGGCATCATCAAAGGACGGCTGATTCTCGTGAATGGTGGGGTCAACCGTCCGGAGAGCTTCATTCAGTACGACTCCAGCAATCCCGACAGTCCATTGGTGGCTCTCGCGGGGCTGTATCCCGACCCGTTTCGGTACCTGCCAACCCCTACCGTCTCAACAGGCGTGATTCCCACGAATCGCGGAGAAATCAAGGTCTCCAGCTCGGGCAGTGTTCAGACATTTGAACCTGGTGTCTACAGTGATATCCAGATTTCGAGCGGTGCCGTGCGACTCAACCCGGGAATCTATGTGGTGAAAGGGGGGGAGGTCCGAATCACGGGGGGCCTTGTTACAGCCGCAGGTGTCATGTTTTACGTCACAGGCGAGGACTACGACCCGACCACGGGACTCCCCGATATTCACGATGGTGAGACACGACCGACCGTTCAGAACAACAACGATTTCGGCGGCGTGACAATCACCTCCTCGGCGTTTCTATCCCCGCTGGCCAACTCGGGAAGTCCCTTCGACGGTATGCTGGTCTATACCCGCCGCCTGAACGACTCCACGATCACCGTCGCCGGCAATTCGTATGATGGCCTCAAGACGGGAACCGTGTACGCCAAGTGGTCACTCCTCAAGTTGGCCGGCTTGGGTGTCTTCAATACCCAGTTCGTTGTGGGGCGAGTGAGCTGGGAAGGCAACGGCACGATGATCATCTACTACAACGGACGCCGTCTCGCCAAGGGGAACATGGTGTTCCTGGTTGAGTGAGCTGCCGTCAAAACGGCATGTGATTTCGAATTCCCTTGATGCGCCCGTGTTGATTGGCCTGCCCCGTTTCATCGCCACTTTCCCACCCCAAATTCGAGTCCGGCTTTCGTTTTTCGGCCCTCCCCCGAGATTCTTCCCTCGAATCTCCCTTTGTTGACCCGACCACGCTGATTCCCACCGCGTCACGACACCCCGATATCGGAATCTCCAGCCGTTGTTGAATTCGGTTTCCCGATGACCCATCGGCACCGATTCTCCGACCGTTGATTGAGTCCCTGAGATTCAACTTGTCCTTACGATACTGCCACACGCGACATCGCGATCGAATGGTGACCCGCATTCGACGTCGGATGAGCGCATCGCATTCGTTCGGCAGCAGCCCCGAGTCCCTACTCTAGAAACATTCCCTCGCCAGGTTTTCTGGTTCCCGCAACTCCACTCCCTTCGAGAGGCGATCATGCGAACTCGTCGACATCGCGCGTCCAGGTTTTGGCCCCGCCGTTCCGGCACCATTCTGGTTCTCACGTCGCTGGTTCTGTTGACAATCGTCGGAATGCTGGGGCTGGTCCTCGATTCCGGGCTACTGATGTCGCAATATCGGCAGGTCCAAAACTCTGCGGACGCCGCCGCTTTGGCCGCCGCCCAATCACTGATTGACGGCAAGACAGAAACGACGGCACGAACGGTCGGGACATCGTTTGTCACCAATTATAACGGGCTGGGCAACGCGACAGTGACGATTCGAATCCCCCCCACTTCGGGGCCGTACAACGCGAATCTCAAATTCGCGGAAGCAATTGTCGAATTTCCGATACAAACCCGGTTAATTCAATTACTGGGAGGACCCGCGTCGCGAACCGTCTCCGCACGGGCGGTCGCGGGATATCAGGCCGTGTCGTCGTCCGCTGGGGTGATCGCACTGGATCCGGAAGCGACTCCTGGATTCATGGCGGTCGGAAATGGCACCTTCATCATTGATGGAACCGGCATCACCAATTCAGAAGGGGGGGGCGTCGATGAGAACGGCGATCCGGTCGACGGACTGAATGGTTATGGGGCTCAGGTGAGTGGCAACGGCGTGATCAAGGGGCGGCTGATTCTGGTGAATGGTGGAGTCAACCGTCCCGATGGATTCATACAATACGATCCCGCCAACCCCGACAATCCGCTCGTCGCACTTGCCGGCCTATACCCCGATCCATTCCGCTATCTGCCCACTCCTACAGTCTCGACGGGGGTCGACCCAACGAATCGTGGGAGTATTAAAGTGAGCGGAGAAAATACCAATGCGACGTTTTATCCTGGTGTCTATTCGGATATTCAAGTCTCAAGCGGTACGGCCCGCCTGATGCCTGGTATTTATGTCGTCAAGGGGGGTGAGGTGCGAATCACCGGCGGAACCGTGACCGCCGCTGGCGTGATGTTCTATTTGACGGGTTCGGATTACAGCCCCTACACCGGGCTTCCAGACGCCAATGACGGCGAGGCACGCCCTCCCCATACTACCGGCAATCCGTTCGGAGGGGTGACCATTAATTCCGGGGCGTTTTTGTCGCCCCTCGCCAATACGGGCGGTCCGTATGACGGCATGCTGATCTATCACCGGCGGTTCAACGATTCGGTGATCGATGTCGCGGGGAATGCCTACGACGGGTTGATGACCGGCACAGTCTATGCCAAGTGGTCTCTCCTCAAACTGGCCGGGCAGGGGGTGTTCAATACCCAGTTCGTCGTCGGTCAGGTCACATGGCGGGGAAATGGGACCATGATCCTGAACTATAATGGCCGCACGTTGGCCAAAGGAAACATGGTGTTTCTGGTGGAGTGACCGGTGATTTTGCCGGGAACCCGGCCAGCGTCCAGGCCGTCTAACGACTCGCCTTCCCCTCGGCTTGCATCACAGGCTTGGTCACCGAACGCGTCAGGTTCCGCTTGACGTTCGCCTTGGCGGGCGACTCGGCCAGCTCCAGTTTCGGTGGCGCATCGTCTTCCGTCGTGTGCGACGCCAGTTGAACGTCGGATTTCTTAGACTGGACCGATTGCTTCGCGGCGTTGTTCAGCGCCGCGATTCCCTTCTTGGCCACCTCGGAATTGCGGCGGGCTGCTTGTGCCGTCTGATAGGCCCGCAACGCGTCGTCGTTCCGGTGATTGAGAGCCATCACCAGTGCCAGATTGCTGTTGGCGTCGCTCTCGTCACATCCCGCCATGTGGAACTCGGCGAGCGCTTCCTGTTCGCGATCGGTCTGGGCACACACCAGCCCCAGGTTGGTGTGCGACCGCGCGTGCTTGGGAGCCTGCTTGACCGACTGCCGCAGCAGCGCTTCCGATTCGCCCCACCGCCGTTGCAGGTAGAGGCTGTAGCCATAGTCGCACAACAGGTCGGGGTTTTTGTCGTCGAGTTTGACGGCCTGCTTGTAGAACGCCTCGGACTCACGGTTATTCCCCTGCTTGTCGTGAACGACCCCCTGTCGCCAGTACGCGGGGGCGAATTTCGGATTCGCTTCCGCCGCCTGGGCATACGCGTCGAGCGCTCGCTCGTAATCTCCCTTTTGTTCCATCGACCGACCGAGCGCGAGCTGCATCTCGGCGACCTGCTGATTGGTCAGCGGCGCTCCCTCTTTGCCCTCGGATCGGAATCCGAGTCCGGATCGGTTTTGCGGAAGCTGGCATCCGACGGTGATCGCGAGAACAACACTGGCGACAATCGCGGCAAATGGCAGGCTGATGCGTTGCATGGGAGGACCTTTGAGAGTGAATCGGCGCCGTGGCGAGCCGGTCGGCGTCAGCCACCGGGTTTTTCGGGTTTCACGCGGTTCGCAGAGGCGGCAGTTGACCTCGAGAGACCCGACGGCGGACGCCGGTCGGCTCGCCGAATCGTTGCGAACTCGCGATTTCGTTTGGCGAGCCAGTTGGCGTCAGCCACCGGTTTTTTTGGTTTTCAAGCGGTTTGCAAAGGCGGCAGTTGACCTCGGAAGACCCGACGGCTGACGCCGGTCGGTTCGCCGGGCGACACGTTAGTTCTGCTGACCTGGCAACGAGATACCGGAAGACGATCCCCCGGTACCGCCGCCAGCTCCCGCTCCCGCTCCACCGGCCGCTCCACCAGCGCCCCCGGAGCTGCTGACACCGCGCGAAAGTGACTGTTGCAACCGAGTCGCGCCAATTGCCGTCGCCGTCCCGTAATCCAGGCCTCCCGAAACCGGTCGGCCGATCCGAATGTTCTCCATCGACAGGGCGAACGGTCCCCCCGCCAGCGCCTGCCAGACACGCGTCCGTCGGGCTTCATCCAGGTCGGGACCGTCGATCGAGGGTTCGATCATTACGTTACCGGGCGTGGTGGGAATCCACTGGCCGATCTTGGCGAGTTGCGCCCGCCCGCGGGGTTTGAGTTCATCTGTCCCAGGTACGAAATCGTATTCGTACAGCGCCAGCCGGGCGACCCGTCCATTGAGCTTCTGCGCCTCCAGTTGTCCTTTCAGCGCCGCTCCCAACGGTGGCCTGTGGAACTCTTCGGGATAGCCACACATTTTGTCCTGGGCTTTCGCCTTGTGGCGCATCTTCCAGCGACGAATCGGGCCGGCGTCATAGGGAGGGCATTCGTACCCCTCGCCGTCAGTCACGTAAGTGATTGGTCCGTTGTCGAGCGTGCGCGGGGTCGAGAGACCGGATCCCGCGAGGGGGGCGGAATCGTACACGCTGGGAGCCGGCGGGGCAGGGGGGGGCAGTTCCTGCGCCTGGCAGGGGAACTTGAGCGTGGCGGCGGCCAACAGCAGGCCCCCCGTCAGCTTCCAGTTGCGTTGAATCGGGAACATCGGCATCCGTGCCTCTTGTAAAGACCTACTCAGAGAATCCGTGGGGACCTTGAATGTAGTGGCATTCCAGTTTCATCCGCCGGGAACATCCCCACGGATCTTCGCCATTGATCGTCGAGCGAAACTCGGCGTGCCGGGTGTGGCCTTCAATCCGGTTCAACAGGTAAAACTCCAGATCGTTCGGCTCATAGACCTCTTCACCCGGGAGTGGTCCCACCTGCTCGGCCGACATCGCTTCGACCAAGTGCGGGGTCACGAGAACGACCAGTTCCTTTTCCACCCGCTTCCCCGTGGTATTACTGAAGAACGGCCCGATATACGGGAGATCACCGAGGCCGGGGATTCGACTGGTGTTCCCCGCGAGATCAAGCTGCATCAACCCCGCGATCGCCAGCGTCTGACCTTCCCGCATCTCAACCACGGTATGCGACCGGCGGGTGTTGATTCCCGGGACTTTGACGCCCGAGATTTCGGTCCCCAGTTCAAAGTCGATCGAACTCACTTCGGGATCGACCTCCATCCGGATGAGATCGCCGTCAAGGACATAGGGAACAAACGCGAGTTGCACTCCGAATTTCTTGTATTGAATCGTGATCGTCGCGGGTCCCCCGCCAGCACCCGACTGCGGAACGGGAACGGGGAACTCACCCCCGGCGAGAAAATTCGCCTGATGCCCGTGCATCGCCACCAGATTCGGCTCGGCCAGAATCTTCAGGACGGTGTTCTTCCGCAGGGCCGACAGGAAAGTGTGGAAGCCAACACCTTCAAAAATACCGAACGCGGTGGTGGGAGCCGCACCGGTCGCCGTGGCGGCGGCGGCCCCCACGATGTTGCGGTTGACGATACTACTGCCACCATCCGTCACGGAGTTGAGCCGGGTTCCCAGTGTCATGCCGTGACCGTCGGTAAATAACAGGTCGGAGCCGATCTGCCGCATCGCGGTCCGGTTGAGTTCCGCAACCTGGACCTGCAGCATGACCTGTTGGGGACCGGGCACTTTCAGCAGATTGATGATCTCGACGTAGGTGGTGTCGCCTGAGATCGGTTTGCTCCCCGCTCCGACCGGCACATTTGTCGCGTCGGCATCTGCCGCGACATCTCCAGCCGCGCTGGGGGATTGCGTGGGAGTGGTAATCGTTTGCCCGGAGGCTTTTGGATCGACGATCATGGACGTGGCCACGGCTTTGTTCAGCACCTCGCTGATTTGTCGCAGTTGCACCGTGTCGCGTGCCTGGCCTTCCACCACGAGCTTCGATCCCAGGTGGGCAAGTCGAACGTGCGCGTCGGGGAAGAGTTGCAGCAGCCGAGCTTCAAGCAATTTGAGGTCGAGAACAACGTGCAGCTCGTAGCTGTATGTCTTTCCGTTGCTCGTACTGATCGACAGGTCAGTGATACCAACCCGTTTGCCGAAGACGCGAACATTGCGGTTTCCCACGACGACGAAGTCGGCGATCATGGGATCCCCGACCGACACGCTGGGGGGCGTGGCCTCTTCCTCGGACTCTTGTTGCAGTTCTTTGGAGAACGTGAGCGTCCGTCCATGCCCGACGATCACCTCGAACGACGCGTCGTTTTTGGACAGCCGTTCGATGAATGACGAGGCTTCGGTGAAGCGAAGCGAGGGGCTTTCCAGCTTGGAAGGGACGGCGGGAATCAGCGGGTGCAGGCCGCTGAGGGGCTGCTCACCAGGTGGTTCCGAGATCGCGGGCTGAATCAGCAGCCCGCAACAAAGGGAGCAACACAACGCCGCCGCCGCCAGTGACATGCGGCGGATCGAGATCGCCCGGGGACTGGAATCCACCGGGGCGATCTGGGGATCGGAAGAGTTCTTGGGGGATGGCATCGCAGACCGATTCGCAATGGGGAAGGCGCGGGAACGAATCTTCGACCGTCGCCATCCCTATTCTCGGTTCAACCAAAGTTACCGCTGCATTGCAAATGACCGCTACCGCCGGAAAAGCCGGCAGAATCGGCCCAGGGGGTCGCGTTAGTAAAACTGCGTAATCTGGGGTCTCCCACAGATTTCTACAGCCCAACCACTTCATATCCCTTGCGGTACTCTTTGCTCACGTATTCCTGGGCTTTCGGCAGGCTCGCCTTCAGGTTTTCGGCATCCCACTGGAAGCCGGCACCGGCACGGAACGCGACGATCCCCAGGAGGACTGTCTCCGTGAGCGCTCCCGAGTAGTCGAAATTGCACAAGGTCGGCGCGCCGGTCTTGCAAGCGTGGACCCATTCGTTCCAATGTCCCATCGACGCGGGAATTGATGACTCGGGGAGTTTGAACTCCTGGGCCTTGTCCTTGGGGAGCAATTGCCGACGACCGTAGTCGGCCGCCAGCATCCCCTTGTCACCCACGAACAGAATTCCCAATCCCCACGTCGCCAGCGATTGGCCGTCGTAGTCTTTCGTCTCTTTGACCAGATCGAAATTCGCGCCACCGTCGGCCCAGTAGCACATCAGCGGCTTCCCGCCAGTACCAACGAATTCGTACGTCGCCTTCGCCCACGCGGGAGCGCCGTCGGCGTGGAGTTCGGGGCCGGTACACGAAACGCTTTTCGGGAATCGCAGACCCAAGGCCCAGAACGGCAGGTCCATCACATGGCACGCCATGTCGCCAAAGGTTCCCGAACCGAATTCCCAAAACCGCCGCCAATTCGCCGGATGGACATTTTCGCAATACGGACGGCTCTTGGCGGGGCCGAGCCACAGATCCCAGTCGAGATGTTTCGGGGTGGCGACAGAGCCACATTGAAACCGCCCGTCGGACCAGCCTTTGTTGCACCAGTTGTAGACCGCCGTCACATTGCCGATCACCCCGCCCTGGATGATTTCGACCACCCGGCGGTAATTGTCGGTCGCGTGGATCTGCGTCCCCATCTGGGTCGCCAGTTTGTTCTTCTTGGCGAGCTTCGACAGGGCCCGCGCCTCGGCGACGGTGTGAGAGAGAGGTTTTTCGCAGTAAACGTGCTTCCCCAGATCGAGCGCGACGGAAGCCGCCGGTGCGTGGGTATGGTCGGCGGTTGAGACGACGACCGCGTCGATGTTCTTCGCCTCTTTCTCGAGCATCACGCGGTAATCGCGATACCGTCGGGCTTTGGGGTGCTTTTCGCCCCACTGGGTCAGGTAGTTTTCGTCGACATCGCACAGCGCCACGAAATTCTGGCCGGCGAGTTCGTCGATGTTGTGGCCCCCTTTGTTCGCCACGCCGACCGCCGCGATATTCAGTTTCTCGTTCGGAGATTGCGAAGCTCGAACCGGAGTGCCCGAGATGTGAAGGCCGGCCGCGAGGAGAGAGGCGGCTGCGGAATGTTCGAGAAACGCGCGGCGGGAAAGCGATTGACTCATGATTCGAGTTCTCTCGAGGCAGGTCCAATGGGGCGGGCGAAGCGATGGATGCACGAAGCCAGATGTTCGCACGCCGAACGGTCGCTGTAAAGCGATCGTTGACGGGGAGTGTTGATTTCCCTTTGCAGAAAGGAAATACCACGCGGCCGCATCCCTGACTTGGGCCAGGGATGCGGCCGCGTTGAGGAGGCCAGCGGATGAGGGATGCGCGAGTTTGGGTCGCGGGCTGGAGTTGAGGTTCCTTTTGGGGAGGAGGGGGGATGAGGAAATGTGGTTTGACGCAGAGGGCGGACGCCACTTTGCTCGCCGGGGGTCAACTGCGCGCCAGTTCGCTGAAGAGTTGGAGTTTGGACGTGTCTTGACGCAGGTCGCGTTGCGGGGTGGTGAGCCTTCTGGAAGTCGCGACGTTGGCCGCGAGTTCGACTGTGACGTCGGAGCCGGTGTTTTTGGATGCAGTCTTGATCGGGCGAGACTCCGCGATCGGCATCGCGAGGGACCAGATCACGCGCGACACAGCCCCTTCGGTGGCTGGCCGGGACGTTTCGGTGGTGATGATTGCGGATTCGTAAACTGTCGCGACTGGTCCTCCTTCGGTCGCCGTCTCCACGAAATCGAGCGCGGCGTCGAAGGCGGGGGGAGGATCAACCTCGGTGAAGATTCCCTGGGCGGAAATCGCGGAGACTTCGGGGCCGACATCAAAGGCACTCGTGGCCAGTTTTGACGAGGTAGAAGTCGTCGCACCCACGGTTTTGACCGAACTGGCGAAACTCGTCCCCACGCTGACCAGATGTGAGACCACCAAGTTGGCGCGGGGCGTGCCCCTTCCTGTCACGAGATCGTATCCGACCCCCGCCTTCAGAATTGTCGTTCCCGATTGGGTGCTTCCGGTGACCACGTCATGAAAATCTGTCGCGGGCAGATTGTACAACGCGGGGAGAAGCTCCGTCTTGCCGTTGAGTGGGGCCTTGCCCGAGAGGCTCCGCCCTTGGCCGACGATCGCGACCAGAGCGGCCCACTGGGGGGCCCCCGCACTGGTCCCGCCGACTGTCAACCAGCTCCCGGTCGTCGCGCCCGACCCGGTAAAGTAGACGTACACTCCGCTGGCGGGGTTGGCGTCATAAGCGACATCGGGAGTTGTCCGTTTGGTGGAACTCTGGGTCACCGTGGCTTGAAATGAGGGCTTCGCGATGTACTTGCTGACGCCACCACCGCTGCCGCTCCAGCCCGATTCTGAGAGATAATCGGAACCCGAAAGGCTCAGTGTCGTTCCACCGACGGATACAACATTGGACGAGACCGACGGGTACAGCGGGACCGCCCCGGTGTCCCCCGACGCCGCGACAAATGTGATTCCCGTGTGACCGGTCGGTGTGGTCAGATATTTATCGTAGGTGGTCTGCGTCGAAGTTTCGGTCCCCCCCCAACTCAACGAGATCGCAACCACTCCCGATTGCTTGCGCGCGTAGTCCACCGCGCTCATCAAACTGCTCAGACTCGAGTTGTAAGATTGGACCAGTAGGATGTGCGCCCCGGGAGCGATCGCATGGGCCCACTGGTAACTGCTCAATAACCCCTCGGAAACTGGTATTTACTCAAAGTCGGTTTTTCGGGGAATGTATGGCGCATGAGCCAGTCAGACCCCCAGCCAATCCAACCGATCGTCATCGCGGGAATCGAGATCCCGGCGGCGGAGCAGACGCC